>CAYRHS010000001.1:0-51192 GCA_964424125.1 uncultured Burkholderiales bacterium
CCGACGCCGCGCTCTCCTTCTCGCCCGGGATTCGTCAGGCCCACGACCTGCCGCTCGTCTTCTGACCGCAACTCGCATCGATCATCCGTGGGCGATACTGCGCGAGTGAGCCCCCGCTACGTCATGGCCGCGCTCCTCGCGATCGCGCTCGGTGCGTCCGCGTGCAGGTCCGACGGTGACCACAGTCAGACCGTGCCGGTCGGCACGCACGTCGAACACGTCGAGCTCACCGTCGACGGACGCGACCGTGAATTCCGCGTGCTGGTGCCCGAGAGCGTCGACGGCCGCGACGGCGTGCCCGCCGTGCTCGTCCTCCACGGCGGCGGTGGATCGATCGACGGCACCGTCGAGCAGACGGGCTTCGACGAGGTCGCGCGACGTGAAGGGTTCCTCGCGGTCTACCCGCAGGGCACGCCCTCGAGGCTGCGCTTGTTCCGCTCGGAGAGCTACGTGTGGAACGCGGGCGGCTGCTGCGGGGAGGCGCAGGCGGACGACATCGACGACGTCGCATTCCTGGAGGCCGTGATCGACGAGCTCGAGTCGGAGTTCGGCGTCGATCCCGGCCAGGTGTTCGCCACCGGGATCTCGAACGGCGGCATGATGGCGTACCGGCTCGCGTGCGAGGCAGCTGATCGCGTGGCCGCCATCGCGCCGGTGGCAGCGACGCTCTTCGTCGACTGCTCGCCCTCGGAGCCTGTGTCGCTGCTGCACATCCACGGCCTCGAGGACCGCAACGTCCGCTTCGAGGGTGGACGCAATCAGAAGGGCATCGTCCGCCAGGACCGTCCGCCCGTACTCGACGGCATCGAGACGTTCCGGCGGGCCGACGGCTGCACCGACGAGACCGCAACCACCGACGACCCACCCGTGCGGACCGAGACGTGGAGCGAGTGCGACGCGGGCACCGCCGTCAAGCTGCTCACCATCGACGACGGTGGCCATTCGTGGCCCGGCGGTCGGCGACTCTCGCGCCTCCTGGACGAGCCCAGCGACGCGCTCGACGCCTCCGCGACGATCTGGGACTTCTTCGCCGCGCACCCGAGATCGGGGAGCTGACTCACGACGATCGGGGAGGGCCGACTCAGGCCCCGCAGTCCGCCCCCATCTGCACCGCCCACTGGGTCAGCTCGTTGGCCAATTCGGGGTCGAGCTCGCTGGCTTCGTCGAGTATCTGCGTACCGACACGATCGTAGAGGTCGAGCGACGCGTCCGCGACGCACGTCGCCACCTCTTCGTCACCCGACTCGCCGTAGACCTCCGCATACGACGAGGCGCGCAGCGCGAGCAACCCCGACGCCTCGGCGCCGCCGCCTGTTCCCTTCGGCACATTCGCGCCCGGGTCGCACGACCGGACCGACACTGCGTCCCCCGTCCGTTCGGTCGAGGCCGCGCCCGACGGCATCGCGGCCGCCCAGTCCGCGAGCGCGTCGGCGATCTCCGTCGTGTTCGCTTCGCCGTCCCCGACGAACGTGCCCTGCAGGCAGATGCGGTCATCCTCCCGGAAGATGACGTAGGAGTCGCCGTTCCAGCCGAGCGCTGCATCGACCGTCCGACGGGGCTCGATGCGCTCGCCGAGCATGATCGCCAGGGTGAGCATGCCGAAGTCGCCCGAGCCGACCTCCTCCGCAGCAGCGTCGAGGGCGGGGGTCGCAACGTCCGCCGGCGTGTCACCGCCCAGGAACGCGGTCGGATCGATCACCTGCTCCTCGGAGCGTGGAGGGGCCTCGAAGAGCCGATTACGCCCCGCGTCGCCCCACCGTTCCTCGGCGACCCAGACCAGCGGCGGGCCGAAGGTGTAGGGAGCGCTCTCGCCCAGGAGCACGGCCTCAGGAACCGCCGCGAGATCGGCCCCTTCGATCTCCCCGGACTCCTCCTCCGCATATCGATCCTGCTGGGCCGCAGGCAGCGATTCGACGTACGCCTGCTCGGTGGTCACGGCGTCTCCCTCGGAGACCGACCGGAGCGCGAACACCTCGCCATCGGTGAGGTCGTTCTCCTCGAACGCGCGGCCGAGATCGAAGTGCTGGTCGTCGAGCGCGTGGGTCAGCTCGTGCACGACCGTTCCCCGCACGTACGGGGACAGGCCGACGCCCTTGACGACGAGTCGCTCCGCTTCGTAGTCGTAGAAACCGACGGTTCCCTCTCCGCCGTACTCCTGGACGACCTCCTTGGCGTCGAACTCGGACGAAACGAGACCCATCGCGCGCATCGCGGCGAAGAAGTCGGCGAGGTCCGCGAGCGCTTGATCATCTAGCTCCGCCTGCTGGCGGAAGCTCCTCGTGTAGGCGTCGGCGTCGACGAACTCGACCTCGACCGGGTGATCGAAGTCGAGGCCGCGCTCGCGTTCCACGAATTCGGCAAGGCGCTCGATCTCCGGATCCCAGGTGACATCGTCCCCGAGCGGGTCGAGAACGACGAACGCCGCCGCCGCCAGCGCGACCACCGCCACGATCGACCCGAGCGCGATGGGCCACCGCCGACGCTTCGGCGGCGGCGGACTCTGCCACTCCGGCACCATGGCCCAGGGCGGCGCGGGCGTGCTCGGCGCCGCCGGTGGCGGAGCGAGGGCCCTTGTGGAGCGCTCGGAACCACGGGCGCGTTTTCCGAGCCGGGCGACACACTCCGTGCCTGTGGAGGGGGTGGTCGTTCGTCAGGCCCCAAGCGATGGCCCTACCGCGGGCAGCGTTCGATCGTGTGGGAGGGGATGATCGTGGTGCAGATCCGGCAGCGACGAATCTCGTCTCGACGCACACGCCTCCGATCGGTCGGAACCGCTACTGTCCCATTCGGACGGTTCCGGGAGGAATCGAGGGTTTAATTCTACCCTTTACGCACCGGGCGCCGGCCGCGACCTCAGACGCCCGCGAGGTGCCCGGTCTCGTTGAAGCTCAGCAGGCGCGGACCGACACCCACGCGGGTCACCGACGCGACCGAGAGCAAGGCGCGGAACGCGACCTCGTCGCCCACGCCGAGTGACCAGGCCAGCGCGGCTTTGATCGGCGACACATGGCTCACCGCGACGACGAGCCCTGCTCCTGCCGCCCCGTCGAGCTGCTCCTCGGAGAACGCGACGACGCGCGCCCGCACCGAGCGCAAGCTCTCACCGCCCGGCGGGGCGAAGTCGGGATCGTCGCGCCAGCGCCGCCAGTCGGACGCGGGGACGTCGGCGACGGGCCGGCCGTCCCACTCCCCGTAGTCGAGTTCGACGAGGCGGTCGTCGACGACGACGTCGACGCCGGCGGCATCGGCGATCGCCGCGGCGGTGTGCCGGGCGCGGGCGAGCGGGCTGGCCAGCACCATCACGGGTTCCTCGGCTCCGAGTGCCCGTCCGACTGCAGTCGCCTGTCGGCGACCTCGGTCCGTCAACGCCGCGTCGAGCAAGCCTCCCAGTCGCCCCTGCTCGTTGTGCTCGCTCTCGCCGTGACGTACGAACGCGATCACTGCGCACCCTCACGGAGATACAGGCGACCCGCGCGGAGGAAGCTCCGGCGGCGGGCCGGATCAGCCAGCCCGAACCGTTGCCAGATCCACCACCATCCCGCAAGGCCCGCGAGCTCCTCGAGCACGACGAGCCCCGGCGACGGAAGCAGCGCCACGTCGGAAAAAGAGGTGCCGAGGACGGGCCAGAGGAACACCTCGTTCTGCGTCCACGCGCCGGAGAGCAGCAACCCGCAGAGCATGCCGAACGGCAGGAACACGACGCGCCGTCGCAGCCGTCGGTGGCGGACCGTCGCGACCATCACCGCCGTGAGCAGCACGGCGGCGGCCAGCAACGTGTGGCCGATTCCCCATCGGCGGAAGCCGAGGTCGATGGCGAGCGGCAACAGCGCGCCGAGCGCCGCGAAACGATGGTCGGCGACCGGGTCGTGCAGGACCATCCAGGTGATGATGATCGTTCCCGCCGTGAGCCAGAGGATCACGACGGCACGAGGATGCAACCACAGTTCTCGCAGAACGAGATCGAGCCGGCGGGCTGTCTGCGGATCCGCGTGACCTCGGTCGCGGGCAAGGAGAGGTGGCAGCCCTGGCACGTGTCGCCCACGAGCCGCGCCGCCCCGACGGCTCCGGACGCGCGGGTGCGCTCGTAGGCGGCGAGGACCTGCTCCGGGATCTGGCCGAGGAGCGGGCCGCGCGCTTCGAGCTCACGGGCGAGCTCGGCATCGCAGTCGGCCTCCCGGTCAGCGATGATCGAGCCGATTCGCTCGAGCTCCTCCTGGATCGTGTGTCGCGCGCGCTCGGCTTCGGTGAGCTCGGACTCGATTCGTTCGCGCTGCTCCATCACGTCGAGCTCACGGTCCTCGACCCCCTGCTGGTGCCGCCGGAGCTGGTCGACGTCGGCCTGGAGTGCCTGGAGCTCCCGGGGCGAGGCGATCTCACCGGAATAGAGCTTCCGCTCCTCGTCCTTCGCCTTGGCCTCGAGGCTCGCGGCCTCGTCGGCGAATCGCCGTTCCTCTTTCGTGACGTCGTCGCGTCGCGCGGCCAACGCTGCGATGCGGGCGTCGAGCCCGGCCGCGTTCCGTTGCTGCTCCTCCAGTTCGGCGCGCTCGGGAATGGCCGCACGGCGATGACGGATCTGATCGACGGCGGTGTCGTGCGCCTGGATCTCGAGCAGCGTGTCGAGCGGCCCCATCGCCGGCGGAGCCTACCGGCGAGGCCGGCGCGCGCCCGCCCGCGTCACGGACCGCTCGACGGCGGCGCGGTCGACGGCGGCGCGGTCGACGGCGGCGCGGTGGAAGGCGGCGCAGTCGACGGCGGCGCAGTCGGTGCCGGCGCGGTCTCGGGCGGCGCGGTTTCGGGCGGCGCGGTCGGAGCCGGCGCTGGCGGCGCGGTCGGAGTCGGGGAAACCGGTCCCGGCAACGCGATGACGTCTCCGCCACGACCGTTCTCGCTGATGGCCCGAGGCGCCGGCCACTTGGACTTGTCGGGAGGCGGGAACGAGCACGGCGGCGCGTCGGCGAGCGCTTCGCTCATGAACCGGCTCCAGATCATGGCCGGGTAGGTCCCGCCGAAGACGGGGCTGAACTGACCGACGCTGCGCATCTCGTTGACGGTCGAGTTGGGGTCTCCCATCCACACGGCCGCGGTCAGATCGTCACACGAGTACCCGACGAACCAGGCGTCGACGTTGCGGTCGGTCGATCCTGTCTTGCCCGCGGCCGCGCGCGGGATCTGGGCGCGGGTGCCGGTGCCGCCGCTGATCACACCCTGGAGGACGTCGGTGATCGTGTAAGCGATGTTCGGGTCGAGGACTTGCTCCCCGGGGAAGTTCTCCTCGAAGACCAGCTGGCCGTCGGATGTCTCGACCTTGGTCACGAAGACCGGATCGTGGCGGACCCCGCCATCCGAGAACGTCGAGAAGGCGGTAGCCATGTCGAGCGGCGAGACGGAGCTCGTACCCAAGGTCAGCGACAAGTTCGCGCCCAGCTCGGACGTGATGCCGAGTCGGTTCCCCATCTCGACGACGTTCTGGGGCCCGATCGCCTTGTTGAGCCGCACGTACGCGCAGTTGATCGAGTTCTCCGTCTGCGAACGCAGCGTCGCCGTCCCGGCCGTGGTCCCGCCGGGGGTGTAGGGCTTGTCCTCACCGATGTCGAACGAGCAGCTCGAGCCGCTGATGCGATCCTCGACCGAGTAGCCCTGCTCGAGCGCGGTCGCGAGCGTGATCGGCTTCATCGCCGAACCCGGCTGGCGGGTTCCTTGCACGGCCAGGTTGAACTGGGTCTCGGAGAAATCGCGCCCACCCACCATCGCCTTCACCGCGCCGGTCTTGGGGTCCATGGCGATGATCGCGGCGGTGAAGGTCGGCTGGTCGGGCACGATCTCGTCGACGGCCCGCTTGGCGATCTCGGCCAGACGCGGGTCCTCGGTGGTGTAGATACGCAGGCCGCCGGTGAGCAGCGTCTGTTCGCGATCCTCGGCGGTCTCACCGAGCCGGGGGTCGTTCAGCAGCCGCCGTTGCACCTCCTCGACGAAGTAGTTGTTGGGCCGGAGCTCGGCGGGTGGGCGCAAGGTGGGAAGCGGCAGGAAGTTGCAGAACGCCTGCGCGTCCTCGTCGATGTAGCCCTCCTCGACCATCGCCTCGAGGACCTCCTGGCGGCGTTCGAGGGCGGCCTCCGGGTTGTCGAAGGGGTTGTAGGCGGACGGGGACTGGATGAGCCCCGCGAGGAGCGCGGCGCTGCACGTGTCGAGCTCACCGAGCGGCTTGCCCGCGACCCGCTCGGACGCCGCGCGAATGCCGTAGGAGTTCTCACCGAAGTACACGGTGTTGAGGTACTCGGTGAGGATCCGCTGCTTGCTGAGCTCGGTGTTGAGTTGGTAGGCGAGCACGAGCTCGCGCAACTTCCGACTCACCGACACCTCGGGCGTGAGCACGCGGTTCTTGACGAGCTGCTGCGTGATCGTCGACGCGCCTTGGAGCACGTCACCCGAGCCCAGGTTCTTCATCGCGGCTCGACCGATCGCCTCGAGGTCGATCCCCGGGTTCGTCCAGAAGCTGCGGTCCTCGATGGCGATCACCGCGTCGATCGCCACCTGGGGGACCTCGTCGAGCTCGACGGTCTCCCGGTTCTCCAGACCCAAGCGTCCGATCTCGGTACCGTTGGCGTCGTAGACGATGGAGCGCTGCGCGACGGGCGCGAGCTGATCCGCCACCGACGCCTGGGACTCGGCAGCTTCGGACAGGCGGAGCAGGCCGGGAGCAAAGAGCGCGAAGGCAACGCCGAGCGCAACGCCCCCGACCCCCACGATGAAGAGGAATCGGATGAGGCGGGTCACGAGAGCTACCAGGATCGCACAGCGCGACCCCGAGTTCCGATCGGGCCCCTACGCCGTTCCGTTGCAGGAGAAGGCGGCCTGTACGCCCCCGTGGTCCGACGCCCAGACGACCCCGTCGACCGGTGGTTCCACCGGCTCCCCGGCGAAGGGCCCGGTTCGGTCGGGATCGAAGGCGAGCGCGCAGTCGTCGGGCGCACGGGCCAGGACGAAGTCGATGCGCTCGGAGAACGTCTGTTGCGGATCGTCGAGCCCGTCGAGCGTGCGCCCGGTCCCGGTGCAACACGTGCACCCTTCGCCGGTCGCCGGGTCACACTCCGGATTCCCTGCCGCGGTCCAGGCGTCGGCGAAGCCTGCATCCAGCAAGGTCGTGATCCGGGGGTGTTCGACCGGCTGGTTCAGGTCGCCGCTGATGATGGCGATCCCGGAAGGATCCCTTCGCTCGTCGAGGAACTCGAGCAGCTGGCGGGACTGGCAGGTTCCCGTCTCCAGGCCCGGTTCGCACAGCGGCTGGGGGCAGTTCGAGGCATCGCAATCGGGATTGTTCGCGCTGCTCGCGAGGTGCGTGGTGACGAAGTCGATCGGGCCCAGGTCGGAGTCGACCCTGACCCACTGGGCACCCCACGGGAAGTTGGCCAGGTCGACGTATGCCTCGTCCAGCACGGGGAGCCGGGTGAGGACCATCTCCTGGTCGACCGTGTTGGACGGTTCCGCCTCGGGGTTGAACACGAGCTCGTAGGCGCCGTCGCACAACGCGGGCAACCGCTCGGGTACCAGTTCCGTCTGGCGGGGCCCGATCTCCTGGAGCCCGACCAGGTCGGGACATCCCGCGGTCTCGATCGCGTCGAAGAGCAGCTCGAGACGCGCGGGCGCCTCACAGAAGTCGGTCTCCTCGGGACAGATCCGCGGGTCGATGCCGTGGAGCGCGTTGAGCGTGGCGACCTCGACCGTCGGAGGGGGTACCCCGGTCGTCGCGGCGGAATCCGAGCCGTCGCCACCCGCCGTGCACCCGGCCACGAGTGGCACGAGCGCGACGAGCAACCACGAGCCCCGCATCAGCCCACCCCCCCGGGTTTCCCCGGGCCACGCTAGCGGCTCGCCCGCGGCCGGTTCGCCCGGGAATCCCAAGCGCGCCACACTCGCGACGGAGGGAGCGATGCGCCGGAAACAGCAACAGCTCGTCGCCATCGTCATCATCGCCGGCCTGGTGCTCGCGTTGATCGCCTCCGCGATCAGCGCCGTGTTCTTCTGATCGCCGTCGGGGTTTGACCGTCCGTTCACACTGCGGTGACCCCATCGTCACCTGCGAGCGCGACACTGGCCCGCGTTGGCCCACGACCGGAGCCGTGTCATTCCGCCGACCGCCGCGAGGGCGTCGCTTTCGACGAGCATGCGGGGACTACGAGACGACATCGAGACCGTCGTGAGTTCGGTCCTGTGCCTGCTCGGGACCGTCGCGGCAACGTAGCGCGCCGCGCCCCTGATCCGGCGCCGGTCGCTCAGATCGGATCGGAGCCCACCCGCCCACCGGTCGAGACGTGCTCGGTCCAGCGCGTGCCGTCCCAGTAGCGGAACTCGTAGCGACGCATCGGATCGGGGTGCCACGCGGCCGGGAACTGACCCGCGGGTGCCCGGACCTGCTCCGCGGGCGCCTGCTGCGGCACCGGCTGCGTGGGCTGCTGCGGCGCCACCGGGAGATCCGCCGCCCAGGGAGCGGTTCCCGCCGGGGTCGACGGAGCGGTCGATTCCGGCGGGGCGGTCGTGGCGGCCGGTGGAGCCCACCCCGTCGGCGTGGCCCATCCCGTGGTGGTCGTGCGCGCGGCGGTGCCCGTGCGCCGGCTCGTCACAACGTCGACGATGCCTCCGCCCAGGAGGCCCAGCATGCCCACCATCGCGAGGAGCAAGCCCGGCCCGGGTGAGAGCACGTCGGCGGCGTCGAAGAACCGTACGGAATCGAGGTCGTCGTACACGGAGCCGTACCGGATCAGCGCGAGGAGCCCGGCGAGCACACCGGCACTGATCGCGACGACGCCGACCGCGAGGTGGGTACCGCGCGTCGCGTTCTTCGGCTGGCCCGACAGGGCCAGCCACACGGCCGCGAAGACGCCTGCGCCGACGACCACGAGCGTGGCGACCACCGACAGGCCCGCGTCCTGTTCCTCCCAGGCGTTCCAGGTCGCGTGGACATCGAGGCCGAGGTCGAGCTCGAGCCACGGGAGGAACGAGGCCACGAGCACCAGCGCGGCCGCGACGACCGTCACGACGCTGCCGACGCGATTGGGGACGGCGCCGGCCGACTCGGTGTCGCCCGCGTCCCAGGGCTGGGTCATGGGGGGGAAGCGTAGATGGTCTCTCGCTGGCTCTCCCCGGAATGGGCGGATCGGTTGATGGCGACGAATGGTATGATCTGCTATTATTTCCTCCGCGAAAGGCCACCAGGGGCGAAACCCGCGGGCGATCGCTTCGTCTCGTTGGCATTACGCGCCGTGGGTACGAGCGACAAGACCAAGGGGTCAGCCTGCAATGAAGCGAAACCTCAGCCCACGCCGCTTGATCGTCGTCGGTACGCTCGCACTGGCCCTGCCGGTCTTCGCAGGCTGCGCCTCCGACGGATCCTCCGACCAGGCCCGCGCGGACGTCGTGAAGGTCGAGGGGGCTCAGGCCGAAGCGGCCGACTTCGTCGCGGTCGGTGGCACCCAGCAGGTGACGGTCACCGGCGCCCGGCCGGGCGTCGAGCTCGAGCTCGCCGACGCCGACGAGACCGTCGTGCAGACCGGCACGACGGACGAGGCGGGCCAGCTCATCTTCCGTCGGGTCGAGCCCGGCGCCGGCTACTTCGTCGCCGCGGGTGAGGGCGACGCCCTCGTCGTCAGCGAGCCGACCGACGTCGGCGGACTCGACGACGCCCCCGACCCGTCGTTCTACGAAGGACAGACCATCGACGTCGGCCCGAACGGGACGGGCGCGTTCGGCTACGTCGAGACCCGTGACGGAACGACCCTGGCCATCGACGTCCGCTTGCCCGGACCGGCGAGCGAGGGCCCCTATCCCACGGTGATCGAGTACTCGGGCTACGACACCGCCAACCCCGACGATCCCGAGCCGGTGACACAGGTCGCGGGCCTGCTCGGCTACGCCACCGTCGCCGTGAACATGCGCGGGACCGGCTGCTCGGGAGGCTCGTTCCTGTTCTTCGAAGGCGCGCAGGTGACTGACGGCTACGACGTCATCGAGGCCGTCGCCGCACAACCCTGGGTCCTCGACCACGAGGTCGGCATGGTCGGCGTGTCGTACTCGGGCCTCGCGCAGCTCTGGGTCGCCCAGACGAACCCGCCGAGCCTCGCGTCGATCGCGCCGCTGTCGATGATCGACGACACCTACCGCGCCACCCTCTACCCCGGCGGGATCTTCAACACGGGCTTCGCCAAGGAATGGGCCGAGGAGCGTCAGAGCGAAGCGGAGCCGGCAGGCCAGGAGTATGCGCAGAAGCGCATCGCCGACGGCGACACGGTCTGCGAGGAGAACCAGGCGCTGCGCAGCCAGAACCCGGACCTCCTGGAGATGGTCTCCGCCAACCCCTTCTACAACGACGCCGATCTCGGTGATTCGCTCGCCCCGATCACCTTCGTCGACCAGATCGACGTTCCCGTGTTCCTCGCCGGCGCGTGGCAGGACGAGCAGACCGGGGGCCACTGGCCCGCGATGATCCCCGAGTTCACCGGCAGCGACCACGTGTGGGCGACGATGGTCAACGGGACCCACCCCGACCCGCTCGGACCGTCGATCGTCACCCAGTGGGTCGAGTTCAACTCCTTCTACGTGAAGAAGGAGATCCCCGAGCTGCCCGCGCTCATCCGAACGGTCGGCCCCTCCGTCCTCGGTCCCGAGATCTGGGGGACCGACGACTTCGAGATCCCCGACACCCGCTTCGCCGGATACGACGACTTCGACCAGGCGCTGGCCGACTTCGAGGCCCAGCAGCCCGTGAAGATCGTCTTCGAGTCGGGCGCGGGTGGGACCACCCCGGGCGCGCCCGAGGCCACCTTCGAAGCCAGCTTCGACTCCTGGCCCATCCCCGAGACCGATGCCACGGCCTGGTACCTGGGTGCGGACGGTTCCCTAACCGGGTCGGAACCGACCGACGACGGGGCGGCCGACGAGTACACCTACGACGCCACCGACCACGAGCGCACGACGCTGAACCTCGACGACCGCGAGGACGCATGGGTCGTCGATCCTCCCTACGACTGGCCCGACCCCGTGGAGGGAACGTCGCTGAACTACGTCGGTGGGGAACTCGACGAGACCGTCGTCATGGCCGGCCACGCGAGCGCCGACCTGTGGATCTCCTCGCCCGCCGACGACGTCGACCTCGAGGTCACGCTCTCGGAGGTGCGACCCGACGGCAAGGAATACTACGTGACCGCGGGCTGGCTGCGTGCGTCCCACCGGGCGCTCGACGAGGACGCCTCCACCGAGCTGCGGCCGGTCCAGACGCATCGCGAGGAGGACGCCGAGCCCGTGCCCGACGACGAGTTCACCGAAGCACGCGTCGAGCTGTTCCCGTTCGCCCACGTCTTCCGGGCGGGCTCGCGCATCCGGATCACGATCGACGCGCCGGGCGGGACTCGGCCCCTGTGGAAGTTCGACACGGTCCAGCACTCGGAGCCGGTCCGTGTCGCCCGATCGGCGGATGCACCGTCCCGCGTCGTCCTTCCCGTCATCCCGTCGCTGGCTGAGGAGGCACCCGCCGCGTACCCGCCGTGCCCGAGCCTGCGCGGTCAGCCCTGCCGCGACTTCGTCGAGGTGCCCAACCGGCCCGCGTCCTGATCCGCCGGCCCTGCGCTCACGAGGCTCGCGGTAGCCTCCGGCGCGAGCGCGAAGGGAGCGAGCGCGAAGGGAGGCAGGGACCGTGGGATTCATGGACAAGGTGAAGTCCACCGCGCAGCAGGTCGGCGACAAGGCCCAGGAGGTCGGCAAGGTCGGCCAAGAGAAGATCGAGGACGCGCGCGCCAAGAAGAAGATCGAGGGGCTCGAGCGGGAGCTCGGTGCCCTCGTCTACGCCCAGCGCTCCGGCACGGCCGACGAGGGCAGCGACGCGGAGGTGGACCGGATCGTGGGCGAGATCACTACCCTCCGCAGCCAGCTCGACGAGGGTGACGGCGGGGCCGATGCCGACAGCGACGAGGCCAGCAGCGACGAGGCCAGCAGCGACGAGGCCGGCACCGACTGACGGGCGAGCGCTCGCTACGCGCCCGGCCTGCTCACCCAGCCGACGATCCCGCTCAGCATCGAGACGATCGCGATCCCCGTCAGGCCGTGGATGACGGCGAGCGCGATCTCCGACGACTGCTCCAGCGAGAGGGTGAACGGGTAGAGGAGCGACGCCGCGATCACCACCAGCGCGCCCCACTGGAAGAAGAGCAGGGGCCGCGGCGCGTAGAGCAGGAGCAGGTGTAGTAGCCCGGTCGCGACGAGCCCCGCGACGAGCGCGACCAAGAACGCCGGGCCCCCGTCGAGCATCCGGTAGGTGTCGGCACCCGGAGAGGTGGGCACGAACACGTCGACGTCGAACACGCCCTTCGCCCCGAACAGGCTCACCAGCGCCACGCCGCCGGCGATCAACGACGTCGCCACACCTCCGCCCCAGAGCCGTCCGGCGTTCACCACCGGCTTCTCCGAATCGGGTCCCTGCGGGTACCGGGCAGGTGAAGTCATGAGCGCTCCCCTCGCGACTGGCGCGGGACCCTAGCGCCACTGCACGGCTCGACCTCCGACCTCCGCCCGGAGGAACAGGGGTGCGAGCTACTCGGGTCGGTGACAGACGGCCTCGACGTTGTTGCCGTCGGGATCGCGAACGAAAGCGCCGTAGTAACCAGGGTGGTATTCGGGCCACTCGCGCGGCTCGTGGAGCACCTCGGCGCCCGTACCGACCGCGGCGTCGAAGAACGCGCGCACCGAGGCTCGGTCGTTCGCGATGAACGCGAGGTGCAACTCCCGGTTGCCCTCGACTTCAGGGATCACCGGCCCGAGCCAGAAGTCCGGCTTGTCGATGCCGTATCCGATGAACTGCTCGAAATCCATGATCCGCTTCGCGCCAAGGGTCGCGAGGACGGCGTCGTAGAACCGAGCCGCGGCGGACACGTCCGCGCACTGGATCCCGACATGGTCGAGCATGCCGCAGATCGTATCCAGCCGTCGGCGCTCCAGGGCTCGAACCCGGGATCTGAGGACTTGGACATCGCGTCACGGTCGGATCAGACTCCGTCGCGGCACAGGAACCGAGGACGAGAGGTAGCGCGTGAGCGAGACGAGGGAAGACATGCTCGCAAGGGTCGACTTCTTCTCCGACCTCTCGAAGAAGGAGCTGAAGCGGATCGCCCAGCTGTTGACCCCGGTCAACGTGGACGCGGGCTACGTCCTGACCCGCGAAGGCGCGCTCGGCGAGGAGTTCTTCGTGATCTTCGACGGTGAGGCAACGGTCACACAGGACGGGCGAACCGTCGCCACGTTGAAGGCCGGGGACTTCTTCGGCGAGCTCGCGCTGCTCACCAACATGAAGCGGAAGGCAACCGTGACGGCGACCACCGCGATGAGCCTCGGGGTACTCACGTGGTCCGAGTTCGACGCGATGCTCGACGACGCGCCCGAGGTCATGCGCAAGCTGCTACATGACGTCGCCTCGATCCTCGCCGAACACCTCGACTACTGAACGGGGCCTGGGGGCGGGACCGCGCGAGACCGTTCCCGCAGGTCGGGCTCGTGGGCGCTACAGGGCTCGAACCTGTGACCTCCGCCTTGTAAGTCCGACACGGTCCAGGGTGCCGGGTACACCCGGGGTGGGTCGCAGTGCTGGTGACCAGCACCTTCGCGCTTCCGGTCATCCCTCGTCGGCGCCCCGCAGACGCTCGGGTCTGAGCCCGTGTGTTTACAGCGGGTTTACTGCGGGTGACGGCGGGCCGGTCGCATAGCGTCACAACGTGGTGCTCGATCGAGCAAGCCGCGAACCGCAGCGACTACGAGGAGATTCGCGACGAGGCAAGCAAGGCTCGACAGAGCTACGCAGCGACGCTCGCCTCATCGTCGGAGTTCAGACGGCGAAAGCTGGACCTCGATGATCGACTCCGAAAATGCAATCGCGCGTGGTGCGATGACCAAGGCGTTCATGTGTACGACGTCGAGCGCGATGGTGAACAGGGAGCCCGCCTAGAGCGCGGCGAGCACCACTCCCGCTGCGATGAGGACAAGCGAGAGCCACTCCCATCCCATTCTGCTGCCGACGAGCCGTCGGACGTCCGCCCGAGCGTCCTCGACCGCCTCGCGCATGAGATCGTCGGCGTGCTTGCGCGCGGCGGCGACCCGATCGTTGCGCTCTCTCTCGTGGCGCCCCACCTCGGTTGAGAGCGCGTTCAGGCTCTTCTCAAGATCACGCACCCACTCGACCAACCACGCGATCTGGCCCTCGGTCGTCAGCTCCTCAGGCATGGGGCGCCGACTTGTCGTCCCACGAACCGACAGGGCGCTCTCGGCGCCGAGGGCCGCTCCGGTCTGGACGGTCTGCGCGGTCGGGGGGCGGTGAAGAGCCCAACGACCGAAGCGCCGGGCGCCGCGCCTGGCCAGCGGGGAGCGCGAACCGAAGCGGTGATCTGTAGCGTCCGTCATGAGCGGCGATGACAGCGAAGCGTCGAGCAACTTCGCCGGCCTGCCGCTCTGCGGTGGACCTAAGTGGACGGCTTTCAAACCCTTGAGATTGGCCCGACTGATGGAAAGCGCGGGTCGCGTCGGGGAATCAGGGGGGTGACGATCGCGAAGTCGGGATCGACCGGCGCGAGGAGGTCGTCCAAGCGGACCAGCACAGACGCGTCGCCGCCGACGCTCGCGCAGATCCCGATCCCGCCGAGGGGTGGTCGCGACGTTCGGTGTTGGCGAACAGCCGGGCGGAGACGCTCGTGCCGTTCATCGGGCGTCGGAACCTCGCCGGGTACCCGGCGGCGTCCGCGCCCGCGGGCCTCCACCCGTCGGGGCTCGCGCTCTCGGTGCAGCTCGTCGCTCCCAAGGGCGGCGAGGTTCTGATCCTGTCCCTCGCGGAGCGGCTCGAGACGCTGCGCGCCCCTGGCCCCGCCATGCTCCTCGTTCCTGAGTGGCGTACCTCCCGCCCGCTGAGCGGGCATGCGGTACGCCTCTAGTCGGAGCGGGGAGAAGTCACACTGGCGAGTGACGGGGCCAGGGGCGGACGCGCTCCAGCGCGGCGGCCGCGGCCAGGGCGCGGGCGTCGTCGCAGCGGCGGGCGACAACCTGGAGGCCGACGGGCAGGCCGTCGATGAAGCCCGCGGGCACGCTCACGGCGGGGACACCGGTGAGGTTGAACGGGACGCACCACAGGGACGCGGCCCCGGGCCCGAGCTCGCGCCCGTCGACCTCCATCGGGAGGGGGCCCGCGGCGCCGAACGGGGGTACCGGCGACGTCGGTGCGAGGAGGAGGTCGACCCGTTCGAAGACGTTGGCCAGCGCCTCGCGCACGGCGTAGCGCGTCTGGTTCGAGGCGACGACCGCCGCGAGGCTCGGCGTCGCCATCTGGCCGGCGAGGATCTCGATCAGGGGCCGGGCACCGGGGGTGCGCTCGAGCAGGTTCGAAAACATCTCGACCTGGGCCGCCTGCATCGCCGGGTCGGGGTCGGCGTCCGCGATGAACAGCCCGGCGCCGTTGTCCTCCACCGGTGGCAGCGACAGGGTCGTCTCGACCTCGTCGAGGCCCGCGGCGCCGATCAGCGCGTCGGCCGCCTCCCGACAGATCGCAGCCACCTCGGGCTCGGTGTTGGTGAGGCCGTTGTCGGTGAGGAAAGCGACGCGCGTGCCCGCGAGGTCGAGCTCGTCGATCGCCTGCTCGAACGAGACGCCCGGCGCGGGCAGCGAGTAGGGATCGCGGTCGTCGGGCCCGACGACGCAATCCAGGTACCGGCCCGCGTCGCGCACGGTGGAGGCCAGAGGTCCCTTGTGGGTGAGGTTGGCGGCCGTGAGGTAGGCAGGCCCCCGGGGGACGAGGCCGTAGGTGCCCTTCACGCCGACGACGCCGCAGTACGACGCCGGCAACCGGATGGAGCCGCCCATGTCGCCGCCGGTGGCGATCGGCGCCATCGCGGCGGCGATCGCGGCCGCGGAGCCCCCGCTCGAGCCGCCCGGCGTGCGCTCGGGATCCCACGGGTTGCGCGTGATCCCGTGCAACGCCGAGGCTGTGAAGTTGAGCAGTCCCATCTCGGGCGAGGCCGTCAACCCGAACGGCACCGCACCTGCGGCAAGCAGGCGACGGAGCAGCGTGAGCGTCGTGGTGGCGACGTTGTCGGCTAACGCCGTGCTGGCGTGGGTGTCGGGCCAGCCCTCGACCGCGTCGAGCTCCTTCACCGCGAGCGGGACACCGGCGAGCGGTCCCGGGTCGTCCCCCGCGGCCACGCGTTCGTCGACGGCGCGCGCCCAGCCGTGCGCGCGTTCGGGGTCGAGGAAGACGAAGGCGTTCAGCGGCTCGTTGACGGCCTCGACCCGTGCGAGGAAGGCATCGAGGACGTCGACGGCTGTGACGCGTCCGGCGTGGATGTCACCCGCGAGGTCGATCGCGGTGCGCTCGTGCAGCTCCGATGGCGGGGCGGTGGGCGTGGCCACGCTGGATCCCTCCGGTCGGGTCAGGTCGGTTCCAGGACGCGTTCGGCCCGAGTCCCGTTGTCGCGGCCGTCGCGGATCACGACCGAGCCGTTGGCGACCACGTGCGCGATCGCGACCGGCGATGCTAGTGAGTCCTCGTAGGTGGCGCCGTCGGCGACGCGGTCGGGGTCGCGAGCAACGTCAAGTGCATGCTCGCATTCGCGGTGCCCGGGGTGAGAATCGAACTCCGACCGACCCCGTGTCAACGCGTACCGTCCAGTCCACGAATCGGCGTGAAACCAGCCGATTCGCAGGCTCGCCCACGGTCGTCGTGCCGGCTCGTGACGCCCCGTACCAAGAAGTCTGTGACCATTCCGTGACCACGGGGTCAGGTTCCGACGTGCCCGGACAGCAGTCGAAACAACGATGGGACTCGAAACCCACGACCCCCTGCTTGCAAAGCTCCCTTGGGGATGTCCTGGACCGACGACCTCGCCGTGGCGCGCCGGTTCGCGCAGCGTGCGGCCGTGCAGGGTCCCGCGTACGTCCGCTCGGCGACCGTGCCTCCCGAAACCGTCCTCGCCCGGTTCGCGACCAGCGCCGAGACCGAGGCGGTCGTGAATCCTGACGGCTTGCGGGGTCGAGTCGAGGTCGTCGAAGAGGTGGAGGCCGAGGCGGATCGGCTTCCGTGTTTCGCTCCCCGGAGGGCAAGACGCACCGGTGAAGCCCGACACCGGCCCTCGCGTCTACTGCTCGTGTACAAACCGCCGCCCCGACCCCGGCGCGCACGAACGCACGAGACCGAAAGCGCAGGTCAGACCGGTGGGCGCTGCAGGGCTCGAACCTGCGACCTCCGCCTTGTAAGAGCGGCGCTCTTCCCGCTGAGCTAAGCGCCCGAGACCGCCTCGACGGTACCGGAGATGCTCAGCGGCTCGCGCGGCGTGGTGGGCGGATCTCCCCGAGAAGCTCGCGCAGGAGGTCTCGCGCGCGGCGGTGCTCGGAGGGCCCTCCCGGCCCGAGGCTCGACGCGCCGCGCCGTCGAGATCCTCGAGCGCCCGGCG
This sequence comes from uncultured Burkholderiales bacterium, assembly GCA_964424125.1. GTDB lineage: Bacteria > Actinomycetota > Acidimicrobiia > IMCC26256 > JAOSJL01 > CAYRHS01. Next base: position 17,466 of record CAYRHS010000001.1, read on the forward strand.
GATGTCGCCGACCGGGACCTCGAACTCCGCCTCGAGACGCTCGTACGACCGGAAGACGTGGGACCGCCTGCGGGCCAGCGAGCTCGGGAGCGCGGAGATCGTGGTCGGCAGGGTGCTCCCGTTCCTGGTCTTCGGCGCGATCCAGATGCTCACCTTGTTCACCGCGGGAACGCTGTTGCTCGACCTCGATCTGCGTGGCCAGCTCCTCCCGGTCACCAGTCTCGGCGCCGCGCTGGTGGTCTGTGTCGTCTGCTAGGGCGTCGCGCTCGTCTCGGTGACGCGTTCGCTACCCGAGCTCACGGCGATCGGGAGCTTAGGGGCGATCGTGATGGGAACGTGGAGCGGCGCGTTCGTTCCCATCGGCCGCTGCTGGGGTTTCGCTGCGGCGTTCCTGGCGGTCGCGCGGGCACGCTTTCGGATCGACGAGCCCGAGCGGGCGCGCGGGTGAGCGGTATCGTCAGCCGCGGGTACGGGGGATGCCGGCCTTCTTCAGCACCTCGGGCGGGACACCCGCATCGCGCCAGGCCCCGTAGCTGAGGTCCTTGGACTCCCCGTACTCTTTGGCGACCTTCACGAAGTCGCGTTCCAGGGCGCTGATGTCCACGGTCTCGCTCTTCTCGTCGAGCCGGGCCTGGAGGTCCCGGATCCGCTGTGCGGTGAGGACCCGGTCGGCGCCCGTCGCGCCGGCGAGCTCCGCTTCGGCTTTGTGCAACCGCCGCTCGAGCTCCGCCTTCGAGACCTTCCGGCCCCGACGCTTGGGCTTGTTCACGGCCTCGAGATAGCGATCCACGACGGCTTTCCGGCGCCGGCCCTCTTTCATGGCTTTCTTGTGCGCGGGCGTGACCTTGGTGCCTTTGGGGCGCGGCATCTCTTCCCTTTTTCGTCCGTGGATCGAAGCGTGAAGAGCGTAGGCCGGATGAAATTCGGGAGGCAATTGGCCGCGCCACTACGACACAAAGGCGCAGGTTGCTTCACAGGTTCACGACCGACGATTCGACCGCCGGCGGGCCGGGGCTCGTGGGGGCCGACGGGGGGAACGACCCCGTCCGTCACCCCGGCCCGCCGTGTGGCGGTGACCTCTGGCCGCTCGCCCCTCAGGCGGAGCGAGCAGCCGCGATCGGGTCCTCGGGCTCCGGGGGCGCCACCTTGGGCGGGCGTCCCCGACGTCGCTTGTGGGCCAGCACCTTGCCGTTGGCGAAGAGCTCACCGCCCCAGACGCCCACGGGCTCGCGCCGCTCCTGCGCGGCCGCGAGGCACTGCTGGCGCACCGGGCACTCCTGGCAGAAGGCCTTGGCGGCCGCGATGTCCTGGAGCTCCTCGGAGAAGAACAGCGCTGTGAGCGAGCCGTCGCCGTCGCGGCAACGGGCGCGGGCCTGCCACGTCTCCCGGTACTGCTCCGAGGTGGTGAGGGTCTCGATGGCTGCCATCGGGCGCTGCTCCGTCTGTGCTGGTGGTCTGGTGGGCGGTCGTGGTGTTTCGGGGGTTGACGGGGACGAAAAAAGGCCGCCGGGGTGCCCCGGCGGCCTGGGTGGAGTGCTCCTGCGCTGGTGCTGGCTAGGAGCTGTCCTGGAGCCGCCGGGGCCGACCGGGCTTGTGGTCGGTGCCCACGAGGATGGTGGCGTTCGACCACGGAGCCGGCGTGTGGAAGACGAAGCTGCGGACGCGCGCGACGCCGGCCGGGCCATACATCGGTGCCATGGCGTGCCGGTCGGTCATCGTCGGTCCTCTACAACCTGTCTTCCGCTGGACTCCGGGCCGTGCGGGATCACCCCGGGCGACTCGGGTTACAACGATGCAATCATGCCCGGCCTTCCCGGTCAAACAGATTAGTGCCCCGCCGGCCGGGAGCCCCGCTCGGGGGGCGGTCCCGTACGCTGATGCCGTCGTGACCACGCCCTCCCTGGACCCGGCCGCGCTCGCCGCGCTCCCCCGCGCCCTGCCCGCTCTGCTCGACGGCCAGCGGGGGGCCGACCTGCACCTCGGGGCCCAGTGCTACGTGTCGCTGGAGGGCCATCCGCTGGTCGACGCGGCCGTGGGCGATGCCGCACCGGGCCGCCCGCTGCGGGCCGACGACCTGATGCTCTGGTACTCGGCCGGCAAGGTGCTCACGGCGATTGCCGTGCTCCGGTTGTGGGAACGGGGACGTCTCGGGCTCGACGACCGCATCGGTCGCTACGTCCCCGACTGGGGTGGGGGCAAGGAGCGAGCCACTGTCCGCCACGTGCTCACCCACACCGGCGGCTTCCGGATGTGGGGCGCGCACCTCTACGACGAGGACGTGTCGTTCGACGAGTCGCTGGCACGCATCGCCGCCCATCCGGCCGAATGGGAGCCGGGGACGAAGGCCGGCTACCACCCGTTCACGGGTTGGCTCGTCCTCGGCGCGGTCGTCGAGGCCGTGGACGGCCGCCGCATCGACCGCTTCGTGACCGAGGAGATCCTCGCCCCCCTCGGGCTCACGGAGTGCTTCCTGGGCGTCCCGTTGGCCGAACAGGAACGCCTCGGCGACCGCATCGTGCCCGTGCACTGGAAGGGCCACATGATGGTCAGGCACCGCGACGGCGAGCTCGCGTTCGTGCCGTACCGGATCGACTGGATCCACAACGAGCCGCGGCACGTCGCCAAGGTCGAGCCCGGCGGGAACGTTCGCGGCTCCGCGCGGGCGCTCGGGCGCGTCTACGAGTCGCTGCTGGGACACGGCCCGCCGCTGCTCGAGCCCCGCACCGTCGAGGTGCTGGGCGCCGTGCACCGTCGCGGCCTGCGCGACCGCACGTTCATGACCATCGTCCCCTGGGGGCTCGGCGTCGAGGTGGCCGAGGGGTTCGCGGGGGGCGTGGGGCGGCGCGTGTTCGGCCACGGGGGGATGATGTCCAGCGTCGGCTTCGCCGACCCCGATCTCGACCTCGTGGTCGTCGTGGTCACCAACGGCCTGCCCGGATTCCTCGAGCACGACCGACGCATGTTCGAGGCCACCGATCTCGTGTATCGGTCCCTCGGCGAGGACGCCCAGCTGGTCCGGCGGCCCGTCCGGACCCTTGCCGCCGAGTGGGGTTTCGCCAAGGGCACTCGCCGCCCGCCCGACGAGTGAGTCAGCCCGCCGGGGCCCGCCGCAAGAGATCCAAGAGCTGTTCGTGGACGGCAGGTGTCGCGGCGGCGATGTTGCCCGTCCGCAGCCATGCCGCGTCGTCGCCGTCCCAGTCGGTGACGATGCCCCCCGCCTCGCGAACGAGGAGCGCACCCGCGGCCACGTCCCAGGTCCCGAGGCCGAGCTCGAAGAAGCCGTCGAAGCTGCCTGCGGCGGTGTAGGTGAGGTCGAGGCTCGCTGCCCCGGCGCGCCGCAGGTCCTCGAACTCCTCCAGGGCGGTCTCGAACACCGGCAGGTAGCGCGGGAGTCGGTCCTTGCGGCGGAACGGGAAGCCGGTGGCGCAGATGGCGTGTTCGGGCGTGCGATCGCTCACGCGGATCGGCCGGCCGTTGCACGTCGCGCCGCCGCCGAGGCGCGCGCGGTAGGTGTCGCCGAGGAGCGGCGCGCGCACCAGGCCCACGACCGGCTGCGCGTGCTCGACGAGCGCCACGGACACGCCGACCATCGGGAACCGATGGAGGAAGTTCGCCGTGCCGTCGAGCGGATCGACGTACCAGCCGACGTCGCCGCGCTCACCACCTCCCTCCTCGCCGTAGAAGGGGAGGTCGGGGAACGAAGACTCCAACGACTCGCGCACGACGCGCTCGCTGCGCGTGTCGATGTCGCTCACCCAGTCTCCGGGCGCCTTCTCCCGGATCATGTCCGCGTGGCCGAATCCTTCCGCCACCACCTCTCCGCCGGCCCGCGCCGCGGCCTCCGCCGCGTCGGCGAGCGCTTCGAGCTCGTCGGGGCTCATGACCGCACCGCTTGCGCGACCTGGGCGAGCAGGGGATCGGTCCCGGCGACGATGAGCTGTCGCCGTGCGGTGGCGTCCACCGTCACGAGCTCCTCCCCGGCGAGCTCCGTCACCGATGCCCCGGCTTCGCGACAGGCGAGCAGCGAGCCGAGGTAGTCCCAGGGGGCGTGGTGGGCCGCCGAATCCGCGAACGCGTCGAGCACGCCCGCGGCGACGTCGCACAGCGCCAGCGCGCCCGAGCCCAGGGATCGGTACGTGTGCCACGCGAAGCGCCCGCCTGGCATCCCGTTGTACGCCACGAGCGCGTCGCTCAGATCCTCCACCCGCGACGGGTGGATCTTCCGGTCGTCACGGGTGGCGCCCCGTCCCCGCACTGCCCGGGTCTCCGTCCCGGTGGCGTGGTTGACGACCAGCGAGGCCAGGAGGCCCGCTCGATCCACCGCGCACAACGACGTCGCCCAGTAAGGGATCCCGCGGGCGAAGTTCGTCGACCCGTCGATCGGATCGATGACCACCGTCGTCTCCGACGTCGCGCTCCCCGTGGAACCGGACTCCTCGCTCAGAACCGCCACCGGCACCTGATGCAGCGCGACGAGTGCGGCCTCGTCCGCGACCAGATCGGCAGCGTATTGCCCTTCCCGGTCGGTTCGAGCACCCCGCTCCGCCTCGGGAATCGCCGTGACCGCGGCCCGCACGCGCTTCGCCACATCGTCGAAGAGCTCCAGCAGATCGTCGGGGGACACCGCCGGAGTCTCGCACGAGTGGCCGGTGGGGCCCCACGCCGGGACCGTGGGACCGACGCCGGGACGGTGGGTTCGGGCCCCGGTGTGAACCGCCGCTAGCCTCGGGCCGGCTCCGCCGGCGACCGAACCGGGCGCCGAGCCACGTTCGCCACACACCGAGAGACCACCAGAGGTATCCACATGGGCACGCTCGACGGACGGATCATCGTCATCACCGGCGCGGGACGCGGCATCGGTCGCGAGCACGCGCTCCTCTTCGCCTCCGAAGGCGCCAAGGTCGTGGTGAACGACCTCGGCGGCGACGTCGACGGCACCGGCGAGGACCGGGCCCCGGCCCAACTGGTCGTCGACGAGATCAAGGAGATGGGCGGCGAGGCCGTCGCGAACGTCGACAACGTCGCCGACTGGGAGGGCGGGCAGCGCCTCATCAACACCGCCATCGAGACGTTCGGCGACCTGCACGCGGTCGTGAACAACGCCGGCATCCTCCGCGACCGGGTGCTCGTGAACATGACCGAGGCCGAGTGGGACGCGATCATGACCGTCCACCTCAAGGGGCACTTCGTGCCGACGCGCTTCGCCGCGGCCTACTGGCGCGAGCAGTCGAAGGCCGGCAAGGAGGTGAAGGCAAACGTCGTCAACACGTCGTCGGGCGCGGGTCTGCTCAACAACTTCGGCCAGACCAACTACGCCGCTGCCAAAGCGGGGATCGCGACCTTCACGATGGTCGCGGCGATGGAGCTCGGCCGCTACGGCGTGCGCGTGAACGCGATCGCGCCGCTCGCCCGCACGCGCCTGACACTCCAGACCCCGGGCATGGAGACGGTGGTCGCCGAACCCGAGGACGCGGGAACCTTCGACCTCTGGGACCCGGCCAACATCTCCCCCATCGTCGGGTACCTCTGCACGGAGAACCTGCCCTTCACCGGGGGCGTGTTCCACGCCGGCGGCAGCGAGATGGGGCTCTTCCGGGGCTGGGCGATGGAGGAAGTCATCAGCGCGCCCGCGGGTCGCTGGACGATCGCCCAGCTCGAGAAGGAGGCACCGAAGCTGGTCGACGCCGACAAGGAGCTCGCGTCGTCGGGCACGACTCTGGCTGAGTTCACGCCCGAGTTCCTCAAGCGCCACGGCGCGCTCTAGCTCCTCGATCCGGCTTCGCTCGGGTGTGAACGAGCGTTAGCCTCGGGAGGCGTGCTCGCGCTCGACCTCCTGAACTCGGCTCATCTCGACGACCCGTACCCCACGTACCAGCGTCTGCGGGCCGCGGGGCGGGTCGTGGCCCTCGACGACCGGCGCTTCGTGGTCACCAGCTACGGCACGGCGGCCGAGGTCCTTCGTGATCACGAGACGTTCTCGTCTCGTCGATCCATCGCGGTGGCGGAAGAGTTCTTCCGCCGTGAGGGCGGCACCGACATGGCGGGCGCGATGGGTGCGCCGACCAAGCGCTACCGCACGATCATCTCCTCCGATCCGCCGGACCACACCCGGATCCGGAGCGCGGCGCGCGCGCCGTTCCTGCCGAGCGCCGTCGCGGCGCAGGAGCCGAAGGTGCGCGCCGTGGCCGAGGCATGCGTCGCCGATCTCCTCGACGCCGCATCCCGCGGCGACGCGGACTTCGTGCGCGACGTGGCGTTCCCGCTCCCGGTCATCGTGATCGCCGATCTGCTCGGCGCTCCACGCGACCGTCGCGAAGACTTCAAGCGCTGGTCGGACAATCTGGCGGCCGCGGGCGCCTCGGTCGAGAACGCGAGCGCCGCGGTGGGCGCCGAGATGTTCGAGTTCTTCGATCATCTCGTCGCTGATCGCCGACAACAGCCGCGCGACGACATCGTGAGCTCCCTCCTGGAGCAGGCGGGCGACGATCTCGACCCGATCGAGATCGTCGTCTTCTGTCAGATTCTGTTGATCGCCGGCAACGAGACGACCACGAACCTCCTCGGCAACTGGTGCTCGTGCGTCCTCCTCGAACGTCCGGACCTCGCAACGAGGCTCGGCAACGCTCCGGGGCGCATCCCGCCGACCATCGAGGAGGCGTTGCGCTTCGAATCCCCGTTCCAGGGCACCATGCGCACTGCGACCCGTGACGCGGACGTCGCCGGGACACGCATCCCGTCGGGATCGTCTGTTCTGGTGCTCCTCGGAGCCGCGAACCGGGACCCTGCCGTGTTCCCCGAGGCCGACTCCTTCGTCGCCGACCGCGAACCGAACGAGCACCTCGCGTTCGGATCAGGGATCCACTCCTGCCTCGGTGCGTGGCTCGCTCGCCTCGAAGCGCGCGTCCTCGCCGAGACCGTGACTCGCCTCCTCCGCTCCGTGGTTCTCCGAGGGTCTCCGGAACGAAGCCGATCTGGACTTCTGCGAGGATTCCGCACCCTCCCCGTCCACGCCGAGCCGGCCGCGTGAACCCCATCGACCTTCTCGACCCGCAGCATCTCGAGGATCCCTACCGCACCTACGCCCGGCTGCGGTCGGACGGGCCGGTCGTGGATCTGGGCGACGAACGGTTCCTCGTCGCCGACCACGCGACGGTCACCGCCGTGTTGCGTGATCACGAGACGTACTCGTCCGAGTCGACCGGAGCCGACCGCGACTTCTTCGTGCCGGAGAAGCCTGCGGCGACGGTCTCGCTCGGCTCGGGCGAGGATTTCCGACTGCTCATCCGCTCCGATCCACCCGACCACACGAGGCTCCGCCAGCTCGTGCGAGGTCCGTTCACGCCGTCGGCCATCGCGAGGTTGGAGCCACGTGTTCGGGCCATCGCGCACGCCTGCGTCGACGACCTGATGACCCAAGACCTCGACGGGAACGCCGATTTCGTCCGCCAGGTGGCCTTCCCACTTCCGGTCATCGTCATCGCCGAGCTGCTCGGAATCCCTCCGGAGCGCCGCTCCGACTTCAAGCGCTGGTCCGACAACCTTGCGCTGTCGGTGGCCTCGACCAACGACCCGAGTCTCCAGGTCGCGGCCGAGATGTTCGAGTTCTTCGATCAACTCGTGGCCGAGCGACGCGGCCGCCCTGGGGAGGATCTCGTGAGCCGTCTCCTGACGGACGCGAGCGGCGAGCTCACCACGGTCGAGATCGTCGTCTTCTGCGAGCTGCTCCTCATCGCAGGCAACGAAACGACGACGAACCTCCTGGGGAGCTGGGTACAAGCCTGCTTCGACCATCCCGAAGCCGCCGCCGCGCTCCGGGCCGATCGCGATCTCGCGCCCTCGGCCATCGAGGAGGCGTTGCGCTACGACTCGCCGGTGCAGGGGACTCTCCGGCGCGCAACCCGCGACACAGAGTTGGGTGAGATGCCGATCTCCAGGGGCGCCCGCCTGCTCGTTCTCCTCGGGGCTGCGAACCGCGACCCGGCCGTGTTCCCGGAGCCCGACCGCTTCGATCCGCGGCGGAATCCAACCGAGCATGTCGCCTTCGGCTCGGGTATCCACTTCTGCCTCGGTGCCGGGCTCTCCCGGCTCGAGGCCCGCGTGCTCGCCGACGTCGCAAGAACGAAGGTCCGGAGCCTTCGGCCGAGCGGACCGCCCACGCGCACCGGCTCCGCGTTGGTGCGTGGCTTCCAGTCGATGCCTGTAAGGGTGGAACCGGCGTGAACGCCGCCACCGCTCAATCCGGAAGCAGGACCCCCGGGTTGAGGATCCCGGCCGGGTCGAGCGCGTCCTTCACCGCCCGGAACACCGCGAGCTCCTCGGCCGAACGGTTCTCGGGGAGCAGCTCCCGTTTGGCGATGCCGATGCCGTGTTCGGCCGAGATGCTTCCCCCCATGGCGGCCGCCAGCTCGAGCACGCTCTCGTCGACGCGGTCGTCGTGCGCGGCGGGACCGACCACGTTCACGTGGAGGTTCCCGTCGCCGAGATGCCCGAAGAGCACACAGCGCGCCTCCGGCACGATTTCTGCGACGACCGCGCGGACCTGCTGTTCGAAGTCGACCAGCATCGAAGCCGGGAGCGTGACGTCGAGCTTGTGGGGGATGCCGAGCGTCGCGATCGCCTCGGTGTGCAGGTCGCGCAGCCGCCAGAGCCGATCACGCCCTGCCGGCTCCGTGGCGACGGCACTCGCGGTCACGACGTCGGTGAGCCCGGACAGCGCGTCGGTGAGCTCCTCGGAAGGGTCACGGGGCCCGGCAGCCTCCGCGAGCACGAGCACCGCGGGAAGCGGGTCGAACGGGGTCGGGACCTCGAAGGTCTCGGCGACGAGGCGCACACCGTCGGCAAACATCACCTCGAGCGCTTCCAGCGACGGCGTCGTCCGGTGGAGACGAGCGGCGACGTCGACCGCGGCCGCAAAGGAGTCGCATCCCAGCAGCGCGGTGACGCGGTGCCTCGGGCGGGGAATCAAGCGGAGCCGTACCGCGGTCACGACCGCGAGCGTCCCTTCGCTCCCCGTGAGCAGCCCGGGGAGGTCGTACCCGGTGTTGTCCTTCGTCAGCCCCCGCAGGGACCGCACGACCCGCCCGTCCGCGAGCACTGCCTCCACCCCGACGACCTGGTGGCGCATCGGTCCGTACCGGATGACGTGCATGCCACCGGCGTTGGTCGCCACCATCCCGCCGATCGTCGCCGAGTCACGTGCCGAGAGGTCGACACCCACATCGAGACCATGTGGGCGCACGTGCTCGCGCACCGCGGCGAGCGTCGCACCCGCCCCGACGGTCACCTGGTCGGCCGCGGTGTCGACGGGGCCGACCTCGTCGAGCTCGCGCAGGCTCAGGAGGACCTCGCCGGCTCGGGGCACCGAGCCGCCGACCAACCCCGTGTTCCCTCCCTGGGGAACGACGGACACGCGGCGCTCCGAGCACCACCGCAGCGTCGCCGCGACCTCGTCGGGCGAACGCGGCCGGACGACGGCCGGCGTCGTCCCCTCGTAGCGACCCGTCCAGTCGACGACATACGAACGCGTCACCTCCGGATCGACGAGCACTCGGCCCGCACCGAGCGCTCTGGTGAGCCCTGCAGCGATCTCGGTCATCTCCGTCACGCTCTGATCGTCGCGCGGAGCGCCCCGACGGCCCGTCTCCGATACGCTGGCGCAGGTCCGCTCCGAACGCCCCTCCCCGCCGCGCGGCGGTCGGCTCGCCCGGCCGCGGGACAACCCGCTGTGGCCGTTCGGACTCCTGCCCGCAGTCGTGCTCGTCCTCGTGAACTTCATCGACGGGGCCGAGACCTTCGTCCTCCCGGGCACGTTGTCCCTGCTCCAGGACGACTTCGGCTTCAGCGACACCTGGGCCGGGAGCCTCGCCACGGCGGCCGCCATCGCGGGGCTGGTCGTCGTGATCCCCGCCGGCTACCTCGCCGACCACTTCCGGCGCACCCGGGTGCTGGGGATCGTCGTGACCTTGTGGTCCGCGCTCAGCATCCTCTCCGCCGGCGCGCTCGCCTTCTGGATGTTCTTCGCCGCCCGGTTCGGCATGGGCGCCGCCAACAGCCTCGACAACCCGCCGGCCTCGTCGCTGCTCGCGGACTACTACCCGCCCATCTCCCGCGGCCGGATCTTCGCCGCCCAGCGCGTTGCCTGGTCCCTGGGCGTGGGCGTGGGCGTCGCCGTCGGGGGTGCGGTGGGCGAGGCGCTGGGCTGGCGGTCCGCCTACCTCGTGTTCGCGGGCCCGGGCCTCTGCGTCGCGCTCCTCGCCTGGCTGCTCCCCGAACCGGTCCGCGGGCAGTTCGACCACGTCCGACAGTCCCCGTCGACCGAGGCCGCGCACAGAAGCGAGGAGCTGCTCGTCGAGATGGAGACCGAAGCCGCGCCGCCCACCGGCATCCGGGAGTTCCTCGGCGAGGTCGGGGCCCTAGCCCGGATCCCCACCGCCCGTCACTTCTACATCGGGCTGGCCATCACGTTCGCGGGCTTCAACGGTCTGGCCTTCTGGGCCCCGAGCTTCTTCGAGCGCGAGCACGGACTCAGCGAGGCGGCCGCCGGCGCCATCACCGGAGGGCTCGTGCTCTTCGTCGCGCTCGGGGGCGCGCTGCTCGGCGGTGCCCTCGGGGACCGGGCCGCCGACTCCGCGAGCGGAGGACGGGCTCGCATCGTCGGGGTCACCCTCGCGGTCGGGTCGGCGGTCGCGGGCGTGGGGTTCCTCGTCGACCCGCTCGGTCCGATGCTGGTCCTGTTCGCGATCGGCGCGTTCGTGATCTCGATGGCGATCCCCAACTTCGCGGCCGTGATCGCCGAGGTGATCCCCGCGCGCCGGCGCGGCGCGGGGTTCTCGATCTACTACTTCCTGACGCTGCTCGGCGGCGCGCTCGGCCCACTGCTCATCGGCGCCGTCTCCGATCTGACGGGCTCGCTCCAGATCGCGATGGCCGTCGCGTTCCTCCCCGCAATCCCCGGCGGCTGGTACGTCTATTCGGCCCATGGCACCCTCGAGCAGGATGCGCAGGCCGCGCTCGGGTTCCCGGGGCCTCCCGGCTGATCGTCCCCCCGGAACCGAGCGGTCGCGTCTCCCCGTCACGAGCGCGACCGAGCATCCGGCACCCAAGGACTCGCCTTCCGGACCTTCTATCGGGACGACTCGGGGTGGAGGGTCGAAGCCAGCCTCGCAGGAAGCTCGGCGTGCTTGGATCCGGTCCACACCGGCGTTCGATTCTCCAACATTGCCGTCACGGCCTCGGCCGTGTCGGGTTGCGATCCAGCCCACGGGATCATGCTCGCCTCCTCCGCCATTGCACGATCCCGGTCTGGCATCTCGAGGAACCGGTAGAGGAGGTGCTTGGTCGCTGCGACCGCGTGCGGCGCCGTGTTCAGCGCGATGTCTCTTGCGCAGTCCAGTGCCGCGGGAAGCACCTCGTCAGCCGGCAGGGCTTCGGAGACCAGGCCGATCTCTGCCGCCTCACGGCCGCTGAACCATCGTCCCGAGATCAGCAGCTGCGCAGCTCTCGTCATGCCCACGAGCCTGGGCAGGAGCCAGGTCACGTTCCCCTCCGGAGTCATACCGACACGGGTGAAAGGAAAACGGAGCTTGGCATCCGCGGCCGCGAAGCGGATGTCGGTGAGGAGGGCGAGCGTGAGGCCGCCCCCCACCGCGGCGCCATTGATCGCCGCGACCACCGGCGTGCGCAGCTTCCAAAGGGCGAACGACTCGAGGAACGAGTCGCGAACCTGTGCGCCGCCGTCGTCGGTCACGCCGTAGTCGTCAAGGCTCTGCGCACCGAACGCGTCGGCTCCTTCCGAGATGTCTGCGCCGGCACAAAATGCCGTTCCCGCGCCCGTGAGCACGATTGCCCGCACGAGATCGTCAGCTTCGAGGCCCCAAAGAGCCTTCGGCAGGTCCCGGCTCATCCGCAAGTCGAACGCGTTGCGCGCATCAGGACGATTCAGGGTGACGGTCGCCACACCGTCGTCGACGTGAACCAGGACGGTGTCGGATGTCATGGCTCCTCCGGTTCTTGACTCGTAGTTCGCCCCGAGCCAGCACTGCATGTTGCCCTCATCGAGGGCCGCGTCGTCTCAGCGACCCTTGAACACAGGCTCGCGTTTCTCCGCGAACGCTCTCGCCGCCTCTTGGTGGTCCTCAGTAGCGAACAGAGAGCCGTGGGCCTTGTGCACGAAGAGCGCGAGCTCCTCGAGTTCCCCGTAGGTCGCCCCGATGCTTCTCCGGAGAGCCTCCTTGGTGTAGGTGACACCGAGAGGAGGATTCGCAGCAATCTTCTCGGCGAGCCTCCGCGCTGCGGGCAGCAGGTCATCGGGGGGAAGCACTCGTGAAACCAGTCCGATTCGCTCGGCCTCCGCGGCATCGATCGACTCTCCGGTCAGTAGCAGTTCCGCCGCCTTGGCCGGTCCGAGCATTCGGGGCAGACGCCAGAACGTGCTCACGCCACCGATCACACCGAACTGGATGTACTTCGCGCTCACCTTGACGCGGTTCGTGGCGATCAGCATGTCGCACCAGCAAGCCAGCTCGACACCCAAACCCAGGCAGTATCCGTCGAGAGCACCGATGAGGGGCTTGTCGAAGTCGACCATGAGATTGCGATCCAGCCTCGGGCGGAGCCTGCGGTAGTTCGCCATGAGCTCCTCGAATCGGTCTCCTGCCCAGGCTTGCTCGATGTCGTCACCGCCGCAGAAGTTTCCGCCGGCGCCAGTCAGGATCACGCAACGCACCGTGGCGTCGCTTCCTGCCGCGTCGAAGGCTGCCATGAGCTCGTCGTTCATCTCGTAGTTGATCGCGTTCAGCTTCTCCGGCCGATTCAGGGTGATCGTCGCGATGTGGTCGGACACCTCGTACCCGACTGTGGTGGGCCTCATGAACCTCTACCTCCTCGGCCTGACGGTGGGGCTCCCCATGGATCCCGCACAGTGTCAACCTCGTGATGTCTTCGCCGCCTCGACTTTGGGGCGCCCATCGCCCGACCCCACATCTGCGACCGACGTCACCTCGCGACCGCGAGAGGCGCCGCCTCGGTGGCGTCCACCGGCGGGACGGAACAGCGGTGCGGATATGCGGTAGGTCCCCGACGAGCTCGACGAATCGAACAGATGGACAAGCCCCGATGTCGAGCCTGTCGAGCTCGTTGCGGGTTGCGAGGACTGCCGGCGCTTTGACCTCAGAAGTTCGCCGTAAGCTAACGATCGTTCACATCACTGTCAACATGGAGTCGAGATCGCGGCGGGGCCGAGAACGGATGCCCGCCGTGTGACGTGAGAGCCGCCGAGGGGGAGTCGTGTGGCCGGGACCGCTCGCTGAGAAACATCCCGACAAGCCAGCTGTGATCATGGCGGGAAGTGGTGACGTCGTCACCTACCGCCAGCTCGACGATCGCTCCAACCAGCTCGCCCAGCTCCTGGCCGAGACCGGGCTCGGCTTCGGCGACCACGCGGCGTTCTTGATGGAGAACAACGATCGGTTCCACGAGGTCTCTTGGGCAGCCCAGCGCTCGGGCCTCTACTACACCCCCATCAACACGCACTTCACCGCCGAGGAGGCTGCCTACATCATCGACGACTGTGACGCCCGGGCGCTGATCGTCTCCAACGCCCAGCGGCAGGTCGCCGCCGCGCTGCTCGACCTCCTCCCGGACCTTGTCGAGACCCGCCTCATCGTCGGCGGCACGCTGGAGGGCTACGCGCCCTACGAGGACGCGATCGCCCGCCAGCCCGCCGAGCCGATCGCCGAGGAGCTCGAAGGTCACGCCATGCTCTACTCGTCGGGCACCACCGGCAAGCCCAAGGGCGTCAAGTACGGACTCGAGCGCACACCGATCGGGAACACGCCCGGGATGATCGAGGCCTTCCGGATCCTCTACGGCTTCGACGAGAGCTGCGTGTACCTGTCCCCCGCCCCCCTCTACCACTCGGCTCCGCTCCAGTTCACGATGCTGACGCTACGGCTGGGCGCCACCGTGGTGGTGATGGAGCACTTCGACCCGGTGCTGGCGCTCGAGCACATCGAGAAGTACCGCGTCACTCACAGTCAATGGGTACCGACGATGTTCGTGAGAATGCTCAAGCTGCCGGAGGAGCAGCGGGCCGGCTACGACCTCTCGTCGCACAAGCACGCGATCCACGGCGCCGCCCCGTGCCCGGTCCCGGTGAAGGAGCAGATGATCGAGTGGTGGGGTCCGATCATCCACGAGTACTACGGCGCGACCGAGGGGATCGGCGCCACCTTCATCTCCAGCGAGGAGTGGCTTGCCCACAAGGGCTCGGTCGGCAAGTCGGCCCTGGGCCCTCTCCACGTGCTCGACGACGACGGCAACGAGCTCCCGCCCGGAGAGGTGGGCGTGGTGTGGTTCGAGGGCGACACCACCCCGGTCTCGTTCGAGTACCACAAGGACGAGGAGAAGACCCGAGGCGCCCACAACGAGAAGGGTTGGGCGACGACCTTCGACGTGGGATACCTCGACGGGGACGGCTACCTCTACTTGACCGACCGCAAGAACTTCATGGTCATCTCGGGTGGGGTGAACATCTACCCGCAAGAGGCCGAGAACCTCCTCGTCACCCATCCCAAGGTCATGGACGCGGCCGTCTTCGGCATTCCCAACGAGGAGATGGGCGAGGAGGTCAAGGCGGTCGTGCAGCCGCTGAACGTGAGCGACGCCGGTCCCGAGCTGGAGCGAGAGCTCAGCGCCTTCTGCCGCGAGCACCTCGCCCACTTCAAGTGCCCCCGGTCGATCGACTTCGAAGCCGAGCTGCCCCGCGACGACACGGGCAAGCTCTTCAAGCGGCTGCTCAGGGACCGCTACTGGGCCAACCAATCGTCGCGGATCGTCTGATGCCGATCCCGGTCGAACAGCTGAAGGACTAGGCCGGCTCCGAGCCCACGATCGAGACGAAGCTGACGCACTCGCCCGGTGCACCGCCGAGATTGTGGGTGAGGCCGAGCTTCTTGCCGCTGGTGATCTGGCGCTCCCCGGCCTCGTCCCGGAGCTGGAGCCAGCACTCGAAGAGCATCCGCAGCCCGGACGCACCGATCGGGTGACCGAAGCTCTTCAGCCCGCCGTCGGGGTTCACCGCGAGCTCGCCGTCGAGGTCGAAGGTGCCGGCGAGCACCTCTTTCCACGCCGTGCCGCGCTCGGCGAAGCCGAGGTCCTCCATGAGCACGAGCTCGGTCGGGGTGAAGCAGTCGTGCACCTCGGCGAGCGCCAGTTCTGCACGCGGATCGTCGACACCCGCCTGCGTGTACGCGTCCTGTGACGAGCGCACGACCTCCTCGAACGTCGTGTAGTCGTAGTCGGGGTCGATCGGGCCGTCGGCGGGGCCGGCGACGAAGGAGAGCGCCTTCACGTAGATCGGGTGATCGGTGTACCGGTGGGCGTCCTCGGCCCGCACGATCACCGCCGCCGCCGAACCGTCGCTCACGCCGGAACAGTCGAAGATGCCGAGCTGGCCCGCGATGAGCGGCGAGTTGCAGATCACGTCCTTGGGGATCTCGCGCTGGAACTGCGCCCTCGGGTTGAGGGCACCGTTCTTGTGGTTCTTCCAGGCGATGCGCGTGAGGACGTCCTTCATCTCGGCCTCGTCGACGCCGTACTTCTTGCGGTAGGCGGGCGCGAGCAGGCTGAACATCGCAGGCGCGGTCAGCTCGACCTGTGTGCCGTCACTGGGCGGAGGCGTCATCGTCAACCCCGAGAAGCCCGAGTCCTTCAGCTTCTCGACGCCGACGGCCATGACGGTGTCGTAGGCGCCCGACGCGACCGCGTAGCAGGCGTTCCGGAACGCCTCCGAGCCCGTGGCGCACATGTTCTCGAGCCGGCTCACCGGCTTGTAGTCCAGGTGCAGAGGGCGCGACAGCGTCAGCCCGCTGATGCCCGAACCCATCGTCCCGAGCCAGTAGGCGTCGATGTCGTCGGCCGAGACGCCTGCGGAGTCCATCGCCTCGACCGTGGAGTCGGTGACGAGGTCGTCGACGCCCTTGTCCCAGTGCTCGCCGAAGGGCGTACAGCCCATCCCCACGATCGCCACTCGGTCGCGGATCCCATGCGATGCCATCGTTCAGCCCCTCTCCGGTCGGGCTTTCCAGAAGTAATTGTGCACCCCGTCGACCGACGAGATGCGGCGGAAGGTCATGTGCACGCGATCGCCGATCGCCACCGTGGCCGCGTCGACGTCGGTCAGCTCGCACTGGTAGCGGCCGCCACCGTCGAAGTCGAGCACCGCCGCGACCACGGGCGGGTTGAGCGACGGTGCGAGCCGATCGAGCGTGAACGTCGCCACCGTCGCCGGAACGTCGGCCAGCGGCTCGTCGACCATCTTGTCGACGGCCTTGCACTGCACGCAGACCCGTGACGGCGGCAGGTTCCGTGTGCCGCATTCGGTGCAACGGCTGGCCACGAACCCGAACTTCCAGTCCTCGCGGCGCAACGCGGGTGGGGCTGCGGGCGAGATCGGATCCGGTCGTCGCGGCTGCTCCCGCACCAGGGCCTCGCGCCACGTGAGGAACGTGGGATACGTCAGGTCGTCACGACCCGCCGCAACCTGCTCCGCCACCGCGGGCTGTGCCCGATGGTCGGCGAGCGCGTCCGTCGTTCGGAAGACGAGCACATCGGCGCCGTCGGCCAGGACCACGAGCGCGATCGTCTCGCCCGGCTCGGCGACGTCGAGGACGGAGCCGAGCAGCGTTGCGGGGTGCGCAGTGCCGGTGTTCCCCACGGTCTGGCCGAGGTCGTCGACCGCGGCTTCCGGGCGGGCGCCGCTGCGCTTGAGCGTCGCACGGACGGCACGGGCCTGTGGGCCCGTCACGATCAGCCGATCGAGCGAGTCCGGCGTCGCGTCGGCCGCCTTCAACGCGTCGGTGACGGCACGCTCGGCCAGCGGCGCGTAGGCGAACTCGCCGAAGCGCTCTTCCCACACGTTGGAATACCGACGCCCCGGCACCCGCCACCGATCCATGAACTCTGCGGTCGCGGAGCCACTGCCCACGAGCTCGGCCAGGACCGGCGCCTCGCCGCCCTCCGGGCCGCAGACGATCGCAGCGGCACCGTCGCCCCCGTCACGTTCGTCGGCGCCACCTGCCCGCCCGGTCCGCATGTCGGAGGTGACGACCATCGTCGTGTGATTCGCGTCGAGCGCGATCCGCAGCGCCCCCACTCCCGAGCGCACGGCACCACCGAAGTCGTATGCCGCGGTGACCTCCGGCAACCCGAGCGCGACGTGCACCGCGCTCGCGTTGGTCTTGTCCAGGTACGCGGGGCTTGCCGTGGCGAAGGCGAGCACGTCGGGAACGACCGAGTCGGGCAGGCCCCGCAACGCGATCCGGCCCGCTTCGACGCCCATCGTCGTCGTGTCCTCGTCGTACGAGGCCACGGCGCGCGTGCCCGGCGCCGGGACGGTCCCCAACGACTCGGCGATCGCGCTACGCGGGAGACGGAAGAAGGGGATGTAGGACCCGTACGCCAAGATCCCAGCCATGCATGACCTCTCGATCGCGGATGCGTCGCGCTCCTCAGTGTAAACAGGCGTTCACAGGGACGGCCAAGCGCGGATCAGGCGACGGCGTCGTCGCCCGCAGACCGGGTGACGCGACCCTCCGTCGATTCGGCCGACTTCGACGACTTCGCCGGGTCGGTCTTTTTGCCTTTGGAGCCGCTCGCCTTCGTCTTGCGGAGCGCCTTTGCGGCCTTGCGGAGCTCGCGTAGCGCCACGGGGATGCCGTCGGCGATCCGCGAGGGCTCGGGGACCGCCTCGCGGCAGGCCAGGAAGCCGAAGTCGATCGTGTCGATGTAGCTGACCACCGTCGCGTTCAGGCCGCTGCCGTAGAGCAGGGGCCCCATCGGCCACAGCGCCTCGAGCTTCATCCCGGCGACGTAGAGCGGGAACGGCGGGCCGGGTACGTTCGAGATGATGAGGTTGTAGACGGGCGGGACCTGGCCCTCGAGGCCGGCCCCGGTGTAGGTCCGAGCCGCGAGCGCGAGCAGACCCGGTGGCGTGGTGTCGGTGAGGTTCATGATCTTCGTGGCCGCCATCGCGCGCTGCATCTCCTTCGAGGCCTGGGTGCCCCGATGGATCGCCCGGAGCCGGTCGGCGGGGTCCGCGACGTCGGTCGCCAGCGACGTGAACATCGCTCCGACCTTGGTCCCGACCGCTTCTTTCGACTCGTCGGTGTGCAGCGACACGGGGACCTGGGCGACGAGCGGGTCGGCGGGGAGCTCGTTGCCGGCTTCGAGGTACCGGCGGAGCGCACCGGCACAGAGCGCGAGCACGACGTCGTTGAGCTTGACGCCGAACGCGTCCTTGATCGCCTTCACGTCGTCGAGCGGGACGGAGCTGTACGCGAAGCGGCGGTGGGGGCTGATGACCCGGTTGATCGACGTGCGTGGGGCACGGAACGGCGCCGCGGGCGATTCGTCCCGGCGCATGAAGCTGGCGAACGTCTGCCCCTGCCGTGCGAGCTGGGGGACGAACCTCGCGATGCGCCACGGCGTCACGACGGTCCGACCGAGGCCCCGGAGGAACAGCTCCGCGCCGCTCGGGACCCGCTCGGACCGCGTCGACCGTGCGGGCGGCACCTCGCCGGGTGGCGGGTCCGGCTCGAGGTCGAAGAGCTTGTCGAAGAGCCCGACACCCGTGACGCCGTCGATGATCGCGTGATGGATCTTGGCCAGCATCGCGATGCGGCCGCCCTCCATCCCCTCGATGACCCAGAACTCCCAGAGCGGGTGGGCCCGGTCGAGCCGGTAGCTCACGAGGTCCCCCACGAGGTTCCCGAGCTCTTCGGACCCGCCCGGCGGCGGGACCGCGATGCGCCGCAGGTGGTAGTCGAGGTCGAAGTCGGGGTCCTGGACGAAGACCGGGTTGTCGAGCCCGAAGGGCACCTCCAGCAGCTTCCACGTGAACTGGGGCGCGAGATGGAGCCGGCTGGCGAAGGCGTCGCGGAGGCGATCGAAGCTGTAGCCGTGGGGTGAGGTGGAAGGGTCGAGCACGACGACGCCCGACACGTGCATGAGCCACGAGTTCGTCTCCCCGTACAGGAAGGCCGCGTCCACCCCGCTCGCCCGATGCATCGCCGGTTCCCCCGCGCTCGTGGGTCGCCATCCTCCCACGCCCGGCGCGCGCATTCAGAGCCCGACCGGGCCCGCACAGTCCTCGCCCGAGACCGCTTGGGTGAAACCACCGGTCGTGGGTTGCGGCTCGCCCTCCGCATCGAGGCGGACGAGCAGCACACACCCCTGGAAGATGCGCGGCAGCCCGGCGACACCCCCTCGGGTGAAGTCGACCGGCGGAGCGAGCCCGGCCGGGTCGGCCGAGACGGCGGTCTCGAGCACCTCGAGGAGCTCGCCGCCCGTCGTCGCCCCCGAGGCCCGGAGCAGATCGGCCACCATGACGACCGCGGCATAGGTCCGCTCACGCGCCCCGCCGAGCTCCTCGACCCCGCTCGCGGCCATCGTCTCGACGAAGCCGTCGGTGAGTGGCGTTCCGAGGTCGACCGGAACCACTTCGGCCGACCGGAGGATCCCCGCCGCGGCCGACCCCAGCGCGGCCACGACGTCGTCGACCTCGGTCGCCGCCAACCCGATCGTGACTGCGGGATCTCCCTCCCGCAGCCCGATCACCGCGTTCGTCGCCTGGAGGCCGGGCAGCCCCACGACCACGCCGTCCGCCCCCGAGGTCAGAGCGGCCGCGACGTAGGGCGACATGTCGACCGCACCGGGAGGGACCGGGACGTCGGCCGCGACGGTTGCGCCGAACGGTCCCAGCACCATGCGCCCGAACTGCTGGATCGCGGCGCCGGCGGCGAAGTCGGGGCGCACGATCGCGACGCTCCGCGCCCCCGCCTCGGCGAGGGAGCGCAAGAGTGCGGCCGAGTCGACGACGAACCCGCCCCACGCGGGGAACGAGACCGGCGACGTGAAGTCGGCCGCCGAGGTCGGCGTGCCCCCCACGACGGGGACGTCGTTCGCCTCCATGAGCGGGAACCACTCGGCGGTCAGCAGCGACCACGAACCGGCGACCGCGACCGCACCCGCATCGATTGCCTCCCGTCCGCAGGCCGCGGCGGTGTTCGGGTCGTTGCGGGTGTCGCAGATCAGCGCTTCGAGTCGACGGCCGTCGACGCCGCCTTCGTCGTTCACTGCCGCGACCGTCGCCTCGACGGCCTCGGGAATCTCCGGGAGCGCGATCCCGGCCGAGAACTCGCCGATCGTGGCGATCATGATCGGCGGACCCATGGGTTCCTGCCCGCCGACAGAGTCGTGGACGGGCTCTGAGTCGTCCTCACCACCCCCACAGGCGGCGGCCACGAGGATGCAGGTCACGAGCACGGCCGCGATCTCACGCCGTCCCCGGCTCATGTGCGTCGGCTTTGCCACGAGGGCCATCGCACGCTCCAGGTGGTCTCGGCTTCCCGACCGCGCCCCTACCCTGGCGCCCGCCGCCGCCGCAGCTCGAACGCGAGCGCCAGCTTCGCCACGCCCAGGGCCAGGAGCCCGAGGGCCGTCGCCCAGAACACGAGCACGACACCGGGCTCGTACGCCCACACGAGCGACCAGTTCGCCTCCATGAGCCGGGGCACCCCGAGCAGGAGGATCGGAAGCGCGAGGTTGACGGCCAGTCCCCCGACGACGGCCCGGACCATCCGACCCCGGCCGCCGGAACGTGTTCGAATACGTCGGCGTCCGAGGCCGGCGGCATCGCCGACGACCAGTGCGACGAGCGCGACGCTGACGAGCCCCACGACCACCAGGTTCCACGCCGCCCGGCCGCCGACGGTGGGCGCGAGGTCTTCCCCCGTGACGATCGCGAGCGCGCCGTCCGCGATCGGCGGTGCCGGCTGGGCGAACGCCGCTTGTCGGTTCACCAGCACGACCACGCCCCAGCCGGTGTCCGGTCGGAGCCGCATCCCCGCCGAGAACTGGGGCGCGGTGCCGTCGTGGCCGATCGTGACCGTGCCGTCGTCCTCGTCCACGTCGCGAGCCCAGCCGAGGCCGTAGAACGAGGTCGGGTCCTCGTCGTCGGGATCGGTGGGCACGACCTCCTCGTGGAGGGCGCGGATCCCCTCGGCGGACAGCACCTGAGCGTCACCGAGACGGCCGTCGTTCAGCTGTGCGATCAGGTAGGCGGCCATGTCGGCCGCCGACGACGAGATGCCCCCCATCGGCACCGCACCGTCGATGATGGTCGTGCCGAACGGCAGCGGGGCGCCCCACCAGTCCCGATAGCCCGTCGCGAGCCCCGAGGCGTGCGCGTCGTCGTTGCCGGCTGAGGTCGAGGTCATCCCGAGCGGCGCGAAGACCTTCTCCTCCATGTACTCCTCGTAGGGCCTCCCGGTCACGGCCTCGACGATCGCACCGGCGACCTGGAAGTTGACGTTCGAGTAGCGCCACTCGGTGCCGGGCGGATCGTGGAGCTCGTAGTCGGCTGCCTTGCGCACGTCCTCCTCGATGGAGTGCTGCGTGTTGCGCTCGATGAGGTTCCAACCCTGCGGCGTCGTGAACCCGCTGGTCTGGTTCAGGAGCTGCCGCACGGTCATGGTTGCGGACGCCTCCTCGTCGGCGACCTCGAACCAGGGAAGGTACTCCTGCACGGGGGCATCGAGATCCACCTCCCCTGCCTCGACCAGCTGCAGGACCGCGAGCGCGGTGAAGCCCTTGCTGACCGAGGCCATGACGAACGACGTGTCGGGCGTGATGGGCTCCCGGTCCGGCCCCGCGACCCCGTAGCCCCGCACGACGGCGGGTCGGTCGCCGTGCACCACCGCGACCGCGAGGCCGGGCAGCCGGAAAGCCTCGAGCTCGCCACGCAGGAAGTCCTCGAGCGCTGCGACCTGCTCGCTCGACAGACCCGACGCCTCGGCCTCCTCGTCGCCCGTTCCCGTGACCGGGACGTCGGGCCCGGGCAGGAGCGGGGCGACGACCAGGCCGAGCACGAGCGCGCACGTCGTGATGAGCCGCCCCCACCGGTCGTCCGTGCTCGCCGCGAGCCAGGCGAGCGCGCTCCCGAGCAACGCGTATCCGGCGAAGACGAGGAACCGCAGCCAACGGCCGTCGGGTGCGGACGCGGCGCCGACCGCGGCCAGGAAGAGTGCCAGCCATCCCCCCACGGCCGCCGAACGCGGCCGCGCCCACCAGCCGACCGCGGCCAACGCCACGGCCCCCGGGAGCACGAGCCACCAACGCAATCCCACCGCGCCCGCGAGCACACCCGCCGACCCCGCCAGGAGCACCACAGCCCAGACCCGGAGCCGGCGGCGCGTCACGTCAGGCTCAGCCGTCGGTGACGTATCTGCCGCGCCGTCGGTCCCATGTGCGCTCGTTGAGCGCGCCGTCGCGCAGCTCCGTCTTCTTCACCCGCTGCGTCGGCGTCTTCGGGAGCTCGTCGACGAACTCCACGTAGCGCGGGAACATGAATTTCGGCATCCTCGGCTCGAGGAACTCGAGCAGCTCCGTTTCGCCGAAGTCCTGACCCTCGTGGCGAACGACGAGCACTTTCACCTCGTCCTCGCCCGCACCGAACTCCGAAGGAGCCGCGATCGCCGCCACCTCCATGACGCCGAGGTGCTCGCGCACGTGCCCCTCGACCTCGAGCGACGAGATGTTCTCGCCGCCCTTGCGCATCGCGTCCTTGAGGCGGTCGACGAAGTAGAAGTTGCCGTCGGCGTCGCGGCGGAATCCGTCACCGGTATGGAACCAACCGTTCCGCCATGCCTCCGCGGTCTTCTCCGGCATGCGCCAGTACCCGGCGTTGAGCTCCCACGGCTGGTCCGAGCGGATGACGAGCTCCCCGCTCTCGCCGTGCGGGACCTCCTCGTCGTGGCCGTCGACGATCCGCACCTCGTAGCCCGCACGCACCCTCCCGCACGACCGCCAGTCGACCCGCTGGTCCGGGCCGATGTAGAGCGGCGCGCCGATCTCGGTCATGCCGTAGCCCGTGAAGATCCGGACGCCGAAGCGGCGCTCGAACTGCTCGACCTCGGGGAAGAGCGGGCCGGTCTGGATCATGGTGAGCGGGTTGTCGGCGTCGTCCGGCTGCTCGGGAAGCGTCAGCAGCAATTGCGCCATCACGCCGATGAGGCCAGTGGTGTCGCAGTCGAACTTCCTGACGTCGGCCCAGAACTCGCTCAGGCTGAAGACCTCGCGCAAGACCGCACGCGCCCCCGCCAGCGCCGTCGTGTACACGAGCGCCTTGCCGCCGACGTGAAAGCTGGGCAGCGTCGCGTAGTACGCCTTCGTCGACCGGAGGTAGTCGGGCGGCGAGGCGTTCGGGAACTGGTGGAGCTCGGCCCACGGCACGAGGACTCCCTTCGACGGACCGGTCGTTCCCGACGTGTAGATGATGCAGGCGATGTCGTAGTGCTCGGGATCGGGGAGGTCGGTCGCCGGCGCGGCGCCGGCGAAGAACTCGTCGGGCCCGACGATCCGGGGACCGAGGTCGGGCGTTTCGTCCGAGAGATCGGGGACGATGATCCGGTCGAGCTGGCCGAGCCGAGATGGCGGCACCTCGGCGAACTGCGGGAGGTAGCGCTCGGCGCACACGAGCACCCGCGCCTGCGAGTTCTCGATGAGGTACTCGAGCATCCGGCCCCGATAGGCCGTGTTCAGCGGCACCTCGAGCGCGCGGAGCCAGGCCGTCCCCAGCCAGCAGTAGAACGACTCGAAACCGTTCGGGAACATCGTGAGCACGGTGTTGCCCGCCTCGACACCCTGGCGTCGGAGCGCGTCCGCCCAGGTGAGGTTGGTCTCGTGGAACTCCCCGTAGGTGGCTTCACGACCGGCGACGTCCTGGAGAGCGATCGCACCCGCGTCTTCGTCGGCTCGAGCCGAGACGGTATGCGGGAGGATCCGATCCCGCTCGAGCACCTCAGCCTCCGGAGGACAGCGGGTCGCGCAGCGCCTCGGGGAGGTCGACGTGCTTGCTCCCCTGCCACTTCGGGTCTCGCTTCTCGAGGTACGACATCACACCCTCGACCGCGTCGGGCTGCTCACCGACCCACCAGGTGATCTTCGTCTCTCGCTGCATCGCGGCGAGCCGATCGGTCTGGGTGAGGTTGTCGTACACGAGTCGCTTGACGAGCGCGGTCGCACCCGGCGCGGTGTGGACCGCGATCTCGCGCGCGAACTCCTGCGCCGCGCGCAGGACGTCCTCACGCGGCAGCGACCGGGCGACGAGCCCGATGTCGGCGGCCTCGTACCCGCTGATCGTCCGGGCGCCGAGCATGAGCTCCAACGCCCGCGTCACTCCGACCAGCCGCGGGAGGATCCACGTCGAGTTCGCCTCCGGGATGATCCCCCGCCGGGTGAACACGAAGGAGAGCTTGGCGTCCTCGGCCGCGTAGCAGACGTCGAAGAGCAAGCTCATGGTCATCCCCACGCCGACCGCGGCGCCGTTGATGGCACCGATGACGGGCGTGCTCAGGTTCCAGAGCGCCCATTTCTCGGCGATCTGGTCCGAGTCGACGCCGAGCTCCTGGTCGTGGGCCTCGTGCGTCTCGCGCCCGAACGCGTCGCCACCACCCGAGAGGTCGAAGCCCGCGCAGAACGCCTTGCCCGCGCCGGTGACGACGATGGCGCGAACCGCCTCGTCGGCATCGAGCTTCGCGAAGGCGTCCGAGAGCTCACCGTCCATCGTGAAGTTGATGGCGTTGCGCTGCTCGGGCCGGTTGAGGGTGATGGTGGCGACACCGACGTCGTCGACCTCGCAGAGGATGGTCTCGTAAGCCACGTGCTGCTCCTACCTCGTTCTATTCTCCTGTGAATTCGGGCTCGCGTCCCGCCATGAACGCGCTGACGGCTTCGGCGTGGTCCTTGGTCTCGAACAGTCCCACAAGCGTCCGCGAGATGTACTCGCCCAGGCCGGCCAGGTCCGCGTACGTCATGAGCGTTCCCTTGGCGAGCCCGGCCTTGATCGCGCGCAGGGCCTCGGGCGGCTTCGACGCGATCTTCGCCGCGAGCGCCTGCGCTTCGTCGACGAGCTCACCGGCGTCTACGACACGAGAGACGAGTCCGATCCGCTCCGCCTCCGTTGCGTCCACCAGGTCGCCCGTGAACAAGAGCTCCGCCGCCTTGGACGGACCCACAAGCTGCGGAAGGCGACGCAGGCTCGCGAAGTCGGCGACGAGGTTGAAGTTCACGTACAGCCCCCCGAAACGCGCGTACTGGTTCGCGAGCCGGATGTCGGCGACGAGCGCGAGATCCATGCCGACGCCCACAGCGACACCGTTGACCGCGGCGACGAGCGGCTTCTCGAACTCGAGCACCCGCAACGTCTCCGGCGTGGGACGGGGGATCGCCTTCTTCAGCGGCGCGAGCCCGCGCTGGAGGTTCTCCTCCTGCCACGCCTCGTTGACGTCATCCCCCGCGCAGAACGCCTTCCCGGCGCCGGTAAGAACGGCGCAGCGGACGTCGTCGCTCGCTTCCGCCTTTCGCAGAGCCGCGTCGAGCTGCTCTCCGACCTCCAGCGTCAGCGCGTTCATGGCGTCGGGCCGGTTCAGGGTGATCGTGGCCACCTGCCCGTCGACCTCGTAGCACACGAGCTCCGCGCCCACCGCTCCTCCTCGTCTCCAGATGACCGCGCCGGTCACCGTCGTCGTTGGACCAGAGGACGTTAACTCAGGTTAACTACCGTGCGCATGGGACCACTGCACGGGGTGCGCGTCATCGAGATCACCGGACTCGGACCGGGGCCGCTCGCGGGCATGCTGCTCGCCGACCTCGGAGCCGAGGTGCTGCGCATCGACCGGGGCGCGGCGGTCGAGACCGGCAACGCGTTTCCCTCCCGGACCGACCTCCTCGCGCGCGGGCGTCGATCGGTCGCGGTGGACCTCAAGCACCCCGAGGGGCGCGAGACGGTGCTGCGGCTGGCCGAGGCGGCCGATGCGCTCTACGAGGGCTTCCGGCCGGGTGTCACCGAGCGCCTCGGGATCGGACCCGACGACTGCTGGGCGCGCAACCCGCGCCTCGTCTACGGGCGCATGACGGGATGGGGCCAGGACGGTCCGCTCGCGCAGACCGCCGGCCACGACATCGACTACATCGCGCTGGCCGGCGCTTTGTGGCCGATCGGGCGAGGGGGCGAGAAGCCGGTCCCGCCACTGAACCTCGTCGGCGACTTCGGTGGCGGTGGCGTGTTCCTGGCGCTCGGGATCGTCGCCGCCCTCATCGAAGCGCGCGAGTCGGGCCAGGGCCAGGTCGTCGACGCGGCGATGGTGGACGGCGCATCCGCCCTGATGACCTTTTTCCACGCGGCGCGGGAGTCGGACATGTGGTCGGACGAACGGGGCGTCAACCTGCTCGACACGGGTGCACCGTTCTACGAGGTCTACGAGACTGCCGACGGCAAGTGGGTGGCCGTGGGAGCCATCGAACCCCAGTTCTGGGCCGAGCTGGTGGAGCGCCTGGGCCTCGAAGGCGACCTCCCGAGCCAGTACGACGCATCGTCGTGGCCGGCCATGAAGGAGCGACTCGCCGACGTGTTCCGCCGCAAGACTCGTGACGAGTGGTGCGAGCTGTTCGAGCGCACCGATGCGTGCCTGGCCCCGGTTCTTTCGCTCGCGGAGGCACCGAACCATCCGCACGCACAGGCCCGGAGGTCCTTCGTCGAGGTCGATGGCATCGTCCAGCCCGCCCCCGCGCCACGTTTCAGCCGCACGCCGTCGGAGGTCCAGGGCCCGCCGCCGCATCCCGGCGCCGACACGGACGAGGCCCTCGCGACCTGGGGGTTCGCCCTGGACGAGATTTCCCGGCTCCGCGACGTCGGCGCCGTCGCCGGATAGCACGGCCCGTCGAGAGCCATAATCCCCGCGCAGCCAATCCCGAGGGAGGCAACAGCACGATGTGGCCCGGACCGCACGCCGCCGCGAATCCCGACAAGCCGGCCGTGATCATGGCCGGCAGCGGCGAGACCGTGACCTACCGCGAGCTCGATGATCGGTCGAACCAGCTTGCCCAGCTCTTCCACGACGTTGGACTGCGCTTCGGTGACCACGTCGCGTTCGTCCTGGAGAACTCGTCCCGGTTCCACGAGGTGTGCTGGGCCGCGCAGCGCAGCGGGCTCTACTACACGGCGATCAACTGGCACTTCAACGCCGAAGAGCTCGCCTACGTCGTCGACGACTGCGATGCCCGGGCGCTGATCGTCTCGAACGAGTTCCGCGACGTGGCCGCCGAGCTGACGCCCATGCTCTCCGACCGCGTCGAGACGCGGCTCATCCTGGGCGGGTCGCTCGACGGCTGGGAGTCCTACGAGGAACTGCTGGCCCGCTACCCGACCGAGCCGATCGCCGAGGAGCTCGAGGGGCACGCGATGTTGTACTCGTCGGGAACGACGGGTCGACCGAAGGGCGTGAAGTACCGCCTGAAGCGGCAGGCGATGGGTCACACGCCGATCATGGTCGAGGCGTTCCGTGCGTTGTATGCGTTCGACGAGGACAGCATCTATCTCTCGCCCGCGCCGCTGTACCACTCGGCTCCGCTCCAGTTCACGATGCTGGTGCTCCGCCTGGGCGGCACCGTGGTGGTGATGGAGCGCTTCGATCCCGAAGCCGCGCTCGTCGCGATCGAGCGCTACGGGGTCACGCACAGCCAGTGGGTGCCCACGATGTTCGTCCGCCTGTTGAAGCTCCCGGAGTCCGAGCGCGCCGCGCGCGATCTCTCCTCGCATCGCGTGGCCATCCATGCAGCTGCGCCGTGCCCGGCTCAGGTGAAGGAGCAGATGATCGAGTGGTGGGGGCCGATCATCCACGAGTACTACGCGGCCACCGAGGGCATCGGGGCCACGATGATCAACTCCGAGGAGTGGCTCGAGCACCGGGGCTCGGTGGGCAAGTCGTTGCTGTCCCCGGTGCACGTCCTCGACGACGCGGGGCACGAGCTCCCTCCGGGTGAGGTCGGGGTCGTGTGGTTCGAGGGTGGTGGCAGCCCCGTGGCCTTCGAGTACCACAAGGACGCCGAGA
Source organism: uncultured Burkholderiales bacterium (assembly GCA_964424125.1). GTDB lineage: Bacteria > Actinomycetota > Acidimicrobiia > IMCC26256 > JAOSJL01 > CAYRHS01. The sequence goes on from CAYRHS010000001.1 coordinate 45,413, forward strand.
AGACCAAGGGCGCGCACAACGAGCACGGGTGGGCCACGACGTTCGACATGGGTTACCTGGACGACGACGGGTACCTGTACCTCACCGATCGCAAGAACTTCATGGTCGTCTCGGGCGGCGTGAACATCTACCCCCAGGAGGCCGAGAACCTGCTCGTCACGCACCCCAAGGTCGCCGACGTCGCCGTCTTCGGCGTCCCGAACGAGGAGATGGGCGAAGAGGTGAAGGCGGTGGTCCAGTCCACGGACATGGCGGACGCGGGCCCCGAGCTCGAGCGCGAGCTCATCGCGTTCTGCAAGGAGCACCTCGCGCACTACAAGTGCCCGCGCTCGGTCGACTTCGAGGTCGAGCTTCCGCGCCACGACACGGGCAAGCTCTACAAGCGCCTGTTGCGCGACCGCTACTGGGGCGAGGACGCCTCGAGGATCGTCGGATGAGCGCCGGTGCGGACGCCCGCGCGGCCGTCGAGGAGGTTGCCCATGACCTCGTCGACGAGGAGCAGGTGCTCGACGACCTGGTGGCAGGGATCGACCCGGCCGCCTGGTCGAAGCCGACGCCCGCGCAGGGCTGGGACGTGCGCGCCACCATCGGCCACCTCGTCGCCTCGGAGGAGCTGGCCTCCCTGGCCGCAACCGACGAGACGGCGTTCCGGACCCGGTTGCAGGAGGCCCTCGAGAACCTGGAGGAGTTCAGCAGCGGGCTGCCCGGCGACCTGGCCAAGGTCTCGCCCCCCGACCTGCTGGAGCGCTGGCGCGAGCTGCGGACCCGCACGATCGACGCGGTCCTGGCCACGGGACCCGACGAGCGCATCCCCTGGGTCGGGCCGTCGATGCGCGGGCGGGCCTTCCTCACCGCGCGGCTGATGGAGACGTGGGCCCACGGGCGCGACGTCTTCGACGCGCTGGGCGCGATCCAGCCAGCCACGGGCCGACTCCGCCACATCGCCCATCTCGGTGTCATCACCCGTTCGTTCGCCTACGCCAACCGGGGCCTGGAGGCACCGGACGCGGAGGTCTGCGTGGAGCTGGATCCGCCCGACGGCGGCGAACCCTGGGTGTGGGGCCCGGCGAACACCGCCGACCGCGTCACGGGCGCAGCCGAGGACTTCTGTCTCGTCGTCACGCAGCGTCGAAATGTCGCCGACACCGACCTCCACGTTGAGGGACCGGCCGCCGGCGACTGGATGGACCACGCGCAGTGCTTCGCCGGGCCGCCCACCGAACCGCCGCCCCGGGGCCGGGCGTCGGGCTTCCCGAGGTGACCACGAGGGACCGGTCACGACGATTCGAGCCGGTCGTCCACGAGATCGTGCACCGGCACCGAACGGTGCGCGCGCTCGACTGGCCGGGCGAAGGTGCACCGGTCCTGTTCCTCCACCCGACCGCGCTCTGCGCCGGCATCTTCGAGCCCCTGGCCCGACGGTTGACGCCGCAACGCCGGGTCGTCGCCGTCGACCTCCCAGGTCACGGTGGGTCCGCGGCACCGCCCGATCCCGACGCCCTCGCCTTCACCGCCTCGGCCGACGCGGTCGTCGCGGCGCTCGACGAGCTCCGGCTCGAACGCACCGCTGCTGTCGGCCAGTCGATGGGTGGTGGCGTCGCGATCACGGTCGACCGAATCGCTCCGGGGCGACTCGACCCGCTCCTGCTCGTCGAAGCGGCCGCGGTGCCCTCCGAGTTCGCGCGTCCCGGCCAGCGCGCGGAGTACGAGCAGGCCGCCCGGGCCCGGCGACACGTCTTCGAGGACGAGGCGACGATGGTGGAGCACCTCGCGCGTCGGCCGGCACTCGACCGCTGGTCCGTCGAGACCCTCGAGGCCTACGCCCGGTGGGGCACCGTGGTCACCGACGACGGCACCGTCGCGCTGGCGTGTACCCCCGAACACGAGGCTGCTTCCTACGTGGCCGCGGAATCGCCCGACGGTGCGGCCGCGGCCTGGGAGCATCTCGCCACGCCCAACGCGGCTGTCGCCGTCCTGGTCGGTAGCGACGACCTGATGCCCGGCGGGACGTTCGCCGCCCAGGCCGCGCGCGCCGGGGCCCCGCTCCTCGAGGCCGAGGGGAGCCACTTCCTCCTCCAGGAGGATCCCGAGCGCGCCGTCACGCTCGTCCGGGAGGGCCTCGCCGCCAGCCGCTGACGCCGGGAGACGACCGCCGCGCGCGACGCGGACCGCGGCTTCGACGCCCGAGACCTGTCGAGCGATCAGGGGAGGCCGGCGCCTCGAACGTCGACGTCGACCGCCGCCACCTGGGCGTCGCGACGCTCGCTCACCAAGGCCGACTGGGTGCTCTCCGCCAGCATCAGATAGAGCGTTCGCCGGCCGGGGCCGCCGAGCATGCATGCGAAGCAGCCGCGTCCGGTCTCGACGCGGTCCGCGACCTCGCCGCCCTCGTGCACCCGGAGACACGCGCGACCGAGCGCGTCCGCGAACCACACCGCGCCGTCGGCGTCGAGACAGATCCCGTCGGGGAAGGCACCGGGCGTCTCGGCCCACGTCCGCCGGGCCGACAGCGTCCCGTCGGCGTCGATCGTGAACGCCGTGAGGCGCTGTGCCATCGTCTCGGCGACGATGAGCGTCTCGCCGTCGGGCGTGATCACGCTCCCGTTGGGGAACCCGAGGCCGTCGGCGACCACGTTGACCGCACCGTCAGGCGCCACGAGTGTCAGGGCCGCGTTCACGGGCTCGAGCTCGGCGGCTTCGAGGTCGAAGCCGAAGTTGCCGACGTAGGCGTCGCCCCGCTCGCTCACGACCATGTCGTTGCAGTGCCAGGTGGCGATCCCGGAGAGGTCGGCGTGCTCGACGAGCGTCTTGTCGCGCTCGCGCCACCGCAGCAGGCGGCGATCGATCATCGACACGACGAGCAGGTCTCCGTCGGGGAGCCACCCCAGGCCCGACGGCTGGCCTGGCACCTCGCAGACGGTCTCGAGCCTGCCGCCGTCGGCGTCACAACGCAGGACGCGGTGCGAATAGAAGTCCGAGACCCAGAGCTGGTCGCCGTGCCAGCGCGGACTCTCGACGAAGGTCAGCCCGTCGACGAGGACCCGGACGTCCCGGCCCACTCGCTCAGCCGAGGCCGGCCGGCTGTACGCATTGCTCGCCCGTGAAGGCGTCGAAGAACGTGTCGGTGACGGGCTGCGCGACACCGTCCTCGTCGAGCTGGGTCGTGATCAGGCATGGGTTGAAGATCCGCGGCAGCCCACCGACTCCGCCTTCGGTGAAGTTGATCGGCGGAGTGAGGTCTGCCGGATTCAGCGCCGTCGCCTGGTTCAGCGCCGCCAACATGGCGGGCGCGGTCGCCTCGGTGCCGTTGTTGAGCAGCTCGACCACCGACATCACCGCCGCGTAGCCGTTGGAACGAAAGCCCCCGGTTTCGTCGAAGCCGGCCGCTTCCATGTCCTTGGCGAACTGCTGCGTTGCCTTGGTGTCGAGCTGCTGGGGCACGAAGATCGAGTTCAGGAAGATGCCCTGGGCGTCGGGACCGAGGGCGTCGATCACGTCGGTGATCTCGCTCGCGGTCATGGCGATCCGTACGTCGGGTGCGGTCTGGCGGAGCTCGACGACGAAGTTGGTGGCGTCCACGCCGGGCAGGCCGACGATGACGCCGTCCGGGTCGTTCTGGAGCACGGCCTGGACGAAGGGGGCCATGTCGGCGGTGTTCTCGGGCACCGCGACGTCACCGATCGTCTCGATGCCGAAGGGCTCGAGGCCCTGGTTGGCGAAGTCGGCGATCACCGACGCCGCCGCGAGGTCGACGCGTGCGACGGCGATCCGCTCGGCGCCGTCGGTGGCGAGCGCGTTGGCGAGCCCGGCCGAGGCCGAGACGATGCCCCCACTGATGGGGAATGAGACGTCCGAGGTGAAGTCACCGACGCCGGAGGGGATGTCGCCGACGACCGGGATCTGGTTCTCCTCGAAGAGCGGGTAGAACTGGTCCTGCTGGACCGAGAGCATTCCCGCGATCGCGACCACGCCCTCGTCCACGGCCTGGCGGCCGCATTCCGCCGCGGTGTTCGGGTCGTCCATGGTGTCGCAGTCCACGAGCTCGAGCGGGCTGCCGTTCAACACCCCGCCGTCACGGTTCACCGCCTCGACGGCCGCTTGCGCCCCCTCGAGGAGGTCGGGTACGGCGATGCCTGCGCTGAACTCGCCGAGGGTCATGATCTTGACCGGCGGACCGGTCAACTCCGGGCCCGTCGTGGTCGTGGTGTCCTCGGCGCTGTCGTTACCGCCCGAGCTGCAGGCCGCCGCGCCCAGCACGAACACGAACACGACCGCAAGCGATCGGATCCAGCGTCGCGACATCATGGCGGTCCCCTGAACGATGGGCGGCCAAGTTAGCGCTCGTTCACAAGTCGGCGCAACGTACCGCTCGCCGCCTCACCCCCGGGTCACCCCGGTCAGGTACGCCCGCTCGATCTCGTCGAAGTCAGCGGCGAGGTCGGCCGCCGCGCCCTCGAGCTCGACGCGCCCGTGGCGCATGACGTACACGCGGTCCGCGAAGTCCAGGGCCTGGCGAGCGTGCTGCTCGACGAGGAGGACGCCAACACCTCGCTCCGCCGCTCGTCGCACCGCGGCGAGGAGCCGCTGCACGACCATCGGCGCCAGGCCGAGTGACAGCTCGTCCGCCATCAACAGGCGCGGCTCGGCGGCGAGGGCACGGGCCAGCGTGAGGATCTGTTGCTCCCCGCCCGAGCAGAGGCCGGCGCGGCGCCGCAACAGCGGCTCCAGCTCCGGGAAGAGACGCAATGCCTCGTCGCGGTCGCCGCGACCCAATCGGAGGTTCGCTCCCGCGCTCAACGACATGATGACCGAACGCTCCTCGGGCACGAATCCCAAACCCTGTCGGACCCGGCGGTACAGCGGCCGTTGCCGGTCCGAACCGAAGCACTGGACCTCCCCGGCGATCGGCGCGAGCTCCCCCGCCAACGTGAGCAGGGTCGTCGTCTTCCCGGCGCCGTTGGGCCCGAGGAGCGCGACCACCTCGCCGGGGCGCACCTCGAGGTCGAGATCCCGGACCGCCGCCAGATCCCCGTACCCCGCCGAGAGCTTCGTCGCTCGCACCAGCGGCTCCGCCGTCGTGGCGAATCGCGGTGCGTCGGGGTCGTCGGCGGTCTCACCGTCCCCGCTCGCCACCGCGGCCGGCACCCGCGCCGGCTCGGCGGCTTCGGCCTCGTCGGTTCCCAGGTACGCGCCGATCACCGACGCGTCACTCCGCACGTCCTCGGGTGTGCCCTCGGCAATGAGGCGGCCGAAGTCGAGCACCGCGATCCGGTCGCAAATATCCATCACGAGCGACACGTCGTGCTCGATCATCAGGACGCCCATGCCCCACTCCACGGCGAGGCGGCGGACCAGGCGGCCGAGCTCGGCGGACTCCTGCTCGTCCAGACCCGCCGCGGGCTCGTCGAGAAGCAGCAACGAGGGCGTGGTCGCGACGGCGCGCGCGATCGCGACGAGTCGCCGCCGCCCGTACGGGAGTTCCTCCGGCACCTCGTCGAGGTCCCGCTCCAGCCCGAACTCGGCCACCGCGGCCACCGCGCCCGCACCGAGCGGCACGCGCCGAGGTGCGACCAGGTCGGTCACGTACGCGCGCGTGTCGCGGGAATCCGACGCGGTACGCAGGTTCTCGCGCACCGTCATTGACTCGAAGAGCTCGAGGCTCTGGAACGACCGACCGATCCCGGCGGCGGCGCGTCGCCGGGCCGACCAGCGATCGATCGGGCGGCCGTCCAGAATGATCCGACCGGCGCTGCACGACACGAACCCCGTTACCGCGTCGA
>CAYRHS010000001.1:51202-76693 GCA_964424125.1 uncultured Burkholderiales bacterium
GTCTTGCCGGCGCCGTTCGGCCCGATGAGCCCGACCACCTCGCCGGGCCGGACCTCCAGGCTGACGCCGTCCACCGCGACGACGCCACCGAAGCGAACGGTCACGTCCTCGGCGCGCAGGATCACGGGAGTGACCTCTGGGCGTTGCATGTCGGGGAGCGGCTCGACGGGCCGCGCGCGCCGCCGACGGTCGAACCAGTCCCGCACCTCGGCGATCGGGAGCCGGGAGAGCTTGAGGCTGGCGAGACCGTTCGGGATCAGGACGAGCACGACCACGACGATGAGCCCCAGAGCGATCTGCACGGTGCGCTCGTTGTCGAGCGCACCGCCGACGAGCTTCACGACGAAGTTGCCCGGCGCGACCGCGCCGCCGAGCACGGCTCCGGCGATGAACCCGATCCCGCCGATCACCGCGTAGATCACGACGAAGATCGACTCGAAGACGGAGAACGTGGGGAAGAACGTCACATTGGGCCGGCGGAACCCGATGAGCACGCCACCGACCGCTGCCAACGCGGCCGAGAGACCGAACGCGTAGAGCTTGGCGCGGAACACGCTGATGCCGAGCGCTGCGGCCGCGCGTTCGTTCGAGCGAACCGCCACGAGCCGGCGGCCGGCACGCCCGCGGCGCAGGTTCGCGACAAGCCAGCCGCAAACCGCGAAGAGTCCGAGCGCCAGTAACGCGTACCGCTCCGGGTGGGCGAAGGTGTCGAAGTCGATGCCGAAGAAGTGCACGGAGCCGATGTCGGTGCCGGTGACACCGCCGGTACGATCGATGTTGGCGAGGATCAGACTCTCGATCACCAATGCGAGCCCGAGGGTGGCCACCGCGAGGTTCACGCCACGCGTTCGCAGCGCCGGGAGCCCCACCAGGACACCGATCGGGATCGCACCGAGCACCCCGACGATGAACGCCAGCTCGAACGGGAAGTCGTAGTTGACGATCGCACGGGCGCCGATCCATGCGCCCATCCCCGCGAACGCGAACTGGGCGAGCGAGAGCTGGCCCGTGTACCCGGTGAGGACCACCAGCGAGAGGATGATGATCCCGAGCGCCAGGGTCGTCGTCGCCGCCTCCACGAGCGTCGTCGACCACACGAAGGCGAGGAGCACAGCCGCGATGGCCAGGATCGGGAGCGCGACCTCGGGTCGCACGCGGCCGGTCCCGATCTCGGGGGGCCGCTCCGTGCCCTCCCACCGCAGGGGGAGCGCCCGCCCTCGCACCACGAGCACGAGGACGATCACGAGGAACGGGACGGAGCGCGCCCACCCGTTGAGCGTCACGTTGAACTGGATCTGGAGGTACGCGATCTCGGACTCCAGGATCCCGATGAGCAGGCCGCCGGCCAACGTGAGGGCGAACGACCGGAAGTTCCCGACGAGCGCGGCGGCGAGGGCCGGCACGACCAGCAGCGTCAGGCCGATCACGTCGAGCCCGGTGAGGTTCACGATCAGGATCGCGCCCAGTACGCCGAGCATCCCGCCGATCGCCCAGTTAAGGGTGGCGACGCGGTCGGGCGAGATCCCCTGTGCCGCCGTCGCCCGGCGGTTCTCCGCCACCGCGGCAGTGGACAGGCCGAACTTGGACCACCGGTAGACCAGGGCGAGGCCCACGGTGAGCCCCGCGCCGATAGCGAGCAGGATGAGCCGGTCCCGTCCGATCGACACGTCTCCCCAGAGCGTGACGCCATCGGTGGGCAGCAGCTTCGGGACGATGCGCGCGAGATCGCCCCATCGACTCTGCCCGAACCCGAGCAGGACCGTGAGCAGTCCAAGGGTGGCGATCAGACGCGACAGCGCCGGAGCACGTCGGAGCGGCCGCATGATGAGCAGGTGGGTGGCGGCACCGATGAGCGCCCCCACGGCGAGCGCCTCGATCCAGGCGACCCACGTGGCCGTTCCCGAGTCGCGCGCGTTGTAGAAGATGAACGCGCCCACCATGCCGACCGCGCCCTGGGCGAAGTTCACGACGCCCGAGCCGCGGTACACCAGGACGATGCCGAGCGCGGCCAGGGCGTACACGGCGCCCGCGCCCAAACCGAGGATGGCGAAGCGCACGAGGTCCGTCATCGAGTGTTCGCCCCCCCCCCCGAATCCCGCGGCGCGGATCGGCGGGACGTTAGCCTTGGTTTACATCCGCGCCAACACATCTTGGCGCGGCCGGGAGCACCGCGCATGCCAGCCACGAACACCGGCGACCCGAAGAGCGCAACGGGAGAACCGGCGGGCCGGCGCGAGCGGATTCTGCGTTCCGCCATCGAGCTCTTCCGCACACACGGCTACGGCGCCACGGGGATCGACGAGATCGGCGCCGCGGCGGGGATCACCGGCCCCGGCATCTACCGGCACTTCGCGAGCAAGCAGGACATTCTCGACGAGGCCGTGGCGTGGGGAACCCGCGAGGTGCTGACCCATTCGAGCCAAATCCTCGAAGAGGACCACACTCCCGAGGAGACCTTGACGCTGCTCACGCGCTCCCTGGTCGACGACGTGCTCGACCAGCCCGACATCGTCACCGTGCTCCTCCGAGAACGCCGGCACCTGTCGACAAGGGGTCGGAGGCTCTGGGACCAGTCGCTGCGCGAGTACCAGACGGAGTGGATCGAGGTCCTCTGCACCCTGCGCCCGGACCTCGACGCCGACGATGCGCGGGCCGAGGTGTGGATGGCGCTCGGCATGGCTCTCGCCGCCGCCCAGTACGAGACACGGCTCCGACGCGCCCGCGTCGGAGAGCTGCTCCAGCAGATGATCGTCGGGGCGCTCCTCGGCGGCCCGAGCTGAACCCGGCCGGTCTACTTTCCATTCATTAAACAAACGGGTAGGTTCCGGTCCTCGACGCGAGCCGGGGGGACGCGATGGGCGCTCGGAGGGAATCGAAGGCCCGGTCGCGACGCGGGCTGCCGCTCGTGCTCGCGGCGCTCGTGCTAGTGGGCGCGGCATGCTCCACGACGAGTGACGACGACAGCAAGGACGACAGCTCGTCCGATGTGCCCACCGAGTCGGGAAAGGGCGTCAGCGACTCGACGATCACCCTCGGCGTCGAGCTCCTCGATGTGGGCGCCGCCGCGGCGGCCGAGGAATCGGCGGGCGTCGAGTCCGCGGAGAGCTCCAACCAGGAAGCCACCGCCATCGTCGAGGCTGTCGTCGACGGCCTCAACACCGACGGAGGCGTGGCGGGCAGGGACGTCGAGGTCGTGTTCCACTTCACGAACATCGGCGAGGGGACGTTCGAGAACCGCGACCAGGAAACCTGCGCGGCTTTCACCGAGGACAACGAGGTCTTCGCAGTGGTCACGCTCGCCAACGGCACGATCGGCCTCGCCGAATGCCTCGCGAACGCCGACACGCCGGTGGTGTGGGACCAGGGTGTCTCGTGGCCGTTCGACCAGGGCGACCTCGAGGCGCTGGCGCCGTATCTGTACCTGCCGACCAAGGTGAACCTGAGTCGGTTCGGCGCGTACGTGAACGGGCTCGCGGACCAGGGCTTCTTCGAGCCCGACAGCGTGGTGGGGCTCGTTCGCTACGACCTCCCCAGCCACGACCGTGCGGTCGAGGAAGTGATCGTCCCGGCACTCGAAGAACAGGGGCTCTCCCTGGCCCAGGACTTCGCCTTCACTCCCGCGAACTCGGTCGACGACCTGACCAACGTGAGCGTGCAGGCGGCCAACGCCGTCGTCCAGTTCCGCGACGCCGGAGTGGACCGCGTCCTCTTTCTGCCGACGGCGCAGGTGATCCCGTTGCTGTTCCCGATCGTCGCCGAGGTCCAGGACTACCGGCCCCGCTACGGCATCTCCACCGCGGACGCGCCCGACTTCATGGCCACGAGCGTTCCGGACGCCCAGCTCGAGGGTGCACTGGGGGTCGGGTGGGATCCCCTGAAGGACCTCGGCCTGGAGAACGGCGCCGACGTGATCGGCGAGAACGAGATCTGGTCGCGCTGCGAGGAGCTTCTGGTCGGGGCCGGGTTACCCGAAGAAGGCGCGCAGGTGTGCTCGCCGTTCCTGTTCCTCCAGGAGGCGCTCGACGGCGTGGACGGCGTGAATCCGGATTCGCTCCGCGCCGGGGTGGATGCCCTCGGAACGACGGAGTACTCCGCGGTGAACTTCGGCACCGACTGGGCGGCCGACGTCTACGACGGCCCGAGCGAGATGCGGCCGCTCGCCTACGACGCCGGCTGCGACTGCTTCCAGTACACGGGTGAACCGGTGCCGATCCCGCGCTGAGCGTCAGGGGCCGAGCGCGCTCGCCGCGCCCTCCAGGAATACCGAGCGGAGCAGGTCGTCGCGTTCCAACAGGTCGGCCGGCACGCCTTCGAAGCGGACGCGCCCGCGCTGGAGGAAGTAGGCGCGGTGCGCGATCGACAGCGCCAGGTTGACCGACTGCTCGACGAGCACCACCGCTGTTCCCCGGGCGTTGATCGTCCGGACGGTCTCCAGCAGCTCGCTCACGATCTTGGGGGCGAGTCCGAGCGACAGCTCGTCGACGAGCAGGAGTCGTGGTCGGAGGATGAGCGCCTTTCCGAGTGCGAGCATCTGCCGCTCGCCACCCGAGAGCGTCGACGCGGGCTGGTTCCTGCGGTCGGCGAGCGCGGGGAACCCAGCGAGAGCATCCTCGATGCCCCGCTCGACCGAACGGCGGTCCCGGCCCAGGCTGTAGGCCGCGGCCCGGAGGTTGTCGACGACCGAAAGCGCCGTGAAGACCCCTCGACCGCCGGGCACGAGCGCCATTCCCAGTGCCACGCGGCGCTCGGCATCGACATATGTGACGTCGAGGCCGCGAAAGTGCACCGCGCCCGAGCTCGGAAGCCCGAGTCCGGACACGACGCGCAGCAGCGTCGACTTGCCGGCGCCGTTCGTGCCGAGCAGGGCGACGACTTGCCCCTCTTCCACCTCGAAGTCGAGCTGGAAGAGGACCTGGAGCGCCCCGTACGAGAATTCGATCCTCCGACACGCCAACAGCGGCGCGGGAATGCCTCGCTCGGCCAGCGCGGCGAGCTCCTCGCCGAGCAGGAGCTGGTCGATCATGCGATCGAGGTCGTCGTTGACGGTGCGCCGAGCGCCGAGCAGCACGATCGCGGCCGCGATGCCCGGGATCGCGAGCGCGACGAGCGCCCCGCCGACGCCGAAGCGACGGTCGACGCCCCCGAGCAGGACGAGGCCACCGACACCCCCGACGGCGGCCAGCGCGATCCCGACCAGCGCAGCGACGTGCGGACGCATCCGGGGCGGGACGATCGACAGCGCGATAAGGCTGATCGCGGGGAACGCGGCCGCGACGAACGCAAGCGTGAGCCCGACCAGGACGACCATGACCGCGAACAGCGGCACGAACACGGCGCCGGCAAGTGCGAGAACCGCGGCGCCGATGGTCCAGGACGCCAACACGACGAGTGCGGCAGGGTCGCGGCGGAACATCCGCTCGCCGTTCCTCCCGAACCACCAGAGCACCGGGAACGAGAAAGCGGCCGCGCCCGCGAAGAGCAGGCCGCGCGCCCCGGGGCTCATGTTCCATCGCTCCTCGAGGAAGAAGAAGAGGAACGTGCTCATGGGCACGAGGAGCATGCCCAGGACGACGTTGAAGGCGAGCACGCGCCGGATCGTGGGAACGAGCAGGAGCCTCCTGGCGATCTCGACGAAACCGAGCGACGCGGCGTCGTCGGGGACCTCCGCGACCGTCGGCGCGTCGCCCTTCGACGCCGATCGTGTCGCCGCGCGCGCTCGATCCACGTCGTAGTGACCGAAGCCCGGGTCGCGCAGACCGACGGCGAACGCCGCCGCCACGAGGCACACGCCACCCATCGCAACGAAGACCCCGCGCCACGTGAGGGCGAAGACTGTGGTGAGCAATGCAACGAGGAGCGGGGCCGTGATGTTGCCCATGGCGTTGGCACCCCGGTAGAACGCGAGCGCTCGTGCGCGTACGCCCGGCTCGTACGAGTCCATGATCAGGGGTGTGTGCACCGCCCGAACCGACCCGGTCGTAAGCCCGTCGACGCTCAACACCCCCAGCAGCCCCCAGACGTCGACAACGAAGCCCGTCAACGCCGTCATGACGCTCCATCCGAAGGCGGTCGCGATGCTGACGAACGCCCGCCGCGCGCGCCGCTGTACGAACGCGGCCAACGGCATCACGGCGATCGTGATCGCGATCGACTTGACGAGCACGAGCGTCGCGAGCGCGGTCTTGCTGATCCCGAGGGTGGCGCTGATCTCCGGACCGAGCACGAAGAACGCGTAGCTCTGGAACTCGTCGACGAGGGCGAGGAGCCCCAGCGCGAGCAGCGGATACCACCCTGACGACGCGGCCAGGGCTCCCCGGAGCCGTGGGACCTGCTCCTCACCGGTGACGCCGAAGGCACGACGGGCGGCGGCGCGTGCATCCGCTCGCTCCGCGGCCAGCTCGTCGGCGAACGATGGCGCCTCGGATCGACGCCCCCGAGGGTTCGCCTCCCCATTCACGGCTCCGGCCCTCGGTCGATCTCGAACGTGACCGAGAAGGCCGCTTCACCGCTGCGCCTTCCCTCCTCGTCGAGGAGCACGATCGTCGCCTCGTGGACCTCGTCTCCCCCGGGCTCGCCGCGCCGCTTCGGCACCGTCTCGAGAACGACGGAAGTCTCGGTCGTCGGGTAGATGCCGCGTTCGACGAACCAGTCCTGATCGGGACAGCCCTCCCGTTGCTCGCAGGCATCGTCGACGAGCGCAGCGAGTGACTGCCCGGGTCGCATGGGCTCGCGATCGACGAAGACCACGAAGGATCCGCCCGGCCGCTCGGGCGAGGCGATCGTGAGGTCCTTTACCGTCCACTCGACGACCACGGGAAGCGCCACCGTCTCGGCGTCCTCGGGAGCGACGATCTCCACTCGATCGTCCTGGAAGAAGTCGAGACCGTGGAGTCCGCACCCCGTGAGCACCACGATCACGGCCGCGAGGCCGCGGAGCCGGAGTCGACGTCTCATGCCGCCGGCCCCGACCGCGCCAGGGACTCGGCATCCGTGCCCAGGTAGGCCTCGATCACTCGCGGATCGGAACGAACCTCGTCGGGTGTTCCCACCATGAGCACGCGGCCCGACTCCATGACGACCACGCGATCGGCGAGCCCGAGGACGAGGGGGATGTCGTGCTCGACGATCAACAGCGTCGTCCCGAGCTGCGCCTGCACGGATCGCAGCAGCGCTCCCAAGTGCTCGGTCTCACGTTGCGCGATGCCCGACGAAGGCTCGTCGAGCAGGAGCACGCCCGGCTCCAGCGCCAGGATGCACGCGAGCTCCGTGATCCGTCGCGTGCCCGTCGAGAGCTCGGACACGGGGGTGCTGCGGTACTCGGCGAGCCCAAGCGCGTCGACGAGCAGCTCCGCTCGCGATCTTCGCCGCCGCTCCGCCGACCCGATGCCGATCAGCGCGGGCAGCAGGCGCGTCGGGTACCGGCGCTCGAGGGCGAGCATGACCACGTCCGACACGGTCATCGTGGGGAACAGCTGGGGTTCCTGGAACGAGCGCACGAGACCCAGTCGTCCGCGCGCGCCCGGGGAGAGCCCGCTGACGTCGCGGTCATCGAGGACGACCTGCCCGCGGTCGGAGCGGACGAAGCCGCTCGCCAGATCGAAGAGTGTCGACTTTCCCGCGCCGTTCGGGCCGATGAAGGCCACCGTCTCCCCTGCTTCGACGACGAACGAGACGTCCTCGACGGCATGGAGTCCGCCGAAGTGCTTCGTCAACCCTTCGACGCACAGGGTGCCCCCGGCGCGTGTCGCCTTCTCGAGACGGGCCCTTCCGCCGACCGACGATGGGACCGGGCCGGCCCGCTCGGGGGCCGTGGCCTCGATGCCGCGCGCCCGGGCGAGCACGCCGATCACGCGAGCCCGAAGGGGAGCGAGCAGCTGGGCGATACCGCCCGGGAAGTAGAGGATCAGTACCAGCCAGCCCAGTGCGGTTGCGGCCAGTCCGGCGTTGTCGAGCGGCAGGAAGCGTGGAACCCCGACGATGTAGAGCGCGCCGAGCAGCGGGCCGGCCAGGACGCCGATACCGCCGAGCACAGTCATCGCGGCAACATCGATGCTCGCCTCGACCGGGAACGCGGTGGAAGCCAGGCGGGTGAACGAGTGCCCGTACGCGGCCCCGCCGAGGCCGGCGAGCACGCCCGCGAGCACGAACCCCTGGACCTTGACGGCCGTTACACGAACCGTGAACGCGCGCGCCCCGTCCTCGTTGTCACGAACCGCCCGGAGCCTCCGTCCGATCCCGCTCGCCCAGATGTTGCGGGCGAGCCAGAACCCGATCAGCAGCACGCCGAGGGCGAAGAAATAGTACTCCTTGCTCGAGTCGAGCGCGAGCGAACCGATCACCGGACGTCCCGGTGTGACGCCCGGTCCGAGCATCCACGACTGCCGGAAGAGCCACGCCTGGGAAGCGAGCGCGAAGCCCAGGGTCGTGACCGCGAGCATCAGACCCCTGATGCGGAGCGCCGGCAAGGCCAGGGCCAGCGAGACCGCGCCCGCCGCGAGCGCGGCGCCCAGGAAGCCGAGGAAGAAGTTGCCGGTCGCATCCGTGACCGCGTAGGAGGCGGTCGCGCCGACGCCCGCGATCGCGAACTGTCCGAGGGTCAGCTGGCCCGCCAGGCCCGTGACCACGCCGACCGAGAGTCCCACGAGCGAGAACGTCAGGATCGAGACGAGGACGATCGTCGTCGCGCTCGTGACGAACATCGGCAGGAGCAGCGCCGCGACCAGCGCCGCCACCGCGACGAGCCACCCGAGATTCCGGATCGCCCAGACGTTCCGCAGCGCGTCCCGGATCGGGGGCCAGGGCTGCACGTTCACCCATGCGGACTCGGCAGCAGCCTCTCGCACGCGCTGACGTCGTTGGAGCAGCAGCGCGACGAGGAGGATGACGAAAATCGCGAACTCGACGGTCCCACCGCGGGGGTAGTTCCACAAGAGGAGCTGTTCGACGACGCCGATCCCGATGCCCGCGAGGAAGGCGACGGGCAGGTTGACCATCCGGGCGATCACCGCGGCCGCGAGGGCTCGCAAGAGCAGCGACGGTCCGAGAACCTGGCCGCCCGCGAAGCCCAAGGTTGGCACGACGAGGACGGCGGTGAAGGCCGCGACCGCGCCCGCGATCGCCCATGAGGTCATCGACATTCCGTCGGCGCTGATCCCCGCGAGGCGCGCCAGGTCGCGGCTCGCCGACGCCGCTCGGATTCCGAGACCCAGCCGGGTCCGGCGCAGGCCCAGCGCGAGCGCCAGGACCAGCACCGGGGTGAGGAGGAGGATGGCGGAGTACGGCCGCGTCACCAGGAGCGCGCCGACGTCGAACTCGGGGAACCACGGTGGCTGGGGGAAGAGCCCCCCGGCCGTGGCCTGGGAATTGACGACGAGCGCGAAGAGCAGCAGGAACTGGGCCAGGCCGAGCGTCGCCACCATCGTCATGACGAGCGGCGCCCGCCGCAGCCGACGGACGACGACGACCTCGGACGCGGCGCCGATCGCGGCCCCGACGAGCAGGGCCAGGGGGAACGCGACCCAGTAGGGGACGCCCCACTGGCGGACCGCGAGTCCGAGGAGCGCCGCGGCGAACGCCCCGATCTCGCCGTGCGCGAAGTTCACGATCCGGTTGGACCGGTAGACGAGGACGAGCCCCACCGCGAGGATCCCGTAGGCCATCCCGACGATCGCGCCGAGCACGATCGCCGGGCCGAAGACCTCGAAGCCGCCGACCGTGAACGCGACCATCGGGTCCACGGCAGCGCTCATCCGTCCCCCCGGCTCGGCGCCGCGCGCATCGTACCTACTTTCCATTCATTCAGTAGGAGCGATACCGTGGCCCGGCCGAGCGCCGCGAATGGGGGACGCCGTGTTCGAACGCGCCAGACGACCGCCGCCGACGGACGCTGCCTGGTGGCAGGGCTCCCCGACGAAGACGCCGCCGGTCCTTTACCGCGACTCGGTTCGGTCCAGCCGCTACGTTGCCGTCTCCGACGGAATCTGCCTCGCGACGGACCTCCACCTCCCGGCCGGCCTTCGAGCCGGCGAGCGGCTCCCGACGATCGTCGCCTTCTCCACCTACCTCCGGGGCATGGACTTTCGCTTTCCCGGTGCCGAGGCCGCGATGGCGCGGGCGGACCTCACCGAACTCGACTGGGGCGATGCCTTCGCCCGCTACGGCTTCGCGCACCTGCTCGTCGAGATCCGCGGTGCGGGAGCATCGTTCGGCACGAAGACCTCGATCTTCGCCGACCAGGTCGCCCGCGACGGCAGCGACGTCCTCGACTGGATCATCGATCAGCCGTGGTCGAACGGCGCCGTCGGCGCCACAGGGATCTCCGCGCTCGGTCTCACGTCGATGTTCCTCGCCACGGGGAAGCACCCGGCCCTGAAGGCGATCGCTCCGCGCTTCACGGTCTTCGACGTCTTCGCCGACGTCCACCCGGGCGGGTTGCTCCAGCAGCGCTTTCTCACCGACATCGGCGCGAGGGTGCGCGCGATGGACTCGAACCGGCTCCACGAGGCCGTCGAGAACCCGCTGGCTCGACAGGCGATGCGCGCGCTCGTGAAGGGCGTGCGCGGCGTCGACGACGACCGCGACGGTTCGCAGCTCGCGGCCGCGGTCGCCGAGCACGAGGACAACGAGGGATTCGACCTGGACATCGCGGCCGTACGCCGGCGGGACGACCGCCTCCCCCACGCGGCCACCGAGGCGACGCTGGACACACAGAGCCCGTTTCGCCTGATGGCCGACCTGGTCGCGAGCGGCCTCCCCGTCTACGCGCTCGGCGGCTGGATGGACGGCGCGTTCCAGCGGGCGATGATCCACCTCCACCGCAACGTCCCCAACCCCGGGAGTCGACTCACGATCGGCCCGTGGGCGCACGGCGGCCGCTTCTACTCCAGCCCCCTCGTGGCGGGCGGTCGGCGGCGACGAGCCGAGTTCTCGCAAGCCGGTGAGCTCGCCCGCTTCTTCGACCTCCATCTGCGCGCCGTCGACCGCGAGGTGTCCGACGAGGCGCCCGTCCACTACTTCACGATGGGTGAGGAGCGCTGGAAGGAATCGCCGACGTGGCCGCCGCCAGGCACGGCCACACGGTCGTTGCACCTGCAAGCTGACAATCGGCTCGGCGAGCACGACTCGACCCGAGAGGGTCGCGACCGCTACGTCGTGGACCGGACCGCGACGACGGGTGTGTGGTCCCGGTACGGTCGGCACCTCTCGGGCGGGATGGGTCCGGCGCGGTATCCCGAACGGGCGAAGGCCGACCGGAAGCTCCTCTGCTACACGTCCTCGCCGCTGGCCGAGGACGTGGAAGTCACGGGCCACCCACTCGTGACGCTGTCGCTCGCGTGCGACACGGACGACGCGGCGTTGTTCGTGTACCTCGAGGACGTGGCGCCCGACGGCACCGTCCTGGCGATCACCGACAGCTGCCTCCGCCTGTCCGCCCGCCGGGTGGGTGGAGACCCCCCGTACGAGCAGCTCGGCGTGTGGCGCGACGGCACGAGCGTCGACGCCGAACCGGTGACCCCCGGCGAGGCCATGGAACTCGCGCTCGACCTCCTGCCGACCTCGTGGCTCTTCCGCTCCGGCCACGCCGTCCGACTCGCCATCGCGGGCGCCGACGTCGACAACTTCGTGATGGTCCCCGAGGCCGGTCCCGCGCCCACCTTCGAGGTGTTCCGTGGCGGACCGCACGCCGCGCGCCTCGACCTCCCGGTCATGCCCCGGGTCTCGGGCACGATGGCGTCGGAGACGTGATGGACCGACGGACGAGCATCCCCGCCCTGCTGGCCGAGCGCGCGGCGCAGAACCCCGAGCGGACTTTCGTCACGGAAGTGGGCGGGCGCGAGGCGACCTACGGCGCGTTCCAGGACGAGGCGCTGCGTTGGGCCGCAGGCCTTCGCGCGCTCGGCGTCGGGCCCGGCGAGAACGTCGTGACCATGCTCCCACCGTGCATCGACGCCTTCGCCGCCTGGATCGGGCTGTCATGGCTGCGCGCTGTCGACACCGCCTGCAACACCGACTACCGGAGCCGGATGCTCGCCTACCTGCTGGAGGACTCCGGAGCGGAGGTGATGATCGTGGCCGCGCGGTGGCTGGACCGCCTCGTCGACGTCGCCGACGACGTGGGCCGGCTGAAGACGGTCGTCGTCCCCGACGCCGACGAACCGCCGGACGGCCTGCCGTGGCAGGTGGTCACGGGAACGGACGTGACGGGGAGCCTGCCCGCGGCCGACGTCGATCCACCCGACGTCTGGGACGTGGCGACCATGATCTACACGTCCGGCACGACGGGACCGTCGAAGGGCGTGCTCGTCCCGTGGCGGCAGCAGTACGAGTATTCCGACGGCGTCGTCCCCGCGGCGGACGTCGACGAAGACGACGTGTACTACTCGGCTTTCCCGATGTTCCACGGGAGCGGGCGCGTGCCGTTGTGCCTGATGGCCGTGGCCAACGGCCGCTTCGTGCTCCGCAAGCAGTTCAGCGGCACGGAGTTCTGGAGCGACATCCGCGAGCACGGCTGCACCACGACCGGATTCGTCGGCGCCATGTCGCAATTCGTCTGGGGTCAGGCGCCGACGTCCGAAGACGCCGACAACCCGCTGCGACGAGCCATCATGCTCCCCGTACTGCCCTGGTGGCGAGAGTTCGAGGAGCGTTTCGGCGTCGAGCTCCGCACGTGCTACGCGATGACCGAGACCGGACCACCGTTCGGCACGGGATGGGACATCCCCGACCACCGCACGTGTGGGTCTGTCCGCGCCGGCTACGACGTCCGGCTCGTCGACGAGCACGACTACGACGTACCCGTGGGCCAAGTCGGCGAGCTGGTCATACGGACCGACGAGCCGTGGATGCTGTGCTCGGGCTACCACGGACGGCCCGAGAAGACCGCGGCAGCGTGGCGCAACGGCTGGTTCCACACCGGCGACGCGTTCCGCTGCGACACTGCCGGGAACTACTACTTCGTCGACCGGTTCAAGGACGCGATCCGGCGGCGAGGTGAGAACATCTCGAGCTTCGAGGTCGAGGCGCTCACGAACGCCCACCCGGGCGTCGCCGAGTCGGCCGCGATCGCGGTGCCCTCGGAGTGGGCCGAGGACGAGGTGAAGGTGGTCGTGGTGCGAATGCCCGACAGTGGCCTCGACGCCGAGACGCTCGTGCAGGACCTCATCGAGACGATGCCGCGGTTCATGGTCCCCCGCTACGTGGAGTTCGTCGACTCGTTGCCGAAGACCGATGCCACGCAGCGGATCAAGAAGGTTGAGCTGCGCGCCGACGCGCTCAACGAACACACCTGGGACCGCGAGCTCGCGGGGATCGAGCTCCCCAAGTGAGGCGAGCTCGATGACGGGTGACCGGGACCGCACCGAACGCTCGGGGGCGACGCTGGCCGAGGTGGACGCAGCGCGGGGCGCGCTGCTCGACCCTGGCCGTCCCGAGGCCGTGAGGATCCAGCACGAACGAGGGAAGCTCACCGCACGCGAGCGCATCGCCGAGCTCCTCGACGACGGCAGCGCCGTCGAGTACGGCGCGTTCGCGACTCCTGACGAGATCGAGCGGCTCCGGGACGTCGAGGCGCCGGCCGAGGGACTGGTGACGTGCACGGGGACGATCGACGGACGCGCGGTGTCGGTGGTGGCGATCGACTTCACCGTGCTCGGAGGGAGCAACGGCAACGCCGGTGTCGCCAAGATCATCCGCATGGCTCGACTATCGCTCCAGCGCGGCTTCCCCCACGTTCTGCTCCTCGACGGGGGTGGTCATCGGATGCAGGAGATGGACAGCCGCGAGTTCGCCACCGCAGGGCCGAGCGCGTTCCGGGAGCAGGCGCTGATGTCGGGTTGGACCCCCCAGGTGGGCGCGCTGATGGGCCCGGCATTCGCGGGACCTGCCGCCCAGGCGGCATTCTGCGACTTCGTGCCGATCGTCGAGGGAACGGGCTCGATCGGCGTCGCAGGCCGCCCGCTGGTCCGAGCCGCGACGGGCGACGACGTCGGGACCGAAGAGCTGGGCGGAGCGACGGTGCAGATGCGCAACGGCGTCGTCGATCTGATCGCGGAGGACGACCACGCGTGCCTGTCCGCCATCAAGGAGTTCCTCTCGTACCTCCCGACGAACGCGGGCGAAGCTCCGCCCGTCGCTCGCAGCGACGACCCGGCCGACCGCGAGGTTCCCGAGCTCCGCGAGGTCGTCCCCGAGAGTCGACGACGAGCCTACGACGTGCGCGCCGTGGTCCGGGGCGTGGTTGACGACGGAGACTTTCTCGAGCTGCGGGCGGGCTTCGGGCGCAGCGTCGTCTCCGCGCTCGCTCGGATCGACGGGCGCCCTGTGGGTGTGCTCGCCAGCCAGCCGCTCGTGCTCGCGGGCTCGTTCGACCGTGAGGCGTGCGTCAAGACGGCACGGTTCGCCTCGATGTGCGACGCCTACGGCCTGCCGCTGGTGACGTTCATCGACTCCCCCGGGATGCTCGTGGGTCTCCAAGCGGAGACGCAGAACGTCGTTCGCCACGCCGCCAAGGTGCTGAACGTGCTCGGACACGCGACGGTGCCCATCGTGAGCATCGTGCTCCGCAAGGCGTACGGGCTCGCCTATCTAGCCCTCGCCGGCGGGCGCAGCTGGAACGCCGAGGCCTGCTTCCTGTGGCCGTCGGCCGAGGTCTGTCCGATGAGCATCGAAGGCGCGGTCGACCAGGCCTTCCGGAGGGACTGGGAGTCGGCCGACGACCCGGCGGCTGCACGTGAGGCCCTCATCGCCGAGCACTACCCCCGAACCACCCCGATGCGAGCGGCGTCGGGTTTCGGGGTGGACGACGTCATCGACCCCGCGGCGACGCGCCGCAAGATCGCCGACGTCCTGCGCGTGAACCGCGGGCGACGCCGGCTCGACGTCCCACCCAAGCGCCACGCGGTGGAGCCGATCTGATGGCGCGGGGCGGACGCTCGGAAGCGGCGGTCACCCGGGAGCGGATCCTCGCCGAAGCGGCGCAGCTCTTTCGCGAACGCGGGTACGAGAAGACCAGCGTGAAGCTGCTCGGCGAGCGCCTCGGCGTCACCGCGCCGGCCCTCTACTACCACTTCCCGTCCAAGGAAGACATCCTCTTCGCCTATCTCGAGTCCGGGCTCGCGAGCGTCCTCGAGCGCACCGAGGAGGCGATCACCGCCGAGCGTGCGTCCGACCGTCTGCGCCAGCTCGTGCGGACCTACGTGCTCTTCGACCTCGGTGAGCTCCCGGGAAGCCGCGACTACGCGGCCGGCGTGTTCGGGTACTTCCAGCTCGTCGAGGCCCTCCCGCCCGAGCAGCGCCGTCAGCTGGACAAGCTCCAGCGCGCCTACCTCGACCTCATTCGCTCGATCGTGCGTGACGGCATCGACGGCGGCGAGTTCGACCCGATCGACGTCACCGTCGCGTCCTTCGCGATCTCGGGGATGGTGATGGACACGTTCCACTGGTTCCGGGCGGGCCGCCGGCTCGGCCCCGCCGCGGTCGCCGATCTTTTCGCAGAGCTGGCGGTCCGGATGCTCGAGTCACGGGCGTGAGCGTGGGGTCCCTCGACGGCCGAGCGGCGCTGGTCACCGGGGCCGGATCCGGGCTGGGCCGCGCGCACGCCCTGCGCCTCGCGGTCGAGGGCGCGGCCGTGGCGGTGAACGACGTCCACGGCGACGACGCTCGAGCGGTCGTCGAGCAGATCCGAGCGGCTGGAGGCGACGCGGTTCCGGCCGTCGGCGACGTCTCCGACTGGTCGACCGCGGAGCAACTGGTCGAGGACACGGTCCAGGATCTCGGTGAGCTCCACGTGCTCGTGAACAACGCCGGCAACCTCCGCCAGCGCGCGATCCCGAACATGAGCGAGGCGGAGTGGGACGACGTGATCCGCGTCCATCTCAAGGGTCACTTCGCCATGCTGCGTTGGGCCGCGCGGCATTGGCGCGCCCGGCGCAAGGAGGGCCGACCCGTGCGGGCGTCCGTGGTCAACACCACCTCCAACTCGGGCCTGTTGGGCCAGCCGCTCCAGGTGAGCTACGCAGCGGCCAAGGCCGGCATCGCGGCCATGACGACCGTCGCGGCGCAGGAGCTCGCCGCGGACGGGGTCCGAGTGAACGCGGTCGCGCCCGCCGCCCGCACCGGGATGACCGAGGGGTTGGAGCCCTTGTACGACCTCGTGCAGCCACCCGATGAGGGCTTCGACCGCTGGGACCCCGACAACGTCGCCGTGGTCGTCGCCGCCCTCGCGGCCGAGCGGTGCGAGCTCACGGGACAGTGCTGGCTGGTCTTCGGCGGCAAGATCCAGCGCTTCGCCCCGTGGTCGCTGGAGGAGCGACTCGAGCGCGAAGGGTCCTGGACGGTCGCCGAGCTCGCAGAGGAGCTCCCCCGGCTCCCCGCCACGACGTGGGTGGACCCGATGTCGACCGTGCGATAAGGGCCGAGGAGGACGAGGGCCGCTGGCGCGGCGCACTGTCCCGGTCGACCGAGCGTCTCTGCGACCTCCACGGTGCTGGTATCAGAGAATTGCGCGGGCTCGTCGGAGCTTCGCGATCTGTTGATCCGAGACGCCCCAGTCACGCAGCGCCTCGTCGGCGTGTTCACCGGGCCGGGGTGGAGGCCTTTGAATCACCGACTCCGTGCGGCTGAAGCGAGGCGCCGGAGCGGGTTGCACGACCCCGTCGATGTCGACGAACGTCCGACGGGCCCGGTTGTGGAGGTGTTCCGGCGCTTCCGCCATCGAGAGCACTGGCGCGAAGCAGACGTCCGTGTCCTGGAGGAGCTCGCACCACTCCGCCCGCGTCCGTTGTCGGAAGATCTCGGCAAAGCGGGTCTTCATCTCCGGCCAGCGCTCGCGGTCCATCTGATCGGGTAGCCGCTCACGATCGAGGTCGAGACGGCGTAGCAACTCGGCGTAGAAGGGGGGATCGGCGGCGGCGAGGGAGATGTACTTGCCGTCGGCGGTCTCGTAGACGTCGTAGAAGTGAGAGCCGCCGGTGATGTTGGTTCCTCGTTCGTCGCTCCAGACGCCCAGGGCTCGGGCGCCGTACTGCAACGTCATGAGGAGGGCGGCGCCGTCGACCATGGCCGCGTCGACTACTTGGCCTCGCCCCGATCGCTGGCGCTCGAGCAGGGCACACGTGACGCCGACGGTGAGGACCATGCCACCTCCCCCGAAGTCGCCGATCAGGGTCAGCGGCACCGTGGGGGGTTGACCGGGCCGCCCGATCGGCTCCAGCGTGCCCGCGAGGGCGATGTAGTTGATGTCGTGGCCCGCTGCCTGAGCCAGGGGGCCTTCCTGGCCCCATCCGGTGCCCCGCCCGTAGACCAGACCAGGATTGCGGCCCAGGCAGTCCTCGGGTCCGATGCCGAGGCGCTCGGCCACACCGGGCCGGAAGCCTTCGAGGAGGACGTCGGCTTCCTCGCACAGGTCCAGCACGAGGCAGACACCTTCCGGGTTCTTGAGATCCACCGCGATCGACCGGCGCCCCCGGCGGAGGACGAAGTCCAGCGGAGCCGGCGGCTCGTCTTCAGTGGCTCGCGCTCGCCGCTCTGCGTCGCCCTGCAGCTCGTCCGGCCCGGGGACCGTCTCTCGGGGTCGGTCGATGCGAACAACGTCGGCCCCCATGTCGGCCAGGAGCATCGCGCAGAACGGAACCGGGCCGACCGAGGCGACTTCGACCACCTTCAGTCCTTCGAGCGGTCCCATGGCCCTCCAGTGCGACTCGGCCGGCGACCGCTCGCGACGCGCCGGCTAGAACGGTTCGATGTGGTGGTGCTTCGGGGGAAGCCGCCCCGGTCGGCGGCCCCGGCTCACTCGGAGCGCGGCGGCGAGGTGTCGTCGCGTCTCAGCGGGGTCGATGACGGCATCGACACCGAATCCGGAAGCCGCCCGCGCGGGCGTGGCCTGCTCGTAGAAGGACTCGATGAGCTCCGCCCTTCTTGCGGCGGGGTCGGGCGCGGCCTCGTACTCTCGATGAAAAGCGATGTCGACGGATCCCTCGATCCCCATCGCACAGATCTCGGCGGTGGGCCAGATGAAGACCCCCTCGGCTCCGTAGCTGCGCCCGCCCGCCATGGCGACGTAGCCCCCGCCGTAGGCCTTGCGCAGGACGAGGGTGACGAGCGGCACGGTGGCGTGCCCGAATGCCATGAGCAGCTTCGAGGAGACACGGACCAGGGCTTGGCTCTCGGCGCCGCAACCTACGAGAAAACCGGGCGTGTCGATGAGGACGACCAGGGGTAGGCCGAAGGCATTGCAGAGGTAGATGAAGTGTGCTGCCTTCGTGCAGGCGGCACCATCGAGCGTTCCAGCCAGCACCTTCGGCTGGTTGGCCACCACACCGACGGGCGTGCCTTCGAGGCGGCCGAGAGCGGTGACGATGTTCTCGGCGAACCGGGGCTTCACCTCGAGGAACTGACCGTCGTCCAGGACGTGGTGGAGGACGGCCTTGACGTCGTAGGCCCGCCGGCGCTCGGGTGGCACCACGTCTCGAAGCTCGGGTGAGGCTCTGTCGGGCGGATCCTCGGTCGAACGGGTTGGAAGTGGCGCGGCCGCATTGGTCGGGAAGTAGGAGAGGTACTCCCGGATCAGGTTGATGCACTCACGATCGTCCTCCGCCTCGACATCGGCCACGCCGGTGCGAAGGTGGACGGCCGATCCACCCAGCTCCTCGGCCGAAAGGTCTTCCCCGGTACCCGCCTTGACCAGTTTCGGTCCCGCCATCCCGAGGGAGGAGGTGCCCTTCACCATCGGCACGAAGTCAGCCAGTCCTGCGATCATGGCCGGCCCGGCGAACGCCGGTCCCATGATCGCCGCCACCAGGGGCGTCCAACCGGACATGAGGGGCATCTGGTCGAACGGCCCGATCGAGCCCCCGAATGCGAACATCCGGCTGTCCATAGCGTGTATCCGGTGACCGGCGCCGTCGAGCAAGTTGAGGAAGGGAATCCCCCGACGGAGCGAGAGCTCTGCCATCGCTCGCATCTTGGCGCCACCGGGGGTGGTGGAGCTGCCGCCCAGAACGGTGAAGTCGACGGAGCCCACGGTGACCGGGCGCCCGTCGATCAGCCCGGTGCACGTGATCACGCCGTCGGCTGGACAGTCGGCTCCCTTGACGAGATCTACGGCTTGAACCCCCGGCGCGAGCTTGGTCTCATCCGGTGTGACCAGTGCGCCGTATTCGAGGCGGTCCTCCTCGTCGAGTAGGAGATCGATCCTCTCTCGGGCGGTCAGCTTGCCGCGGTCGTGTTGCTTGCGGACCGCGTCCGGGCGGGCCCGGTCGAGGACGCCTTCGTTCGCGTCGAGAGCGGCTTGCAGTTCTGGTCGGAGGCTGGACTCCCCCTCCACTTGCCCGGCGGAATCGTCATTGATGGTTCGGTCTTGTTCCACTGGTGTCTCCGACGTTGTTGGGCCAAGGCCCCTGAGCCGTTGGGTCAAGGCGCGGTTCGAGCGGATGCCGGAATCGTGGGCTCAGCGCGGCACTTCGATTCCGGCCTTCTCACGGTCCCAGGTGCGCTCGTTCAGTGCATCCTCACGGAACTCGACTTTCCTGACCTTCTGGGTCTCGGTCTTGGGCAGGTCATCCACGAATTCCAGGTAGCGCGGGACCATGAATCGGGGCATTCGGGGGACGAGGAACTCGAGGAGCTCCTCGGGGCCGAGATGCCGCCCCGGCTTGAGCACCACCACGACCTTGACCTCGTCCTCGCCGAGCTCGGACGGCACGGCGATGGCGGCGCACTGGAGGATGTCGGGATGCTCGCTCACGAGCGCCTCGACCTCGAACGACGAGATGTTCTCACCTCGGCGCCGGATCGTGTCCTTGGTCCTGTCCACGAAGTAGAGCTGACCCCGCTCGTCGTAGGTGAAGGCGTCGCCGGTGTGGAACCACCCGTTCATCCAGGCCTTGGCCGAGTCTCTCGGCTTCCCGAGGTAGCCCGCATTCAATGTCCACGGTGCGGAGGATCGGACGATGAGCTCGCCTACGACCCCAGCCGGCACCTCGACGTCGTGCTCGTCGACCACGCGCACCTCGTAGCCCGGGTACCCCTTCTTGACCCGGCCACAGCTCTGGTGATTCTCGAGTGTGATCTCACCGAAGTCGTGGCCTAGCACGGGGCCGAGCTCGGTCATGGCGTAGGCGGTGCAGATGCGCGTGCCGAAGCGACTGCAGAAGTCCTCGAACTCGGGGATGACCGGCGCCATGACGACGTTGTGCAATGGAGTCTCCGCATCGTCGGGGCGGCGGTCCTGGCCGTAGATGAAACTGGTGAGAGCGCCGCCGACGATGGTGGTGGTGCAACCGTACGTGCTGATGTCGCTCCAGAAGTCGGTGACACTGAAGCGCTCTCGGACGAGAAGCCGAGCGTTCAGCAACGCCATGAGGTACGGCGGGAACTTGCCACTCAGGTGGAAGACGGGATAAGGCGCGTAGAAGACGTCGTCCGCGTTGAGGTCGTCGAAAGGGAACGTTCGTGCGGCCTGGAGATGAAGAAGTGGCCAGGGGAGCATGACGCCTTTCGAGGGCCCCGTCGTGCCGGACGTGTAGATGATGCAGGCCAGATCCCAGAACTGGGGGCCGTGCAGGTCGGTCGCAGGACGGGCTGCGGAAAGGAGCTCCTCGCCGGCCACCACTCGGAAAGGGAAGTCCCGGCGGGGGGAGTCGGCGTCGAGGATGACGACGATCTCGAGTGCCGGGAGGCTCGAGGCCACCTCGTCGAGACGGTCGAGCAACTCGGCACGCGTCACCACCACCCGGGCCCCGCAGTCGGTCAGGGCGTAG
Source organism: uncultured Burkholderiales bacterium (assembly GCA_964424125.1). Taxonomy (GTDB): domain Bacteria; phylum Actinomycetota; class Acidimicrobiia; order IMCC26256; family JAOSJL01; genus CAYRHS01. The sequence continues at coordinate 71,959 of CAYRHS010000001.1, forward strand.
CTCAGCATGCTGCCTCGGTAGTCGGTGTTGAGCGGGACCTCGACCGCGTTGAGCCAGGCCAGCCCGAGCCAGACGGAGTGGGCGTCGATGGACGGGGGAAGCATGGTGGCGACCGTCTCCTCCCGGGCTACCCCGAGGCGGCGAAGGGCATCGGCCCAGGTGAGCGCCGACTCGTGGAACTCGCCGTAGGTGGCGGAGCGACCGGTCACCTCTTGGAGGAAGACTCGCTCCGGGTTCTCGACCGCTCGCCTCCCGAGGACGTGGGGGAGGAGGAGTTCTCGGCCGACGGGTCGCGCGGTCTCGTTGGACATGGCCTGTCCCTAACCAGCTCAGCCGGAATAGACGTTAACGAAGGTTCACATCGCGATCAACTCATCGGGCATTCCTCGCCGGTGAAGGCGTCGAGGCGAGGAGGAACGTCGTCCGGCGGAGTCCTAGGGCGAGGGGCACTCCTCCCCGGTGAGCGGGTTCGTGAACTCGCCCGCCTGGAGCTCTGCCTTCCCGTCGACCAGAGTCTCGAGCTGCGTGCACAGGTTGAAGACCCGCACCCCCGGGACGCCGACATCGACTGGTGCGGTGAAGTCCAGCGGGGGCAGCAGCCCCGTCTTCACGTCGGTCTGCTGCGGGAGGGCAGCCCACATCGCCTGGCTGGTGACCTCGCCCGCGGGCAGCGTTCGGGCCACGTCCGCGAACACCTGGACCGCGGTATAGCCGTTGATCCGGAATGCGCCGGTCTCGTCGAAGCCGGCTGCCTCCATGTCCGAGGTGTACTGGTCGTAGCCGGACCCCTCCGTCACGAACGGCTCGTGCGACATCAGACTGTCGACGATCTCGTCGCTGAGCGCCTCGCGCACCTGGTCGAGCTCGGTCGCCACGACCGCCATCGGGAAGTCCGGGACCGCCTGCTTCATCGCCACGATGAAGTTGGTTGCGTCTCCTCCCGGAAGCGCCATCATGAGCGATTCGGCGCCGCTCGCCTGCACCGCCTGCACGTAGGGCGCCATGTCGGGCGCGCCCTCCGGAACGGGAACGGACTCCTGGATCTGGAGGCCGTACCGCTCGAGAGCCTGGTTGCCGAACTGGTCTACGATGGCGGCCTCGGGGATGTCCGGGACCACGGCGACGATCGACTCGAAGCCGGACTCGGCGAGGTCGACGGGCAACGCCGTCGCCGAGGTGAGCGCGCCGCCGACCAGGCTGAACACCGCCTCCGAGGTGAGGTCGGCCGCACCGGTGACGTCGATCCCGATCGCGGGGATCTGCGCGTCGACGAGGAGCGGGAGGTACTGCTAGCTGAGACCGCTGAGCACCGCGGCGGCCCCCATGTCGACCGCCTGGCGTCCGCATGCGGCCGCGGTGTTCGGGTCGTTGTTGGTGTCGCAGATCTCGACCTGGAGCTCGCTTCCGTTGATCCCACCGTCGCGGTTCACGGCCTCGACCCCGGCTTCGATGCCTTCGGGGATCTCCGGAGTCGACGCGATCCCGCCTGCGGAATACTCGCCGATGGCGACCACGGTGATCGGCGGGCCGGTGAACTCGACCTTCTCGGTGGTCATCTCGTCGTCGCCGCCCGCGTCGTCGTCGTTGCCGCAGGCGGCGGCCACGAGCCCTACGGCCAGTGCGGCCACCCCGATCCTCTGCCAGATCCCGATCCTCATCTCCCCCCGCTCCCTTCCTTCTTGCTCTCGGTAGCGCTCGTCTCTCTGCTGTCCGGCCACACCCCCGTCGCGAGAGGTGGTCGCCGGTGATGCCACGGCCGCGCCGCCTCGAGCTGGGCCGCCAGTCGGACGAGGGTCGCCTCGTCGGCCGGGCGGCCGACGAGCTGGGCACCGACCGGGAGCCCCTCGGCGTCGAGTCCGGCGGGAACGGCCAAGGCGGGCTGGCCGGTCACGCTGAACTGGGCGGTGAACTGCACCGCGTGCAACATGGCCAGAGCCTCCTCGGGATGGTCCTCGTAGAAGCCGATCCGGGTCGGCCGACAGGCGATGACCGGGGTCAGCAAGACGTCGTGGTCCCCGAAGAACGACACGATCGCCCTCGAGGTCTGCGCGGCGAGATGCTGCGCGCGAGCGAAGTCCGTGGCCCGTGCTTCGCGGCCGAGCTCGACGAGGAGCTGCTGGCTCGGTTCCAGCGTCTTGACCGGCGGCATCAAACCCGCGTCCGACATCCACGCGTACTTGACGCCGTACATCACGTGGAGGGGCAACGCGCGCTCGTCGGGAAACAGCCCGCGGCCCGGCCAGTCGTCGACCTCCTCGACACGGTGCCCGAGCTCTTCCAGCGCAGTGGCAACCTTGCGGGTTCCTTCCTTGTTGCCGGGCGCGATGTCCACACCGTCGGCACCGCGCGTAGTCCACGCGATGCGTAGTGACCCGGGGTCCCGGCCGACCTCGTCGGCAAAGGGGCGCGCCGGCGGTGGGGCCCAGAAGGCGTCCCCGGTGACATAGCCCTCCATCGCGTCGAGCATCCCCGCGACATCGGCGACGGTACGACCGAGCGGGCCGTGTGTGAACTCGAATGCCTGTGGATCGGGAGCGGCCGAGACCCGCCCCCGGGAAGGCTTCAACCCCAAGAGCCCGCACCATCCCGCGGGAATGCGGACCGATCCTCCGTCGTCGGTTCCGTGCGCGACGGAGCAGAGGCCGGCTGCGAGGGATGCGCCCGCGCCGCCCGACGACCCGCCGGGCGTGTAGTCGGGATCCCACGGGTTCCGGCAGGGTCCGTATGCCGCGGGCTCCGTGTAGATGCCCCCCGCGAATTCGGGCGTGTTGGACTTGCCGATCACGATGAAACCGGCGTCCTCCATCTTCGTGATCACGGCCGCGCTGGTGTCCGGCACGCGGTCCGTCCAGGCCGCGGTGGCACACGTGGTCCGGACGCCCGCGGTGTCGACCAGGTCCTTCACCGACAGCGGGATGCCGAGAAACGGCGGGAGATCGCCGTCGTCCATGACACGCTGCTCCGCCCGACGAGCGTCCGCCCGTGCGTGATCGGCGGCAACCGTGATGTAACAGCCGAGCTGCGGGTTCAACCGTTCGATTCGATCGAGGTACGTCCGGACCAGCTCGACGGGAGACAGCTCGTGCTCGCGAATGAGCTTCGCCTGCCGGACCGCGGGCATGAATGCGAGGTCGGCGGTGCTGTCGTCGCCGGGTGTCTGCGCGATCGCGGTGTCGGTCACGCGTCGCCTCCGGCGTGGACGGACGCGATGTCCGAGTCCACCCAGAGGGTGCGGCCGAAGGTCTCGGGGTCGATCCCGGCCCGGGACAGGAACTCGGCGCGTTGCTCCATGTCGTAGGTGGCGTACGCGCGCTCGAACGCGTCGACCGATTCCCAGCGTTCGAGCATCGTGACGTGGTCGGGATCGTCGTGCGCCTGCATGACCTGGATCGAGAGGAAGCCGTCGGGGTGTTCGACGTCACCGATGAGCCACTCGAACGCGGCCTTGAAGCGCTCGTAGTCGGGGACCCGTGCGGTCGCCTGGAGCAACATCTTCCCTCCCGTCCGGATCAGCCGAGGTCGAGTTGGTAGAGCTCGGACGCGTTGCGCCACAGGATCTTGTCCTGCACCTCCTGTGGCATCTGCTCGAGACCGTTGCGCCGGGCCGCCTCCACCTCCTCGCCGTAGAGGCAGGTGGGGTGGGGGAAGTCGGTCTCGAAGAGGATGCGGTCTGCTCCGATGGCCTCGACATGCCACGGCTCGAGCCGCTCGAACCAGTAGTTCACGTAGACCTGGCGGCGGAAGAGGTCGCTCGGCCGGAGGTCACCGAACTCCGGCTTCTCCCTCCAGACCTTGCTCTTCTCGAAGTGGTAGTCGCAGGACTCGAGCACGAACGGCACCCATCCGAGCCCGCTCTCGACCGAGACGAACTTGAGCTCGGGGAATCGCGGCAGGACCCCGGACAGCAAAAGGTCGGTCACCTGCTGGCCGTTGTCGAGGAAGGACGCGGTCGAGACACGCGCGGTCGTGACGGCAGGCCCGTCGAGCAGGATCCTGGCGGGGGCCAGGTGCTCCGAGAGGTCGCCGTTGGCGGTGTGGAAGCTGACCGAGAGTCTCGCGTCCTCGCAGACCTGCCACAGGGGGTCCCAGTGCCGGTCACCCAGATAGGGCTGGTCGTGCAGGTGCGGCGCGCCGGTCATCACGATCCCACGGAAGCCGCGCGCGGCGACCCGTTCGATCTCCACCACGGCGGCACGGACGTCCCAGTACGGCACCACGGCCATCGGCACGAAGCGCTCCGGAGCGACCGAGACCCATTCGAGCTGGAAGTCGTTGTACGCGCGCACGTGCGCGCACGAGAGCTCGACGTCGGGATGACCGCTGAGCGGGTCGACGACGAGACCCCCCGCGATGTTGGGGTAGAGGACCGCGATGCGCACGCCCGATGCGTCCATCGCCTCGAGACGCCGCTTCGGGTCGTAGGTCGCGGGGTGCGCGTCGGCGAGGGTTCGCGGCGACGAGGGGAAGGGCTCGTCCCAACCGAACATGCACCCGGCCCAGGCGTTGAGCAACGGCTGCTCGCCGATCGCCCACACCTCGGCCTTGCGCGTGTCGTCCCAGCGGACGTGCATGCGCCGATCGCCCCACGACTCGGGCAGCCTGCTGGTCCACAGGTCGGCGGGCTCGGTGATGTGCGTGTCGGTGTCGACGATGACCGCGGACTGCGCCACCCGTGCCGCCCCCCCGAGCCGAACAGTCGTTCACACTACGACGAGGCCGTTCCCTCGTCAAAGGA
>CAYRHS010000002.1:0-16063 GCA_964424125.1 uncultured Burkholderiales bacterium
CGTGACGATGAACAGCGCGTAGTCGATCCCCACGCCGATCCCCAGCATCAGTACGAGCTGGAGCGTGAAGCTCGGCATCGTGATGAGGTTTCCGATGAGCTGCACGAGCGCGGCGCCCGTGCCGATGCCGAACAGTGCGGTGCCGATGGGCAGGCCCATCGCGAGGAGCGAGCCGAAGGCGACAAGCAGAATGACCACCGCGGCGATCAGCCCGATCATCTCCGCTCCGCTCTCGACGCCGCTGCCGAAGATCTCGCCGCCCAGCTCGAGCTGCAGGCCGTCGACGTCGACCTCGTCGACCGTGGTCTCGATGGTGTCGGCGGCTTCGTTCAAGCCGTTGCTCGACCGGTCGGGGAGGTTCACCTCCGCGAAGGCGATGGTGCCGTCGGGGGAGATCTGCCGTCCGCCTTCGGGTCCGAACGGGCTGACCACCTCCGCGTCCGGCAGCTCGGTCGTGAGTTGCGCGAAGAGACCCTCCAGGGCGGAGCGGATCTCGGCGTCGTTCACGCCCGCATCGGCGTGCGCGACGACCTGTGCCTGGAACCCGGCCCGGTCGTCGAACCCGGTCCGCTGCATGAGATCGATGGCGTCCTCGGACTCGCTGCCCGGGAGCTCCAGGGTGTCTTCGAACTTCCCACCGACCGTGGCTCCGAGCACGAGGAGCCCGACGAGGAGCACGATCCAGGTGAGCACCACCCGGCGCCGGCGGCGGTGGCAGACGCGGGCAAGGCGTGCGAGCACGGGACCTCCGCGGTATCCTCTTTGTCGCCGTGAAGATCAGTGAGTGAGTAGTTGTCTCACTGATTGTCTGAAAGACTAAGCGGAGCTGGGGAGCGATGCCAAGCGTGGGGACCGAGACGCGGGGGGAGCTGGTCGAGCGGATCCGGAACCTCGCGGCCCGTACCGGCGAGGTCTCCACGCTCCACAACCGCGCCGCAGCCGAGCTCGCGGGCGTGCACCCGACCGACTGGGACTGCATCGACGTGCTCCACGCGCGTGGTCCGATGTGCGCGAGCGAACTTGCCGCGCACACCGGTCTGACCTCCGGCGCCATCACCGGTGTCGTCGACCGTCTCGAGCATGGCGGCTTCGCATACCGGGAGCCCGATCCGAGCGATCGCCGTCGGGTCATGGTCCGGCTCGTCGAACCCTGCCGCGAGGACCTCGTGGACGTGTTCGCCGCGCTGGAGGACGAGGTGACCCGCGTCATCGAGGGATTCGGCGACGACGACCTTCGTGTGATCGCGCGGTTTCTCGAGCAGGCAAACGCCGTCGTGGAGACTTCGACGGGACGGTTCCGCGCGGCGACCGAGAGCGAGCGCAAGGCGGAGAGAGTCTGAGGGGTTCCTCCGGCGCGAGCGGGTCGGTGTGGGCCGTGTAGTCGGGTCGGGCCGCAGCGCTGTGCGTGCGTCTCGCTCTCGGACGGGTGGCGGCGACGGGGCGACCCGGGTGCGGCCGGGTGCCCGGCGCGCTCAGCCTCTCGCCTCCTGGCCGGGACGGTCGACGGTCTCGATCGCGGTGACGTCGTCGACCTCGCACACGAAGATCACGTACGGCGTCGCTTCGACGAGGTCCTCCGCGCCGGTGACATCGAGCTCGACGTCGAAGGACTCGGTCCCGCCCGACAGCTCGACGGAGTCGCTGTCGATCTGCTGGGGCTGGTTGTCCGTCATCTCGCAGTCGAGCGTCGAGCCCTCGGTCGCTCCCTCGACGGTGACGGTGAGGCTCACGGTCGTGCTGTCGGCGGGATGTCTCAGCTCCCCGATCTCGATCTGGAGCGCCGGTGCGTCGGCGGAGGGGATCTGGTCCGGCGTCGGCTCGGGGCCTTCCTCGATCACGTCCCCGGTTCTGCGATCGATCGTCTGGGCCGCGGCGACACCACCGGCCGTGCAGAGCATGTCGACGCCGGGATCCGGAAACAGGCTCTCGACGGTGTCCAGTGCAGCAGAGGCGACGGTCAGCGTGAAGTCGGCGCCCGAGGAAGGCTCCTCGACGAGCGTGCCGGCCGCGGTGTAGACGATCTCGCCGTGGCCCAGCTGGCAGCGCAGCGACGTCGGCGGGTCGGGGATCTCGGTGTCGACCGTGAACTCGTAGACGGTGTCGGCCGACTCGGTGTCGCTGACGGTCACCGGACCGATCGTGACGTCGGCGTCCTCGACGGCGGTCGTCGTCGTCTCCTCGCCGCCGCCGTTGTCGTCGTCGGCTGCGGGCTCGTCACCGTTCGAGCACGCGGTGACGAGGAGACCTCCCACGACGACTGCAGACACGACTACGCGCCGCGCCGATCGACCCATGGTCGGAACATATCGGGTCGCACCAGATGGGTCGGCACTGGTCGTGTGGACCCACCACGAGACGGTGGCCGTCGTGAGCAGGCGGGAGTAGGTTCGCCCCACCCGGCATTCGAGCCGGGGTGCGAGGGGGAGACCGTCATGGCACAGGGTGCGATCGTCTTTCGATGGGGGCCGGCCGTGCGGGGCCGAGAGGGGAAGTCGCTCGAGGTCTTCGGCGACTCCGCCGCGTACTTCGACGACCTGGTGAAGAACAAGCGCATCTCGGGCCACTACCCGTACTTTTCGGTGAACCGCGACGGCGGGATGTGGATCCTCCAGGGCGACAGCGAGGAGCTGGCCGCGATCCAGGAGTCGGACGACTTCCGGCGCCTCACGCTGCGAGTGCACCAGATCGTCGAGGACTACTCGATGGAGCAGTGCATCGGTGGGAGCGTCGACGGGTTGAGCGACGCGCTCGAGATGTTCGACGACGTCGTGGAGGAGTTCGGGTAGGAGCCCCGCTCGCCGGCTCTATGCCTCGCCGAAGCGACCGGCGGAGTCGACTTCGGCCGCGAACGCGTCGAGCTCCGCCACGTTCGGGTCGTGGGTCCACACCTCGACGCCTTTGAGGAGATCCGCGTACTGCTCCGCTTGCTCGGGCCGGACGACGGCCCGGATCGGGACGTCGGGCCGGACGACCTTCTGGTACCGCTCCAGGATTGCCCGGTGCTGGGGGCGGTCCAGGTCGAGCTCGAAGACTATGCCGTGGGCCGAGTCGACCATCTCGCACTCACCCGTCTTGAGGAGCGGGCAGAGCTCCCCCGCGTGCGGACCGTGGCACACGCGCACCGGGTGCCCGAAGCGCTCGAGGAAGTCTCGATCGACCTCGCCGGCTCCCTCGGGGACGTCGAGGAGGATGATGCTGGCTTCTGGCTCCATCGCGGGACCCTCCCTCCTGTTGGAGTGTCGTGTCGAGGCTGCCGGCGACCAGGGTCGGAAGTCCCGGTTCCACACTACCGGTCGGCAGAGGGCCGGACCGGTCGTCGCCTGCGAGGAGCGCGCGCCGGAGGAGCTGCGTCATGTGCCCGACGTACTGGTCGCGCGACCAGCCGATCTCCCGGGTCAGCTCGCGCCAGGGCCCGAACAGGGTGACGGCGTAGAAGAGGTCGGCGGCCGTCTCCAGCGTCCACCCGTCCGCGAGGTCGCCATGCTCGGCGATCCGTTCCACCATCGGCCGGAAGCTCTCGCGGCGGAACCGCAATCGATCCCGCCAGGCGGTCGCGAGCGCTTCGTCTTCGTATTGCGCAGCTTCGAGCACGAGCGCGACCGAGTCGACCGCACCGTTGAAGTCGTAGGCGAGCTGCACGGCTCGCTCGATCACCTCGGCGCCGGTCGGCGCCGGTCGGCGCCTCGGCGACGTGGGCGAGGGACGCACCCAGCTCCAGGGTGTCGTCCATGTGGCGCACCAGCGCCAGGATCAGCCTCGTGCGGTCTCCGAAGTGGAGATACAGCGCCTGGCGGGAGGCACCCGCCCGCTGCGTGACCTCCCCGAGCTTGATCCCCGAGCCCCGTTCGCCGATCAGCTCCCGGGTGGCCCGGAGGATCCGTTCCCGGGAGCAGGGGGTGGTGACATGGGGGTCACGAGACGATGGAGGCGTGCCTCGAAGCCCAGGGGCGGATGCTCGAACGGTTCGAGGTCGAAGCGGAATCCCGGTTCGTCGACGTCCCCGAGGTCGGCGGGCGTGCGCGCGTCCTGGTCACCGGCGAGGGCCCGGCGGTCGTCCTGGTCAACGGGATCGGCACCGCAGCCGCCATGTGGGCGCCGTTGATGGCGGAGCTCCGGGGATACGCGCTCCATGGGGTCGACCTCCCGGGATTCGGGCTGACCGACACCTCGCCGGACCTCACCGACGACTATCGCGCGGCCGCGGTTCGCTTCCTCGAACGAGTGCTCGACCATCTGGCGCTGGACCCACCCTCGTTCGTGGCCAACTCGCTGGGATCGCTGTGGTCCACCTGGCTCGCGCTGGACCGACCCGACCGGGTAGCGCGGCTGGTGCACGTCGGGTGCCCGGCGGTGATCCTCGACACCTCGGCGCCACTGCCCATGCGGATGCTCTCCGTCCCGCCGCTCGCGCGCCTGCTGACCGGGCTGCGACCCCCTTCGCCGAAACAGGTCGAACGACCCCATGGGTTCCCCCGCGGTCGGGGAGCGCGCGGCCGAGATCATCCCCGACGCGGAGCTCCACGTCGTGGAGGGCGGCCACGGCCCGTGGTTCGCGTTCCTGAGCGCAGCGCGACGAGCGCAAGGTCTGTCAACCTGGGACCACCATGCGGTTGGGGATCTCGTTGCGCAGCGTCCACGGTGTCGAGCACGTCCGCGAGGGTGCTCGCTTCATGGTCGAGCGGGCCGGAGCTGCCCACACCGCGGGACTCGACTCGCTCTTCGTCGGTGACCATCACAACGTTCCGGTGCCCTACTACCAGAACTCGCCGATCCTCGGGAGGCTCCTGGCCGAGTGGGGCGAGCGCCCGGCCGGCGCGCTGTACCTTTTGCCGCTCTGGCATCCGGTGATCGTTGCCGAGCAGGTGGGAACGCTCGCCTCGATCGCCCGCGGCCCCTTTGTCCTGCAGTGCGCGATCGGGGCCGGCGAAGCGCAGTTCCGCGCGCTCGGGGTGTCCGTACGCGAGCGCGCGGTCCGCTTCGAAGCCTCGTTGTCGATCATCCGTGCGCTCCTCGACGGCGAGGAGGTCGACGTCACGGGCCCATGGACCGTTCGCCGAGCCCGGATCGCGCCGGTTCCGCCCGAGCCGATCGAGATCTGGATCGGCGGACACGCGTCGCCGGCGCTCGACCGGGCCGCGCGCCTCGGTGACGTCTGGCTGGCGGGTCCCGACCTCACACCCGACGATGCCCGTCGCTTGCTCGGCGCCTACCGCGAGCGCTGCGAGGTCCACCGCCGGAATCCGCCGGCGGTCGCGATCCGACGCGACGTGCACGTCGGCGCGGACGACGCGGACGCCGCGGCTGTCGCGGGCCCGGTGCTCGACGGGGGCTATCGGGGCTTCGACCCGTCGGCCTGCATCGTCGGAGGCGTCGAGTCGGTGGCGGCCGAGCTCCGCCGCCTCGGCTCCATGGGCTACACGGACGTCGTCGTGCGGAATCTCGTCGAGGACCAGCCCGCGGCGATGGCGTCGATCGAGCGGCTCGGCGAAGTCCGTCGCCTCGTCCTCGCCGACTGACCGGGAGGTACCGATGACTCGCCACGGCGCCGACGTCAATCGCACTGCCGAATGGGGAGCGCTGCGCGCCCGCTATCTCCGGAGCTCGGACGAACGCCCCGACTCCTCGGCTCGCGGTGTGCACCACGTCGCGCTGCTGTCGAGCGACGTCGCGCGCACGATCGACTTCTACCAGGGCTTGCTGGAGTTCCCGCTCACCGAGCTGTTCGAGAACCGCGACTTCCGGGGATCGACCCACTTCTTCTTCGACATCGGCAACGGGAACGCCCTGGCGTTCTTCGACTTCCCCGGGCTCGAGCTCGGTGTCTACGCCGAGGTGCTCGGCGGCCTCCACCACCTCGCGATCTCGATGGAGCCTTCCCGGTGGGAGCGGGTCAAGGAGAAGCTCGACGGCGCCCACGTCGAGTACACGCACCTGGACGGGACCTCGCTCTACTTCCGTGGTCCCGACGGCGAGCGCATCGAGCTGATCGCCGATCCCCTCGGTGAGATGTACGGCAGCGCGGTCGTGTAGCGCCGGAGCTCAGTAGTCCTCCAGGAGCTCCTTGCTGCCGTCGGGGAGGTAGCGGACGTAGCCGCCTTCGGTCGGGTCCCAGCTGTTCAGGGGCACGTCGTAGAGATCGCCGGTGCTCGGTGACTGGACGGTCTCGGTCCCGAGCATCGCCTCGCTCCAACCTTCGAAGTTCTCGTCCGTTTCGGGCGTGTCCATCGTCGAGGGCGAGAAGTCGCTCGACGGGCTCGCCGTCGGGACGCGCAGGCCGGCCGCGACCTCGGAGACGTCCGTGACGCGCACGCTGTCGTGGACGAGCGCGAGCACGTTGGCGTACTCGTCCCAGACCTCGCTCGCCGAGAGCCGGATCGAGTAGAAGCCCGTGAACTGCCCGAGACCGAGATCCGCGGTCGTCACGGTGATGATCCCATGGACCGCACGGCCCTGGAGCGACGCGTCGAACTCGCTCGCCTGGGACGTCCACGAGATCCCCATCTGGTCCTGGGTCTGGCCGAGATCCTGGGTCGCGACCACGCCCGCGTCGCCCAGTCCGACCTGCTGGAGGATCTGGTCACGGAAGGACGCCGGGTCCCCGGCACCGGCGACGCCGGCGACGTAGCCGTACGAGAAGCCTGTCTCCCGGTCGGGGCCGGAGATGTCGATGCCGTTGGTCGTCTCGCCGTCGACCTGCCAACCCTCGGGGATCGAGAGCGAGAAGTACGAGCCGTCGTGCGGCGAGAGGGGCGTCCCGACGGTCTTGTCGTAGCAGCCGACGATCTCGCGAAGTGTCGCTCGCTCGGCCTCGAACGCGTCGGTCGGCGCCCACGAGGCCGCGAAGACCCACTGCTCCTCGAGCGGGGTCACCGCGGCCGTTCCGGTCACGTCGGCGCCACCGAAGGTGCCCGAGACGTCCGCGACGATCGCGTCGTCACCCTCCTCGGTCACGGTGAAGCTCAGGTCGCCGCCGGCTGCACGGGCGGTCTCCGAGAGTTGGCCGGTCATGGTCTCGAAGAGCGTTCCGATGCTGAAGCCGTCGCCGGGCACGACCGGGTAGACGAACGCGAGCTCCGAGCCCCCGGCATCCTGCCGGACGACAACCGCCCCTCCGACACCGTTGAGCGTCCAGCCCTCGGGCTTGCCGATCGAGAAGCCGACGTAGGCGTCCTCGACCAGGGGCAAGTCACACGTGGTGGTCTCGACGGCCGCTTCCTCGTTGACCCCGTCGGTCTCGGGCGTTCCGGTCCCGGCCTTCTCGTGACGTTCCTCGCTGCCCTGGGGAGCCTCGGCGGAGGACGACGAGGAACAGGCGGCGAGGGCCAGCGCCGCGGTCAGCGCCGCGGCCCCGAAGAGCGAGCGAGCCGGGTCCATCCCTCATCTGTCGGCTCGATCGGGCCCGGCGTGAAGGCCTATTCCGCGAGCGCCGCCCAGGATCGAGTCGGACTCTGCGTGGGCCGAACGAGGATCTGCTACGAATAGATCCACTGGCGCTGCCGACGGATCGAGGTTGCGAAGTGGCGAGCGAGGTCCCGTCCTCGAGCGACGACCGGCTCGCGCTGGACGACCTCGACCGCGACATCATCGCCGCCCTCCGGGCCGACGGCCGCGTGAGCAACCGGAAGCTCGCCCGCGAGCTCGGGGTGAACGAGGCGACCGTGTCGTCGAGGATCCGGCGCCTGAGCGACGAGAGCGTCATCCGCGTGACAGCCGTCACCGACATGACCGCGCTCGGCTACGACCAACTCGTCATCGCGTTCATCGGGGTGGCCGGCCGGTCCGTCACCGAGGTCGCCGACGAGCTCGCCCGCATCCCCGAGGCCATGAGCGTCGGCGTCGTCTTCGGTGAGCACGACCTCGCGGTCACCCTGCTCGCGCGGGACCTCGCGCACGTGGGTGAGCTGCTCGACGGGTCCGTCGGACCCGTGAACGGCGTGGCACGCGTCGACTGCGAGCTGTGTCTGGACGTGCGTCGCTTCCGGTCCGAGTACGCGGTGTTCACCTGATGGCAGCCCGTCTCGACGAGCTCGACCGCCGACTCATCGCGGCGCTCCAGGAGGACGGTCGCACGAGCAATCGGGAGATCGCGCGTCATCTCGACGTGTCGGAGGGAACGATCCGTGCCCGGCTGCGCCGTCTGGACCGCGACGACGTGATCCGGATCCAGGCCGTGAGCGACGTGCGCGCTGCCGACCTGAGCGTCGTGGCCTACGTCGGGTTCGAGGTCGAGCCGGGTCACAACCAGGGTGTGATGGAGGCGTTGCTGCAATGGGACGAGATCATGTTCGCCGCCACGGCGATCGGCCGCTTCTCGATCATCACGCTCGCGAGCTTCGCCGACCGCGAAGCGCTCCTGACGTTCCTCCTGGAGGACGTGAGCGCGATTCCGGGTGTGATCGCGACCAACACCTCCGAGCTCGTGACCATCGTCAAGCACGACTACCGCTGGGTCCGCATCCACGACTGACGCCTCGGACCGATCTCGCGATCGCGGGGGGAGGACTGCTGTGTCGCTGACCGACGACGACGAGTTCCCTCACACCCTGCCGGGCGCAGTCCCCGACGGCTGGCAGGAGAACTACTTCGTGCTCGGTTGGGACGATGACCGACGCGCCGGGTTCTACCTCCACATCGAGCGGCTCGCGGCGGAGGAGACGGTCGAGGTAAAGGCGGCGGTGCTCACCCCGAACACGATCGCTTCCTTCGCACACGTCCACGACCTCGCTCCCCGGCTCTCCGTGCCCGGGCTCACGATCGACGTCCCCGAGCCCTTCCGACGCTGGCGGGTCGGTCTCCACGGCGTCGGCGCTCGAGGACGGGCCCCGGGGGGATTCGTGGCCGTCGACGACGAGGGCGACACGCCCATCGGCCTCGACCTGACCCTGGCGAGTGGCCTCCCCCCTGTGGACTGGCGGGCGGCACTGGCCGGCCTGCCCGTACCCGGGACCGAGAAGGACCACTACGAGGTCCCGGGCACCTGGTCCGGTGAGCTCGCCGCGGGGGAGGACCGGATCGAGGCGTCAGGGCTGTTCCTGCGCGACCACACGTGGGGGGTGCGCGACTACTCGACCTTCCCGAGTGCGTGGTGGGTGCCGACCTGCTTCGAGGACGGGAGCCTCTACGTGACCGGCGTCTCCGTGCAGTACGAGGGCCGCTGGCGCGGCGTCGGCATCGTGGCCGACGACACCGGCACACGGATCGCGCCCGGTTTCGAGCTGGAGGCGGCGGGCCACCTCGCGCCCGAGGGCTACCACGCCACCGTCGTCGAGATGCAGCCCGATGGCGGGGATCGGATCCGCATGGAGAGCACGACGCGCGTGCACGTCCCGGTCCACTTCCCCCGGTTCGCGCACGCGCGGTTCTGCAACGAGGCGTTCTCCCGGGTGCAGTGGAACGGGCGCGAGGGCTTCGGGATCCGCGAGCTGAGCGGCGACCTGGTGCACGAGCACGTGGAGGCGCTCTCCCGTCTCCGAGAGGACCGACGATGACGATGAGCGACGAGCACCCTCATCCCTGGACGACCGATCCGACCTGGCAGGAGAGCGTGGCCGCGTGGTTCCACGACGCCGAGCGGGGCATCGGCGGCTGGCTGCGTTGGGGCGTGCACCCGGCACTCGGTTTCGGCCGGTTCAACGTCTTCGTCTTCGCCGACGACGGCCTCCGGTTCAGGCGTGTCGACGAGCGGGTGCCGATCGAGGTCGGGGTCGAGCCACCGGCGGAGCTGCGCGTCGCGCGGTGCATCGCCGACGTCGACGCGAACGGCCGGCCGCGGCTGCGTTGGGACGAGCCCGAGTGTGCGGGCAGCCTCGCCTTCGAGGGCTTCTACCCGCCGCAGGGATGGGGGTCGTCACAGGCCGCGAGCGAGATCGACGCCGCGGTCAACGCGGGCCACCTCGAGTGCTCCGGGCTCCTCCGCGGCGCCCTGCGCCTCGATGATCGCGAGCTTCAGATCGAGGCGCTGGCGCACCGTGACCGTTCGTGGGGCCCCCGGCACCTCGAGGCGGTCCACACGCACCGGATGATGAGCGGGACGACCGGCCCCGAGCTGTCGTTCGCGGCCACGCAGCTCCAACTCGTCGATGGCACGGTCCACGCCGCCGGGTTCCTGGCTCGCGACGGCGTGGTGGAGGAGCTCGCCGACGCCGAGATCCTCGCCACGCTGCACCTCGACGGTGTGAGCGTGGCGTCGGGACGCTGCCGAGCGGTTCTCGACGACGGACGCGAGGTCGTCATCGACGCCGAGACGATCGACGGCCAGCTCACACCGTTCGACGACTACCTCACGACGGACCACGTGGCCCGTGCGCGCTCGGACGACCTGGTCGGCTTCTGCGACGTCGAGATCACGAACAACCCGCGGGCAGGAAGCGCGATGCCTCGGTTCGTGCAGTACGCCGCGGACGGGGACGGGCTGAGCCGCCGGCCCCCGCCGCCGCGATGACGCGAGCTCAGCGGCCGCGGAAGGCGAGGGGGAACGATCGCACCGCGGCGACGAAGATGTTGGGCTCGTCGTCGGGTTCCTCGAGGGCACGCAGCTCGGTGAGCCTCGAGGTCAGCTCCTCGAAGACGATCCGCAACTCGAGACGGGCGAGCGACGCGCCCAGACAGAAGTGGGTGCCGTTGCCGAACGCGACGTGGGGGTTCGGGTCGCGAGCCACGTCGAAGCGATCCGGGTCGTCGAAGACGCGTTCGTCGCGATTGGCCGACGGGTAGAGCAGCGCGACACGGTCGCCGCCGTGCACGGGCTGACCGCCGATCTCCGTGTCACGGGTCGTGGTGCGGAACATGTTGTGCAGCGGCGTCACCCAGCGGATCATCTCCTCGACCGCGCCGGGCATCAGGTCGGGATCGGCGGCGAGTCGCTCCCACTGATCGGGGTGGTCGCAGAAGGTGCGCAGCGCCCGAGCGATGACGGTGCGCGTCGTCTCCGCACCGCCCGAGATGACGAGCCCGGTCTCGTACATCACGGTCATGAAGTCGAGGTGCTCGCCGTCGATCTCGGCGTTCGCCCACGCCGAGAGCAGGTCGTCGGCCGGGCATCCCTGACGTTCCGGGAGCGCAGCGCGAAGCAGCGGGATGTACTCCTCGCAGGCGTCCATCATGCCCGCGAGCGCAGCCGGGTCGCGGAACATGAGGTCGTAGCGCATCAGCCGTTCCGACCAGCTCCGGATGTCAAGCCAACGGGACTCGGGCAGGCCGAGGAGCCGCGCCGTGAGGCGGGCAGGGACCGGGGCGGCGAGGTCGCCCACGACCTCCATCCTCCCGGCGTCGGCGACGGCGTCGATCAGCCCCGTCACCACCGCACGGATGAACGATTCGTGCTCCGCGACCGCTCGCGGCGTGAATCGACCCGAGACGATGCGCCGCTGCTGGAGGTGTCGGGGGTCGTCCTGGGAGATCATCGTGGTCTCGGCCTCGTCGCGCACGGACCGGTAGCCGAGCCGGTTGACGAAGACGTCCGGTCGGCGTTCGACGTCGAGGACGTCGCGGTGCCGCGAGATCCCCCACAGCGCGTTGCGCTCGTCCCAGTACACGGGCTCGTGCTCGCGCATCCAGCGGTAGGCCGCGTGGGGATCCGCGACGTAGAAGTCCGGGTCGAGCAGGTCGAACACCGGGCGGGCGCCGGCGTCGCGCAGTCGGGTGCTCATCCCCCGAAGCGCAGCAGGCGTCCCGGCGTCGCGCCCGTGAACTCGTCGTGCTCGACGGTCACCTCGCCGTTGACAAGCACGTACTCGTAGCCCTCGGCTCGCTGGATCCGCCGCCACTCACCGGCCGGGAGGTCGTGCGCGACCTCTTCGGGCAGGCAGTGGAGCCGCTCGTAGTCGTACACGACGATGTCGGCGGGGGCGCCGCGCACCAGCGTGCCCCGGTTCTCGAACCCGGCGCAGCGCGCGGGGAGGGCCGAGAGCCGCCAATGGATGTCCTCGAGCGAGAGCAGCTCACGGGCGCGGACGAACTCCTCGATCGCCTCGGTCGTGTACCGAGCGGTGGTGATGAACTTCAGGTGCGCGCCACCGTCGGACGTGCCGAGGATGAGGTAGGGGTCTTCCACGAGTTCGTTCTGGAGCTCCTTGCTCGTGTTCGCCTGCGGGATCCAGAACTTTGTCTTCAGGCTCTCGTCGACGATCATCTCGACGAGGAAGTCCACGACGTCCTTGCCCACCGACGCGGCCGAGTCCTCGATCCGCTGGTTCTCGTACTGCTTGTAGGCCTCGGTCTGGGCGCCCACGAGCGTGAGCCGCTCGATCGGGAAGAGGAGCGGCGGGTGGTCCTTCAGACCCTGGCGCCGGGCGGGGTCCTTGAACTTCACCAGTCGTTCCTCGGGCGTGCCGAGGGTGGCGTCGCGCCACGTCGGTGACTCGTCCCACATGTTCCAGTTCTCGAAGGTGAACGTGAAACCGGCGTCGGTCGTCACGCCCTGGCCGTAGACGGGGAGGCCGCGTTCGCGGCAGCTGGCGAGCCACTCGAGCTGGCTACGGTGGACGAACGGCGCTCGCTCGTCGGTGGTCACCGCGTTGTAGATGACCGGCCGGCCCGAGATCTCGGCGACCTTCTCGACGTGCGCGGCGTCGGCGAAGGGATCACCCGTGTTGTAGGTGTACTGGATGAACCCACGCTGGCGTCGCGCCAGGACATCGCAGAGCGCGAAGACGGTTTCGTCGCTCATCACGTCGGTGACGAACGACGTCCCGTCGTAGTCGCGCTGGGAGCTTCCCGGAGTGTCGGGTGGCGTGCGCTGCGCCGACCAACCACAACCGCCCGCTTGGAGCGCGATGTCGAAGAGCTCGGCGATCCGTTGGTTCTCCTCGGGCGTGGCGTGACGGGTCTTGGCCTCGTCGAAGCCGATGACGTAGCCGATCATCGGTCCGACGGGGACGTAGGGGAGCAGGTTGACTCCCTTGGGTGTGGCCTCGATCGCGTCGAGGAACTCGGGGAAGCTCTCCCACGTCCACGGCAACCACGCGTCCAGCACGTCGTAGGGGATCGCCTCGACCCGGGTCATCGTGCGCATGGAGCGTTCGCGCTGGTCGGGACCGATGGGCGCGAAGCCGAAGCCACAGTTGCCGATCACGACGGAGGTGACGCCGTGCCAACCCGAGAGCGTGCAGTACGGATCCCCGAAGATCTGCCCGTCGTAGTGGGTGTGGATGTCGATGAAGCCGGGCGCGACGACGAGGCCGTCGGCGTCGATCACGCGCTCGCCCGCGGCCGGGTCGATCCGGCCGATCTCGGCGATCACCCCGTCGCGGATCCCGATGTCGGCGCGGAAGCGGGGGAGCCGGGTCCCGTCGACGACCATTCCCCCGCGGATCACCGTGTCGTATTCAGCCATGGTCCCCCACTCCTGCGCAGGATCAGTTCTCGTCCGGGCGTGATTCAGCATATGCGTAGCTGGTAGAGCACATCAATACGAGTTCGCTAGGATGGTCACGACGGAGCTGCGAGGACGTCAGCCCGTCACCACTGCCGCGCAGGGGGGAGCGGGAATGCTCGAGACCGACGACCGCGTCGGGGTGAGGGAAGCGGCGGAGCGGCACAGGGTGCGCGATACCTCGACGCTGCCCGATCCTCCGCTCGTGCCGGGACTCCCGGTCGTCGGCGTGCTCCCGCGCCTGGCGCGCGAGCCACTCGAGTTCATGGAGTCGCTCGACCGGATCGGGCCGCTCGTCCGGGCGCGGCTCGGGCCCATGACGCTGTACTTCGTCAACCATCCCGACCTGGCCGGCGAGGTCCAGGTCGCGCGCGTCGACGAGTTCGTCAAAGCAGGACCGCACAAGGAGCGGCTTCGCCCCCTGCTGGGCGACAGCCTTCCCGTTGCCGACGGTGACCCGTGGCGTCGGCGACGGCGGCTGATGAACCCGATGTTCTCGCTCAAACGGCTCTCCGGGCTCTCGGGACTGATGACCGACACCATCGCGGCCCGTCTCGAGAGCTGGTCCGAGCTGGTCGAGAGCGACCGGTCACTCGACCTGTCACGCGAGCTGGCGACGCTGGCGATGCAGGTGCTCGCGACCTCGATGTTCAGCCGATCGCTCTCCGACGAGGAACGCGACCAGCTCGGTCAGGACTTCCGTTGCGTCACCGCGTACGTGAACCTCCGCATCTGGACCCCGGGACTCCCGGAGTGGGTCCCGATGCCCCGCGAACACAGCGGGGAGGCCGCGCTCGACCGCATCGAGCAGGTCATCCGTCGAGTCGTCGCCGACCGGCGCCGCGACCCCGGTGGCGACGATCTGCTCGCGCTGCTCCTCGAAGCGCGAGACGACGACGGGGCGCCGCTCTCCGACGTCGAGCTCCGCGACGAGTTGATGGCGCTGCTCTTCGGTGGTCACGAGACGACTGCCACCACCGTGACCTGGACGTTCGCCATGCTCGAGCAACACCCGGAGATCGAGGCGCGCGTGCGCCGGGAGATCGACGACGTGCTCGGCGACCGCACGCCGGGGATGGAGGACTGGCCGAAGCTCAAGTACACGAAGGCGGCCTGGGAGGAGGCCATGCGGATGTTCCCGCCCGCGTTCACGAACGGGCGGACGGCGGCCCACGACTGCGAGCTCGGCGGCTACTTCGTCCCCGCAGGCGCGATGGTCATGCTCAACGTCTACGGCACCCATCACCACCCGGACTTCTGGGAGCATCCCCACCGCTTCGAACCGGAGCGAATGCTCGGTGAGCGGGCGGCGGACCGGCACAAGTGGGCCCACTACCCGTTCGGGCTGGGGCCCCGGCATTGCATCGGCGCCAACATGGGCAACATGGAGGCGCTGTACCTCATCGCGATGATCATGCAGCGCTTCCGGCTCTCGCTGGAGCCCGGTGCGGACATCCGACCCATGGCCCGGATGAGCATCCAGCCCCGGCGCGGCCTGCCCATGCGGCTCCACCCTCGCGAGTGATGCCGTGGTTCGGAGCGGGGGAGGCATCGAGGATGCGCAGGATGCGCGTTGACAGCTACGAAGATCAGGAATTAGAGTCCGCGAACTTTCGCTATTGCGAAGCACGCGCCGGCGCCGCGCCCAGCGGTAGGTTGCCAGTCGCGTCGGGGGGATCAGGGGGGACGGCGTGAGTAGACCTGGTTGGCTCAAGGTGCTCGGCGTGCTGGCCGTGGTCGCGCTGGTGGCGGGAGCGTGCAGTGACGATTCGGGGTCGAACTCCTCGACCGACGAGACGCCGCCTTCTTCGGGGCCCGAACCCACGGGGGAGCCGTTCCTCGTCGGGTTCGTCACCACCGAGGACGCGCCGGGCGTCGTGTCGATCCCCGAAGCTCGGGTCGGGGCCGAGTCCGCGGCCGACTACATCAACAACGAGCTCGGAGGGATCGACGGCCGACCCGTCGAGATCCGGGTCTGTGACGACCAGGGCGACCCGACCCGTTCGGCGCAGTGCACGCGGGACCTCCTCGGCGAGGGGGTCCAGGCCTTCTTCTCGCTCAGTCCCGTCTGGTCGGACAACGGGCTGCCGATCTCCGACGAGGCCGGGGTCCCGTACTTCGGCTTCCCCAACGGCGCGCCGGCGCTCGCCGACCCCACGAGCTTTCCGCTCCTCGGCGGCCCCGTGGCCGCGTTCCCCGGCCTCGGCCGGTACTTCGCCGAGACCGAGGGAGCCAAGACGGTCTCCGTGCTCCACGCCGACATCGCCGTGGCCGCGGCCGGAGCGCAGCTCCTCTCGGACACGCTGAAGGAGTACGGCGCGACCGACGTCCAGCTCGTCTCGGCCGCCCTCAGCGAGCCCGACTTCACACCCGCGGTCGTCGCTGCCAACCAGAGTGATCCCGACGCGATCTTCATCCTCTTCGACGCCGCGGGTTGCGTGAAGATCCTCCAGGCCGCCGACCAGCTCGGGGTGACGGCGGATCTCGTCATGGTCGACACCTGCCTCGACCAGGATCGGGTCTTCGACCAGGTCGGGGACGTCGCCGACGGCACCTTCTACGACTCGCAGCTCGTCCCCTACAACCAGACCGACGACCCCGAGGTCCAGACCTTCGTCGACAAGATGAAGCAATACGGCGACGAGGATCCGAGCAACCTCGCCGCGGCCTCGTTCTCGGGGATCATGACGA
>CAYRHS010000002.1:16073-49479 GCA_964424125.1 uncultured Burkholderiales bacterium
AGATCGGGATGCGGATCGGGGGCGACAAGCTCGACGCGCAGTCCATGGTCGATTTCATGCAGACGGTCGAGGATCTCGACATCTTCATGGGCCCGGTGTATTCGGCGGCCAACGCCCCCGACATCGCGCCCCAGGTCCGCAACACCGACATCCGCGTGGTGCAGCTCCAGGGGGACGAGATCGTGGAGCTCACGGACGACTGGATCTCGGGCTTCTGAGCGCCGGGTGCTGATTGCGCGAAGACGACCCGCTCCACCAGCACTGCGGTCCCCACACGCTCTGGTCGCGCGTCAACCTGGCCGAGGCGCTCCCGGGAGTGCTGACGCCGCTGGGATGGGACTTCTGGGACCACGCGATGGAGTGGTCGTCGCGCCAGATCTTCTTCCAGATGGGCGTGCTCCCGCGCGCGGAGCTCGCTGAGCCCGAGCGCGTCGACGCCCGCTTCGCGGGCATCTTCTACGGCCGGGCGGCGGCGAACGTCGACAAGTTCAGCTCGGTCGTGGACCGGATCCCGGGGACCTCGGGCGCGGCGTTCGAGGAGCAGCTCCTCGGCTCGCCGGACCCCCGGGCCCGCCGGACCCGCACGCTGGAGCGTTGGCGGCGGTACCCGGTCGTGACGGGCAAGCTCCCCGTCGCGGCGCTCCGGCTCCCGGGACGCGTCCGTGCGATGCGCGTGGAGACCGACGCATGGTGGCGGCGCATGGTCGCCGAGGCTCCGGGCGACGATCTCGCCGCGGCTCGCCGCCGGTTCGCGGGCGCGCTCGAGCAGTTCCGCCGCGTCATGCGCGTCCACGGGTTCGCGACCATGCTCGGCCAGGCCGTCTACGACCAGCTCACGAAGCTCGTCCCGCCCGACGCCCCCGACCTGCCGCTGCGGCTCGCGGCGGGCTACGGCGATGTTGCCGAGTCGGAGGTCGTCGGCGACCTCTGGCGCGCGGCGCGCGGTGAGCACGATCTGGCGAGGTTCCTCGCCGACCACGGTTTCCACGGCCCCGACGAGGGCGAGCTCGCGAGCTGCTCCTGGCGGGAGGACCTGGCGCCACTGGAGCCGGTCATCGAGCAGTACCGCAGCATGGACGAGTCCGACAGCCCCGTGGCGGCGGGCCGGCGCGCCGCGCAGGAGCGGGAACGGGCGGAAGCCGAGCTGCTCGAGTCCCTCGACTCGTGGAAGCGGGGTCTCGGACGGGTCGCGCTCGCGGCGGGACGCCGCTACGTGCCGCTGCGCGAGGAAGGCAAGTCCGCGTACCTCCAGGCCATCGACGCCGGCCGGATGGCCGCGCGGCGGGTCGGCTCGCTGCTGGCCGACGCCGGCGATCTCGACCGGGCCGAGGACGTCTTCTTTCTCACCGTCGACGAGATGCGCGAGGTCCCCTTCGAGGGCCTCCGCCCGCTCGTCCAGCGTCGTCGTGAGCGCCGCGACGAGCACAAGCGTGTGACCGTGCCCGACGTCTTCCGGGGAATGCCCGAGCCGAGCCCCGTCGAGGCGGCGTCCGCCGGCACGGCCCCGGCGCCGACGGAGGAGCTCGTCGGTCTCGGGGCGAGCCCCGGAGTCCACGAAGGCCGCGTGCGCATCGTGCTCGACCCGGCCGCGTGCCCGGCCTTCGAGCCGGGGGACGTGCTCGTCTGTCCCACGACCGACCCCGGCTGGGCTCCGCTGTTCATGGTCGCGGGCGCGCTCGTCACCGACATCGGCGGCGTCCTCAGCCACGGAGCGGTGATCGCGCGAGAGTTGGGCATCCCCAGCGTGGTCAACACCGGACGCGGGACCGAGGTCCTGCGAGACGGCGAGCTCGTGGTCGTCGACGGGGGACACGGTTCGGTCCGCAGACGCGACGGAGCAGCGCCATGATCGTCTACGACCCCGCCGTCGAGCTGGCTCATCCTCCCGAGGACGACCGAGCCTGGCAGGAGAGCATCGTCGCGCTGTGGCTGGACCCGTCAGCCGGCGTGGGTGGCTACCTGCGGATCGGCCAACATCCTGTCGACGGTGTCGCCGGAACCGTCGTCGGAATCGTCACCGACGAGGGCCTGCGGTTCCGGCGCCACACGCGCGACATCCGGCTGCAGCCGGCGGACCGGAGCCCCTCGCGATTCGGCGCGGGTGCGTTCTCCTACGAGCTCGCCGGCACGCACGGCCACTTCGAGGTCGACGACCCCGACTGCGAGGTCGTCGTCGACTTCCACGACTTCTACCCGCCGACGGACTGGGACCCCTCCCGGGAGCTCACCGACATCGCTGCCGGCCACCACGAGGCCTCGGGCCGTGTCACCGGGACGGTCCGGGTGGGTGAGCGCGTCTTCGAGATCGACGGGCTCGGTCACCGGGACCATTCCTGGGGCGTGCGGCACTGGG
Organism: uncultured Burkholderiales bacterium; assembly: GCA_964424125.1. Lineage (GTDB taxonomy): Bacteria > Actinomycetota > Acidimicrobiia > IMCC26256 > JAOSJL01 > CAYRHS01. The sequence goes on from CAYRHS010000002.1 coordinate 18,427, forward strand.
ACCTCGTCGTCTGCCACCGGTGGTGCGGGGGTACATGCGGTCCCGAGCTCTCGTGGTCGGCCGTGATCGTCGTCCTGCCCGACGGCTCGTTGATGAAGAACGGCTTCGTCGTGCGTCACGGTGAGGTCACGGTCGTGGAGGACGTCGACATCCTGACCTGCATCGAGCCCGACGGGTGGAGCGTACGGAGCGGGCACTGCCGCATGACGCTCCCCGACGGCGAGGTGCTCCACGTGGAGTGCGAGCCGGTCGACGGGATCGTCCTCGGCCACGGCTCGTATCTCGGCACCGAGGCCATGTCCCGCGTGCGATGCGGTGAGCTCGAAGGCATTGCCGACCTGAACATGTCGAACAACCCGCGTCGCGGCACCGCCGAGCCGGCCTCGGCGATCGCCGCGGTGGCGAGCGAAGGCATCTCGCAGCGCGATCGCTGACCCTCCCGAGCGCCGGAGCGCACGGAAGAAATACGATCGGGCCCTTCTGTCCCGGAGGTGCTCCATGGCGCGGATCGACGGCGGCGAGGTACTCGTCCGCTCGCTACAGGCCCAGGGGATCGACACGATCTTCTCGATCTCCGACATCGGCCAGAGCCCGATGCTGCGCAGCGCCGAGGCCGCGGGCATGCGCCACGTGGGGCCGCGCCACGAGAGCGCGGCGGTGCACATGGCCGATGGCTTCGCCCGCAGCACGGGTCGCATGGCGGCGGTGGCGGGCGCGGCCGGTCCCGGGGTCGCCAACATGGTCCCCGGGCTGATGTGCGCGTGGATGGAAGGCGTGCCGCTGCTCGCGCTCGGCACGCAACGTGTCCGCCGCTCCGTGCACGCCGTGCGACGCGGCCGCTTCCAGTTCGGGCCCCAGCTGGAGGTCGTCCGGCCGGTCACGAAGTTCGCCGCCGCGGTCGAGAGCGCCGCTCGGATCCCGGAGTTCGTGAGCGAGGCGCTGCGGCAGGCGATGAACGGCCGGGCCGGGCCCGTGTATCTCGATATCCCGACCGACGTCCTGCTCGAAGAGGTGGACGAAGACGACGTCGTGATCAGTGACCCGGCTCGGTCCTGCTTCCGGCCGGGGGCTCCCGACCACGAAGCGATCGTCGCGGCCGCCGAGCTCCTCGAAGGAGCCCGGTTCCCGCTGATCATGGCGGGGCACGGCGTGCACCGTGGCGACGCGGCCGAGCCGCTGCGCGCCCTGGCCGAGCGCACCGGGGCGCTGGTCATGACGACCGCGGGTGCGCGCGGTGCCTTCCCCGAGGACCACCCACAATCGGTCGGCATGTCGTTCCCCTGGGGCACACCCGCCCACCTGCAATCGGACGTGATCCTCGCGGTGGGGACCCAGCTCGGAGAGTCGGCGCAGTTCCTCATGCCGCCGGCCTGGGCCGGACCGGACGCGCAGCGCCTCATCCATCTCGAGGTGGACCCGACCCAGCTCGGCGTCAACCGCGTGGTCGACGTCGCCCTCGTCGGCGACGCCCGTGCGGGCCTCGAGGCGCTCGTCGAGGAGCTGGCGGATCGGGGCGCGCCGCGCGCGCCGGGCGAGGAGGCCGCTGCATACGCGACCGAGTACCGGGAGTTCCGACGCGCGCTCCAGGATTCCTACCTCGAGATCAACGGGTCACCCGTCCATCCCGGGCGTCTGGCCGTCGAGACCGCGCGCCTGCTCCCCGACGACGCCATCGTGTGTATCGACGGCGGCAACACGGGCCTGTGGGCCCACCTCGCGACGACGCTCCGTCACCCGCGCTCGCTGCTCTGGACCGGGCACTTCGGTCACCTGGGCACCGGCCTGCCCTACGCGATCGGAGCCAAGGTCGCCCAGCCGGACCGGCCCGTGGTCCTCCTCGTCGGCGACGGGGCCTTCGGCTTCAACCTCCAGGAGCTCGAGACCGCGGCCCGCGAGCGCACCAACGTGGTCGCCGTCGTCAGCTGCGACTTCGCGTGGGGAATGGAGGAGGTCTACATGCAGAAGACCGCGGGCACGACGGTCGGTGTGAAGCACTCCGAGGTCCGCTACGACCGCGTCGCCGAGGCCCTCGGGTGCCACGCGGAACTCGTCGAACGTTCCGACGAGCTGCGGCCCGCGCTCGAGCGTGCCCTCGCCGCGGGCAGGCCGGCGGTGGTCCAGGTCGTGGTGGACGACCGCGAGAACATCAACCCGCCGGGGCTCGACGACTTCGTGGGCATGTACGAGGCCTCGACCACCTGAGGAGGTGACGGGCCGGCCATGACGAGGACCGCGGTCGTCACCGGCGGAGCGGGCGGGCTCGGTCGGGCGTTCGTTCGCGAGCTACGGGCCGCGGGCTACGACGTCGTCCCCGTGGACGTCACCGGCACCGAGCAACGGCTCGACGTCACCGACCTGGACGCCTGCCGGGAACTCGCCGAGGAGATCCGCCCCGCGGTGTGGGTGAACAACGCGGGGATCACGGGCGCGAGCGACCTGCTCGACCAGACCGACGAGTACGTCGAGCGCCTCGTGCGCGTGAACCTGCTCGGCGTGATCAACGGGACCCGTGCCGCGTTGCCCTGGATGCTCTCCGCGGGCACCGGACGGATCCTCAACGTCGCGTCGCTCTCGGGCTGGGCGCCTACGCCGCACCTCGCGGTCTATTCGGCCACCAAGCACGGCGTTCGAGCGTTCACCGTCGCCACCGCCGCGGAGCTGCGCAAGACACCTGTCCGGGTGCAATGCCTGCTGCCCGACGGGATCCGCACGCCCATGGTGCACGTCGAAGACCCCCGCCATCTGATGTCGTTCACCGGGAAACGGCTCCTGGAGCCGGGAGAGGTTGCGGCCGCAGGGATGTCGATGCTGCGGTCGCGCCGTCGTGTCGTCGCCTCGGTGCCGAGGTCGAGGAGCGCGACGGTGCCGTTCCTCGGCTTGTGGCCACGCATCTCGTTCCCTTTGATCCCGATGATCGAGCGGCAGGCCCGCCGTCGGCAGGCGCGTGCCGCGGGGGAATCGCGATGAGCGCCGGCCGGGTCTTCGTCACCGGCGCAGGAGGTTTCATCGGTCGAGCGATCGCGAAGCGGTTCCGCGCCGACGGGTGGGAGGTCGGAGGCGTCGATCTGGCCGCTGACCCGCAGCAGGGGATCGTGGCCGGTGATGTGAGCGAGCCGGGAGGCTGGCAGTCGGCGATCGGCGACCATGATGTCGTGGTGCACACCGCCGCACTGGTGTCCAACGTCGCGCCGCGCGACCGGGCGTGGGCTGTGAACGTGTGCGGGACCCGAAACGTGCTCGACGCTGCGGCGCGAGGCGATGTGGGTCGCGTGGTCGTGTTCTCGTCCCTCGCCGTCTACTCCCACCACCGGCAGGAGGAGGTCGACGAGCACCGGCCGGTTCGTCCCACCGGCGATGTCTATGGCGAAATGAAGATCGCGACCGAGCAGGTCGCGCTCCAGGCGCACGCCGCGGGTGAGGCGGCGGTCACGATCCTGCGTCCGGGAGACGTGTACGGCCCTCGGTCCCGACCCTGGACGATCCTGCCCGTCGAGATGCTGCGCGCCGGCCTCGTCGTCTTGCCCGCGCACGGACGGGGCACGTTCGTCCCCGTCTACGTCGACGACCTCGTCGACTTCGTCACGGTCGCGGCGGTCTCGGAGGCGGCCGCGGGGCAGGTCTTCAACGTGACCGGCGGCGTCGGCGTCGAAACGCGGGAGTTCTTCGGCCACTACTGCCGCATGCTCGGCATCGGCGGCCCGCGGACCGCCCCGACGCCCGTGGCGGTGGCGCTCGCCGAGGCCTCGGGCCGGCTGCTGCGAGCCCTCGGACGTCCGAGCGAGGCGACCGCGGCCACGATGCGGATGCTGGCAGGGGAGGGCGACGTCTCGATCGACAAGGCACGCCACGTGCTCGGCTGGGAGCCCCGTGTGGACCTCGAGGAAGGCATGCGCCGGACCGAGGCGTGGCTGCGTGCCGAGGGGTACCTTTCTCAGAGAAGCCGGAGGAAGCAGTAGACGCCGTAGGCGGGGAACATCCCCCACGTGAGGACTCAGTACGAGACGGTGTTGCGTCGGGCGCCGAGCTCACGGTCCCACACGAACAGGTAGACGGCTGAGTACCAGAACGGCACCGACGCTGCGAGCGCGAGCAGGAAGCCCCCTACACGTTCCGGCTTGTCCACGCGGCGCGGGGACGGAGCACGGCGACGAGTTGCAGGCTCGCCAACAGCCCCATGAGCAGGAGCCCGAGGACGGCCACGGTCCAGGTCAGGTCAGTCACTTCCAACTCGCCGGCCTCCTTCGTCGAGCGACGCTCGTGTTCGCCCTACGCAAGCGTGACCAGTCCGTAGGCGACCGCCCAGAGGCCGATCGCCAAGAGCAGTGCGTAGGCCCCGAGCGCCACGCGCTGGCTCGTTCGCGAGCCGACCCTGACCCCTTCGGCGCGGAGCCCCAGGTACTTGGCAGCCTCGCGGCCACCGGCGTCGACGTAGGCGGCCCCGCCCACGAGGGTCATCTGCGGCCACCACGACTGGTCGAGCAGCATGAGGACCCCGGCGATCGGGAGCCACCACAGCGAGAGCTGGTCCCACGCCGCGGCGCGGAGTTCGAGCTGTCGGACCAGAGGGTCGGTTTCCGCGGCCGGCTCCTGGAGGCCGAGTCGCTGGGCGAGCGGGAAGTCGATCACGGACAGCAGCTGCCCCGCGACGAGCAGTCCCAACAGCCCCGTGGCGATCAGTCCCAGCGCGACTCTCATCGCGACCTCCTACCGGTCGGTGCTGCCCGGCCGATCCTCCGGGCTCTGACTCCCGACCTTGGAGCGCGGACCTTCGAGGCGTAGGGTCGGAGTCGGGACCAGGGGAACGATCGGGGGAACATAGCGATGTGGCCGGGCGCAGACCAGCATCTTCCTGCCGGAAGAGGTGTCCCGCAGGCTCACGGGTGCCCCACCTGCGGCGCCGCGCCGCTGACGCGCGTGGAGGAGTGCGAGGCCGTCCACTGGCTCTGTGAGTCGTGCGGACGGTGCTGGCAGCTGGGCCCGTCCAGTCTGAAGCACGTCGACCCGATCGCCTGCACTGGGTGTGCGACCCAGGGTAAGGAGGCGTGCTTCGAGGTCCTTCGGGACGACTTTCCCCGTTTCGGACCCGAGCTCCAGGACTGAGCCACCGCGGCTTCGGGCGGTGACGCCCACCGCGCTGCCCTCAGATCACGGCTCGTGCTGCCGACCTGAGTGCAGGGACGGTGGCGAGCAGGGATCGGTCGGTTCCCGGGCTCCGAAGTGGGGTGGCCAATGACGCCACCGACGGGACGCGAGATCCAGCCGCGAGGTGGTGGTCGCGCGTCGCTGCGCCGCCGGTCGACGGGCTGGGCGTGGCTGCTGCTCGTCGTCTTTTCTCGTCGCGACGACGATCGTTTGGTTCGAGCGCAGGTCCACGTTGGAGGAACGTGCTGCCAAGGACCGTTTCGACGACGCCAGCGCCGAGATCGCGGGACCCGGCCTCGACGCCGCGTTGGCTCCCTACGCCGAGTTGGTGAAGGCGCTCGCGGCCGAGGGAGATCCGGCCGAGCTGTCGCGAGAGGAGTTCCGCGACTTCGTCGTCGATCAGTCCCTCCCGAGCCGTCTCTCCGCGACCTACGCCGTGATCGTGACCGAGCGGGTCGCGGTCGAGGACCTCCCCGAGTTCGAGGCTCGCATCGCCGACTTCGAGCCACCACCCGGACAGCCGTCCCCGACGGTTCTCACCCTCACCGACAATCCTCCCGGGGGTGAGCTGGACATCGTGTTGCACGCCGCGCCCGACGTCCGGTTCAACGCGGTCGGGCTCGACGTGAGCTCGTTCCTCACCTCGGAATCGGTGCCCTTCCTCCCGAGCGAGACCGTGGCGCGCGCCGCCCAGACCGGCGAGCCCACGTTGAGCCCCGCGGTCCCGTTCTCGTTGATCGAGCAGATCGGCTCCGGCTACGACCCGAGCGACCCGACGGCCCCCGATCCGTGGCTCGCCATCCTCGGCATGCCCATCCTGGATCCCTCCGCGAGCCCGGGAGCCGACGGCAGCGACGCAGCGCTCGTCGGTTACGCCGCCATCGTCTTCGACGTGGAGAACCTCCTCGGCCGGGTCACCGGCGCGGGCCAGACGGGCATCGGCGTGCAGGTGGTGGGGGACACGCTCGCCCTGCCCGACGACCAGCTCCAGGCCCTGGCGGCGCTCTACGGCGCGGACCGGGCCCGGGCCCTGGAAGGTGGCGAGAAGGTGCTCGCGTCCACACAGGTCGAATCGAGTATCGACCCCGCGGTCGAAGGGGAATCGGAGCGGATCGTCGCGGACGTGTTCGGCGAGGAGTGGACGCTCGAGTTCACGGAGCTCGAGACATTCCCCACCCCACCGTCGACCTCCGAGCAGTGGATCTGGCTCGGAGCAGGCCTCGTGATCAGCGCGTTGGCGTTCACCCTCGTGCTCGGGCAGCTGCGTGCCCGACAGCGAGCGCTCGACATGGTCGATGCGGCCACCGGCGAGCTCCAACAGACAGCGGCGGAGCTCCGACGCAGCCGAGCGCAGTACCGGGACGCGTTCGAGGACGAGAAGAAGCTGGCCGAACGGCTTCAGGAAGCGGACAAGCTGAAGTCGGAGTTCCTGTCGATGGCTTCCCACGAGCTCCGCACCCCGCTCACCGCCGCGGCGGCGTTCGTGGACACGGTGTTGGTCCAGTGGGATCGACTCGACGACGAGCAGCGCAAGGAGCTGCTCGGCCGAGCGTCCGGCAACGCGCGGGACCTCACCCGCCTGCTCGACCAGCTCCTGGCGTCCATACGTCTCGACGACGAGCGCCTCTCCGTGACGTCGAGCCCCTGTGAGCTCGCCGCGCTCGTCGACCTTGTGACCCGTCAGATCGCCCCGCTCCTGAGCAAGCACCGGATCGAGATCGAGGTCCCCGGTGACCTCCGGGTCGTGGCCGATCCCGAGGCGATCGAGCGAGTGCTGACGAACCTGCTGACCAACGCGGCCAAGTACTCGAAGCCCGGGACCCGGATCGCCGTGGCGGCGGTCTCCGCCGGTGACGAGGTCGAGATCCGCGTGCAGGACGAGGGGGCCGGAATCTCGGCCGAGGACCTCGAGCGCGTCTTCGAACGCTTCTACCAGGTGGAGGGCCAGGGCGGCTCGCGCCGGGGCATGGGCGTCGGGCTGACCATCGTCCGCCACTACGTCGAGCTCATGGGGGGACGAGTCCGGGTCGAGAGCGCTCCCGGCCGTGGTTCGACCTTCTCGTTCACGCTCCCGCGCGCGGCGACGGACGCCGGCGAGGCACCCGCGCAGGTCCGTTCCGAGACCTGAAGCCTCGGGACACCGACACGTGTGCCCTAGCCTCGTGCTGCCCGCACCAGAGCACGAGACCGTGATGGAAGTAATCGTCGTCGCCGATGAAGCGGAGGTCGCCGGTCGCGCTGCCGATGTGGTCGACCACCTGCTGCGAAACGACGACCGACCGGTGCTGGGGCTGTGCACGGGCGCCTCACCGCGCGCCACCTACGCCGAGCTCGCTCGCAGGCACCGCGAGGAAGGGCTGCGCTTCGACCGCACCCATGTGTTCCACCTGGACGAGTACGTCGGATTCGGCCCCGGTCACCCGCGGAGCTACTCGCGCGAGATCGACGAGCAGCTCGTCGGCCGGGTCGATCTCGATCCCGAGGCGGTCCACTTGCTCGACGGATGCGCCCACGACCTGGAGGAGGAGTGTCGGGCCTAGAAGGGGGAGATCGACGCCGTCGGTGGCATCGGCCTCCAGCTGTTGGGCATCGGTCCGAACGGGCACATCGGATTCAACGGCCGACCTCGTCGCTCGCGTCGCGGACCCGGATCAAGACGCTGACCGACGAGACGCGCCGCGCGAACGGCGCGCTTCTTTGACTCCGCCGCCGCCGTCCCGTTCCACGCGCTCACGATGGGGATCGGGACGATCAGCGAGGCGAAGGCGCTCCTGTTGATCGCAGCCGGGCGCGAGAAGGCTGCTCCCGTCGCCCGGGCCGTGGAGGGCCCGATCACCGCGATGGCGCCGGCGTCGGCCGTGCAGCTCCACCCGGACGCGACGGTCGTGGTGGACGAGGCCGTTGCGGCCGAGCTCGAGCTCGTCGATTACTACCGGGAGATCGCGCGCCGCAAGGGCGATCTGCGCCGGCGTGGGAGCCCGGGAGCAGGCGCCTAGCGACGGAGCTTACGGAGGCTGTCCTCGAGCCCGCCCGGTCGGCTCCGGGCCAGCCAGCACGCGCGTTGCTCCCGGAGGAGATCGGCGCGCTCGGCCTCGAGCACGTCGGCGGACGGCGCCGCGAGTCCGTGATCGCGCGCGAGCCAGTGGAGCCCGTGGCGGGCGAGTGCTGCTGCGTGGTGGAGCTCGCGGAGAAGCTCGGGACCGTCCCGGGTGGCCGGATCCGATGCCGCAAGGTGCCGCTCGGCGGCGTCGATGGTCGCGAGCGCCGCCCGGTAACCGTCACGCGTCGATGTTCCGAGCGCGACATCGGCGTCGCTGACCATCACTGCGTCGAAGAACGTGGTGCCGTTCACACGGCCCGGGACGTGGTCGTCGACCCGACCGAGCGCGAGGAGCCCCGAGCCGATGTTGCGGGTGGGGTCGACGAGGAGGCGGTCGACGGCTGCCGCCAGCGCGGCGTCGGCGAGGTCGCCGTTGGAACCGGCGCACCACGCGGTCGCGCCTCCGTACGCGATCAGCGGGAGCGCCACGAACGGCGGCTGGAAGTGCCCGTGGTCGCCCCACTCAGTGAGCAGGAACCGGTCGACGCCGTGATCCAGGCCCGACGTGACGGCGTCGAGGATGTTCGCGCGGGCGTTCGCGTACCGACCGACGAACGAGTTCCAGCCGCTCGTACCGGGTACGACCCACGTGCGGAATCCGGTTGCCGAGAAGTCGGTCAGCCGAGGACCGAACCCACGGGCGCTCGTCTCGAAGTACTCACGCGCCGGCTCCCGGAGCTCCTCGGGGAGTGCCTCGAAGTCGAAGGTCGCGGGGTCGACCTCCATGGGCGCCTCATAGCCCCACACCGCCGCGAGGGCGTTCGCCGCGGCGAGCGGGCGCGCCGCGTCGGGCGCGCGTTGCACCATGTCGGCCCAGAACTGGACCTCGAACCCTTCGGCGAGGAGCGGTTCCGCGATGCGACGGAGGTGCTCGACGAACACCGTCTCCTTTCCCCGGCGAGCCACCTCGTCCGCGCTCGCACCCAGCCCCAGCTCCCACACCTCGTCGCACCCGATGTTCACGCGCCGGCTGCGGAAATTCGCCGCGAGCTCCCGGACGAGCGCAAGTGCGAACGTCGCGTTCTCGGGTGTGGGCGCGAGGGCAGTCGGCGCATGCCGGTGCGGGCCACGCTGCCAACCGTCCGGCGCCTCGGCTCGCGCCCGGTACTGGTCGTGGGCGAGCCAGCGTTCCATGTGCCCGAAGGTGTTCTGGCACGCGGCGAGCTCGATCCCACTGCGGTCGCAGCGGTCGTCAAGCCAGCGCACGTCGTCCGGGGTCAACGGTGACGCGTCGCGCCACACCGTTTCGTGGTCCCGGTAGGCGAAGGTGTGCTCCATGTAGAGCTGGAGGTGGTTGAAGCGGAGGTTCTCGAGTCGTTCGACGAGAAGCTCGAGCGTCTCACGCGTGGGAACCCGGTCGCGGCTGATGTCCAGCAGGAACCCCCGGATCTCGAGGTCGGGGGCGTCGGAGATCCGGCAACACGGGATGCCCCCCTTTGCTCCCCGGAGCTGGTGGAGCGTCTGGCGGCCGTAGCGGCGCCCGGCGTCGTCCGCGTGCCGCAGCTCGACGCCGTCGCGGCGGTCGACGGTCAGCTCGTAGCCCTGGGGAGGAAGCGAGGCATCGGCCCGTTCTGCGGCCGACGTGTTCGGCGCGACCGTGCCGCTCCGACGCTGGGTGGATCGCGGTCGGGGGAACAGCGTCGCCAGGGGGTCGGCGCTCACCACGGTGCGGCCCCACGCGTCCCATCTGCGCCGATCGGGATCACGCCGATGCCCGACTGGAGCCGTCTCCCCGACTCGACGAACTCGCACAGCGCCCGCTCGAGCGCCGTTCGGCGCGGAAGCTTGGAGAGGTCGGGTTCCGCGACCGGGTCGAGGTCGGGACGGTCGAAGACGAACTCGAACGAGCGCCCGCCGTCACGGCGTGTCGAGACCAGCTCGAAGCGTCGCTGGAAGCGCACGATGTTCGACTCACCCGGGAGAAGACCGGCGAGCTGTGGGTCGAGGAGCCACGAGTCGCAGACGAACCAGCGCGCCCCGTCCTCGGGGAAGAACCGGGCGAAGAAGGGTGGGGTGGCCGCGAAGGAGGCGTCGCACGCCTCCGGGGTGAGGGGACCCGACTCGGGAATGTGGACGTCGAGGTACGGGGTCCCCGCGGCGATCGGGCCCAGGTCGCGGCGTGCCCGGGTCCGCTCGAACTGGAGTCGACCCAGGGCGAAGAGATGCAGCGCGAGGTGGCGGGCGAGCCACCACGCCGCGTTCATCCCCGCGTGCCCGTGGATGCGCTGGTGGATCGCCACTTGCTCGCCGATGTCCCACAGGGTGGCCGCGGTCACGTCGTCCGGGATGCCGAGCTCCCGGTGCGCGGTCCGGGTCACGGTCGCGAGCCCGAGGAGCGCGTAGGCGTGGAGGAGCGGGCATACCCGGGGTGGGAGCGGCCAGCTCAGCCCGGTGCCCTCCGGGGAATACCGTTCCCACACCATCCATTGCAGGTGCGCTCCGAGCCTGCGGATCGCCGGGGGGTCCCACGTCCGCCGCTGCTCGACGAGCGCGTCGGTCGCCGGAGGGGGGAACGAGAACGATTCGCAGCGCGCGCGAAGCTGCCGACCGGCCGGGACCTGGAGGTCGGGTCGGTCGACGTAGGCGCCCGAGCGCTCGAAGTCGGCCCGCCACGGCTGGTACGAAGCGGGGTCGTCGACGACGGAGATCACCTCGTCGAAGGACAGGGCGGGCTGCGTGTGCGCGTGCATGCGTCGGGCGGGGAATGTACTGCGGCGCTCCGCTCCCGGCGGCCACAGCCCTTCTGGCGCCCGGGTTCGGGCCGATTACCCGAACCGGTCGCGCCACGTTCTACGCTGGTGGGGACGAGGGAGTCGTCCGGATTCGCTCGCAAGCAGAGAAAGAAATGGTTCGTTGGCAACAGGTACAGTGAAATTCTTCAACGCGGAGAAGGGTTACGGCTTCATCTCCCGTGAGCAGGGCGACGACGTCTTCGTCCACTACTCGAACATCCAGGGTGAGGGGTACAAGACCCTCGAAGACGGTCAGCGCGTCGAGTTCGACGTTGCACCCGGTCGGAAGGGCGAAGAGGCGCAGAACGTCCGGGTCATCTGACTCGCCCGCAAGCGTCGACGAAGCCGCCGGTCGCCGTGCCGGCGGCTTCTTCATGGGTGGACCCGAGGAGGTGATCATGGCGAACAAACGAACCACCTTCGCGAAGCTCCAACGCGAACGGCAGAAGAAGGCGAAGGCCAAGGCCAAGCGTGAGCGGCGTCAGCAGCGGTCCGCGGAGGACGACGAGGCCGAGGCCACGTCCGAAGCGGGGTCGACAGGTGCGGAGCAGCCTTCCGCGGCGGACCTGATGGAACGCCTAGAGGAGCTGCACAAGCAGTTCGACGACGACGAGATCACCTTCGAGGACTTCGAGGAGCAGAAGGACCAACTGCTCGCGCAGCTGGCGACGCTCCCGATGGAGTAACCCGTCAGGGACCGAACGGTCCCGATCGGCGAATCGCAGAGGTGAGCTGGGGCACGATCTCCGTGACGTCGCCGACGATGCCGAAGTTGGCGATCCGGAAGATGAAGGCCTCGGGGTCACGATTGACCGCTACCACGGTCCGAGCGGTTCGCATTCCGACCACGTGCTGGAGCGCGCCCGACACGCCGCAGGCGATGTAGAGCTTCGGGTGCACGGTCTCGCCGGTTTGACCGACCTGGAGCGACCGTGGCGCGAGCCCGGCTTCGACGGCACCGCGGGACGCAGCGACGCGTCCTCCGATCGACTCGGCGAGGTCTTCGACGAGGTGCCAGCTGTGGGCGTCGCAACCCGCGCCCCCCGCCACGACGACGTCGGCCTCGGCCAGCCCGACCTCCCCGTGGCGGACCTCTCGGTCGAGGACGTCGACAGCGAGGTCGCCGGGCTCGAAGGTCGCGGCCAGCCCGACCGTCGTGGCGCGCCGCGGGCGGGGTCGAGGCTCGAACACTCCCGGTCGGACTGTGGTCATCTGGGGTCGTACGACCGGCGCCACGCAGGTCGCGAGCACACCCCCGGCCATCGCGGGCCGGATCTGGTGGAGGAGCGCGTCGAAGCGCTCGTGCCGCCGTTCCCACGACCCGACCGCGAGGTCCGTGCAGTCGGCCGCCAGCCCGGCATCGAGCATCGACGCGACCCGGGGGGCGAGGTCCCGGCCCGTGGTCGTGGCGCCGAAGAGCAACACCGCGGGCTCGTACGTGCGCGTCGCGTCCGTCACCACCCGGGCGTGCGGCAAGCAGCGGTAGGGGGTCAGTGCTTCGTCGGACGCGACGTAGACGACGTCGGCGCCGAAGCGGGCCGCCTCCGCCGCGGCGCGAGCGGGTTCCGCGGCAGCGCACAACGCTCCGACACCACCGCCGAGCTCGGGTGCCAGCTCGGTTGCCTTCGAGAGGAGCTCGGCCGACACCCGCGCGAGCTCGCCGTCGTCGAGCTCGCATACCACCCAGACCCGCGGATGCTCCGTCACCGGGTCGACCGGGTCGGGATCGGCGACCTCCGTCTCCTCGCGCTCGCTCACCGCGACGGTGTCCAGCGCGCCGAGCGAGGCCAGCTCGCCGACGAGCTCGTCGAGGTCGAGGTCTTCGCCGACCATTCGGCAATCACGATCGGGCATCGGCGCGGGTTCCATGTGTGCGACCTTCGTCGGCGAGGCCGCGAGCCCGACACGATCCGCTTCGAGACCGCAGTCCTCGACGCCGAGTTGTACGATTTCTGCGCGCGCGGCGCGGCGGCGACCGGGCAGGGTCGGGTACCGGGGCTCGAACCCGGTCTCGGCCACCGTGACGAGTGCGGGGATCGGCAGCGAGAGCAGCTCGAAGCCGCCTTCGACGATCCGCCGTGCGAGGAGCCGGTTGTTCTCCACGCGCAGTTCCTCGCAGCCCGTGGCCTGAGGCCAGCCGAGGCCGCAGGCCACCTCGGGACCGACCTGTCCCGTCTCGCCGTCGAGTGCGGAGAGCCCTCCGAGGACCAGGTCGACGTCACCGATGTGAGCGATCGCGGCCGTGAGAGCGTTCGCCGTTGCCCATGTGTCCGATCCGGCGAGCGCGCGGTCGCAGAGCAGGTAGCCCGCCCCCGCGCCGCGCGCGATCGCGTCGCGCAGCACCTCATCGGCCTTGGGCGGCCCCATCGAAAGCGCCACCACCTCGTCGGCGAGCTGGAGCGCGGCCTCGAGGGCGTGGAGGTCGGCGGGGTTCGTGATCGCGGGTGCGGCTTCGCGCTCGATCGTCCCGTCGGGGTGCACGCCGACGGGGGCGGTCCGAAGGTCCGGCACCTGCTTCACGAGGACGACGGCCTTCACGGCTGACCGCCTCCGGGTTCGCCGAGGTCCTCCATCTCGAGGTCGAGGCGGGCGACCGTCTTCGTGCTGGCCCGGACCGCTTCCTCGAGGGGCTCGCCGGTCAGCTTCCGTTTCGGAAGACGGAGCGCGAGCACGAATCCCAGCAGGGCGACGACGCCGCCCGCGACCAGCGCGGCCTGGAAGCCGCGCAGGTGCGAGTCGCGAGCGATCCGCTCGATCTCATCGGCTTGATCGGGTGGCGCGTCGGCGGCGACCTGTTGCACCTGCGCCTCGGTCGCAGCCTGCGAGTCGGCGTCGATCGCCTCTTGTAGGGCGGCCTTCTGCGCGTCGTCGAGCGCCGTGGTCTCGTCGACCTGCGAGGCGGCGGTCGAGAAGCCCACCGCGAGGATGATGGAGCCGACCACTGCGGTCCCGAGCGACATGCCGAGATTCTGGGCCGTGCCCTGGAGCCCGGCCGCCTCGCTCGCCTCGTGGGTCTCGGCGCCCCCGAGGATCAGGTTCGGGAGCTGCGCGACCACGAGACCGATCCCGATTCCCGCGATCAGCAGCGGGATCGTCAGGTCGAAGCCGGAGGTGGCACCGTCGAGCGCCCGGGACAGCAGCAGACCGCCCGCGCCGAGGATCAACAGGCCGACCGCGACGATCGAGCGCGGATAGAAGCGATGGCCGAGCGGTGGCGACAGCGCCGAGACCGTGAGCACCGCGATCGACAGCGGCAGCAGGGTCACGCCGGTGCGGAACGCGCTGAAGCCCAACAGCGTCTGCGCGAAGAGCGGGATGAGGAAGAGGATCCCGGCCTGGATGAAGGTCTGGGTCATCAGCACCGGGAGGCCCTGACGGATGCTCCGGTGCCGGAAGATCGACAAGTGGAGCAACGGCGGCTTCCCCCGCGCCTCACGCCCGCGCAGCCAGAAGACGAAGAGCGCGAGCACGACCAGCCCCGTGGCGATCATGACCCAGATCCGGGGATCGTCCCAGCCCGCGGTCGAGGTCTGGAGGATTCCGAGGACGACCAGGCCGAGGCCGACGACGGATAGCACGACGCCGACCCCGTCGATCCGCGCGCCCGTGGTCGCCCGGCGGCTGCCGGTCAGACGGGTCGAGCCGATGAGCACGATCACGACGATGAGGGCCTCGAGCGCGAAGGCGAGCCGCCAGGTGGCAGCGGTGGTGATCGCTCCGCCGACGATCGGTCCGAACGCGGCGCCCGCGGCGGCGACGCCCCACACGGTTCCGTACGCCTTCGCGCGCGCCTCGTCCGGGTAGTTCGTGCGCACGAGCGTGTTGATCGCGGGCACGATCAGCGCAGAGCCGAGTCCTTCGAGGACCGACCAGCCGATCATGAGCACGACGATGTTCGGTGCGACCGCGGTCGTGACCGTGCCGATGCCGTAGACGACGAGCCCGATCCGGAACGCGCGACGCGACCCCCAGAGGTCGCCGAGCTTCCCGCCCGTCAGCATGAACGCCGACATCGTCAGCGTGTAAAGGGTGATCGCCGCCTGGAGCTTCGTCACCTCGGTGTTCAGGTCCTTCACGACGTCCGAGATCGACACGTTCATGATCGTGGTGTCGATCACGTAGATGAACATCGCTGCCGAGAGGACCACGAGGATCGCGCTGCCGGCGGTCGAGTTGCGCGCGTCGTCGGCCATGAGGGTTTCTCGCGTCCTGGGGTCGGGCCACGCTACTGCCGGCCGGAGCGGGCTCGTCTCAGCCGGTGAAGGTCGGCTCGGCGCCGACGGGCGTGGCGGGCTCCGCCGCTGGGGGCTCTGCCGGCGTGGTGGTGGAGGTCGGGGCCGGCGTCGGTTGCACGGCGACCATCCGGCCGATGGCATTGGCGCCGATCTGCGTGAACCACACGGCGTCGTCGGGACCGTTCGTGATCCCCGCGGGGAGGCTGTCGGGCTCGGGGAGGCTGAACTCGGTGACCGCGCCGTCGATCGTGATCCGTCCGGTCCGGCTACATCCCGCCTCCGTGAACCAGAGGTTGCCGTCGGCCCCGGTGGTGATGGCGAGCGGGAGACAGGCCGGCTGGGGGAGCTCGAACTCGGTGATCGTGCCATCGGTGGTGATCCGCCCCAGCCGGTTGGTGTCGAGCTCGGTGAACCAGAGGTTGCCGTCGGGCCCCAGGGTGACCACGAGCGGGTGGCTGTCCGCGGTGACCGGGAACTCGGTCACGGTCCCGTCGGGTGTGATGCGTCCGATCTGGTTCCCGTCCTCCTCGGTGAACCAGACGTTGCCGTCGGGCCCGGCCGTGATCCCGAGTGGGGTCGCGTTCGCCGTGGGGAGCGGGAACTCGGCGACCGTGCCGACGGGATCCACATCGCGGGCGAGGACCACGGCTGGGATCGCGGCGACGGCCGTGATGACCGCCGTACCGGCCCCGAGGAGCGCGGGTATGCCTCGACGTGGCGACCGCACGGGCACGACGACATGGTCGCGCAAGGGTGGAGGCGTTCCGTGCAGGGTGCCGCTCTGCGTCGTCGCTACCTGTGCTCGCTCCGAGCCTGTAGCGTCGGAGCGTGGCGCCGACCCGGACACACTTCCGGACGTGTCCGCTCTGCGAGGCGACGTGCGGCCTCGAGGTCACGACCCGCGACCGGTCGGTCGTCCGGGTTCGGGGTGACCGTGACGACGTCTTCTCCCACGGATTCATCTGTCCGAAGGGCTCCACGCTCAAACAGCTCCACGAGGATCCCGACCGGCTCCGTGCGCCCCTGGTCCGCGACGGCGGTTCGTGGCGGGAGACCTCGTGGCCGGAGGCCTTCGCCGAGGTGGAGCAGCGGCTGCTGCCGGTGCTCGAGGAGCACGGTCGCGAGGCGCTCGCGATCTACCTGGGCAACCCCAACGTCCACAACCTCGCGGGCCAGCTGTACGCGGCCCCGCTCGTGTTCGCCGCGGGGACGCGCAACCTCTTCAGCGCCTCCACCGTCGACCAGATGCCGAAGCACGTCTCCGCCGGCTTGATGTGGGGTGACAGCCTCGCCTTCCCACTCCCCGACGTCGACCGCACCGACTATCTCCTGCTGCTCGGGACCAACCCGTGGGAGTCGAACGGGAGCCTCTGGACGGCACCCGACCTCCCGGGTCGCCTCGAGGCGCTCCGAGCGCGCGGCGGGCGGTTCGTGGTGGTCGACCCCCGTCGGACCAAGACTGCGGAGCACGCCGACGAGCACGTCGCCGTCCGTCCCGGCACCGACGCCTTCTTCCTCCTCGCGCTTGCGTCCGTCCTCTTCGAAGAAGACCTGGTCGACGTCGGGCGGCTCGCTCCGCATGTCGTGGGCGTCGAGGAGGCTCGTGGTCTGGTGGAGCCGTTCGCCCCGGAGGCCGTGGCCGCGCGGACCGGCGTGGACGCGCCGCGCGTCCGCCGGCTCGCACGTGAGCTCGCGGCCGCGCCCGCTGCAGCGGTGCACGGTCGCGTCGGGAACCACACCGTCGAGTTCGGCACGCTCGCGTCGTGGGCCGCGGACCTCTGCAACGTCCTCACCGGCAACCTCGATCGGCCCGGGGGCGTCATGTTCGCCAGCCCCGCTCACCAACGACTCCCGAGCGGCCCGCCGGGCGGGCGCGGCTTCCGGACGGGCCGCTGGCACAGCCGGGTCCGACGTCTTCCGGAGGTCCGAAGCGAGCTCCCCGTGTCCACCCTCGCGGACGAGATCGAGACGCCGGGCGACGGCCAGGTGCGCGCGCTGCTGCTCGTCGCGGGGAACCCCGTGCGGTCACTACCGAACAGCGAGCGGCTCGACGCTGCGTTCGCCTCGCTCGAGTGCATGATCGCGATTGACCCCTACCTGAACGAGTCGTCCCGCCACGCGGACGTGGTCCTCCCGCCGCCGTCGCCGCTCGAGCGGCCGCACTACGACTTTGCCTTCTCGGCCAACGCGGTGCGCACGGTCGCGAAGTGGTCGTCGGCGGTCTTCCCGGCTCGAGGACCGTCCGAGGACGAGATCTTCGCCCGGCTCATGCTGATCCTGAGCGGGCAGGGGAGTGCCGCGGACCCGACACTCGCCCACGACATGGTCCTCGCGTACCACCTCGACCGGGAGCTCGCGCGTTTCGACAGCCCGATCCACGGACGTGATCGAGCCGAGATCCTGGCTGCGCTGGCGCCCCTGCCGGAGATCGAGCGGGTCGTCGACCTGCGGTTGCGCACCGGCCGCTTCGGCGACGGCTTCGGGGCGGACCCCGACGGGTTGACGCTGGAACGCCTGCGCGCCGAGCCGCACGGCATCGACTTCGGGCCCCTGGTCGAGCGCTTCCCGGACGGCATCAAGACCACCTCGGGAAGGGTCGAGCTCGCACCGGAGCCGATCGTCGACGACATGGCCCGCCTGCGCGCCGCCCTCGAGCAACCGGAAGGGAACGGCCTGCGCCTCGTCGGCCGCCGTCACGTGCGCTCGAACAACTCCTGGATGCACAACGTCGACGTGCTCGTGAAGGGGCGCGATCGTTGCACGCTCCAGGTCCATCCCGACGACGCCGCCCGGATCGGCCTCGACCCCGGAGGAGACGCGGTGGTCACGTCACGCGTGGGCGCGGTGGAGACGCCGGTGGAGGTCACCGACGCGGTGATGCCCGGGGTGGTGAGCCTGCCCCACGGTTGGGGTCACGGCGTTCCCGGCACGCGGATGCACGTCGCCGCCGACCATGCGGGTGTCAACCTCAACGCGCTCACCGACGACACAGTGCTCGATCCGCTGTCGGGCAACAGTGTGCTCAACGGGACGCCCGTGACCGTCGTCCCGGCACCCGTGGACGAGGCGTAGCGAGCGGTGTCGGACCTCCTCGGCCTCGGCAACGCGGAGATGCTGCTGCGAGTCGCCGTCGCTGTCGTCCTCGGCGGCGCGATCGGAGTCGAGCGTGAGATCAGCGCCCAGCCGGCCGGTTTCCGCACGCACGTCCTGCTCTGCCTCGGAGCAGCGCTCTTCGGACTGATCTCGATCCATGCCTTCGAGCCCTTTTCCGTCCCTCGTGCCGACACCAACGTGCAGATCGACGTCACGCGGGTGGCGTCGCAGGTGGTCGTGGGTGTCGGGTTCCTCGGTGGAGGCGCGATCCTGAAAGAGCGGGGCTCGATCCGGGGTCTCACCACCGCGGCGTCGATGTGGGTGACCGCTGCGGTGGGCCTCGCGGTGGGTGTCGGCTACTACTGGGCCGCGGTCACCGTCACGATCGCGGTGCTCCTATCGTTGGTGGTGCTGCGGTGGGCCCGGCGCTGGCTGCGTCTGCGAGTCGGCCGTGACGAGGACCTCGTGACCTTCGATCTCGTCGAGGGTGCGGACTCGACGAAGGTCATCGGTGACCTGCACCAGCTCCACGGGATCGAGGTCCGAAGCCTCGACGTCGACCGGGACGAGGACACCCGTCGCTTGCGCGTCCGAGCCCGGGTCAAAGGGAAGCCCGGCGTCACCTCCGCGCATGTGCTGGCGGCATTGGCGGACCACCGAGACGTCGAGGAGATGCGGATCCAGGAACGCTGACGCAGGAAGATCGTCTTGCGAGCCTCGTTCAGCCGGGCTCGGTGCCGAGGATCGAGACGAACGAGACCATCTCGCCCGGGTAGCCACCGAGGTTGTGGGTGAGCGCGCGGGTGCTGTCGGTCTGGATCCGACGCTGCTCGGGAGCGTCGCCCCGGAGCTGGAGCCAGCACTCGAACATCATGCGCAGGCCGGACGCGCCGATGGGGTGGCCGAAGCTCTTCAGCCCGCCGTCGGGGTTCACGGGGAGGTCACCGTCGAGGTCGAACGTGCCGGCCAGCTCCTCCTTCCACGCCATGCCGCGCTCAGCGAAGCCCAGGTCCTCCATGAGGACGAGCTCGGTGGGGGTGAAGCAGTCGTGCACCTCGGCCATCGCGAGTTCCCGGCGTGGATCGGTGATCCCGGCCTGGTCGTACGCGTCCCTCGCGGTGGCGACGACCTCGGGGAACGTCGTGTAGTCGTAGTCCGGGTCGAGCGATCCCGTCCCCGCCCCCGCGACGAACGACAACGCGTGGACGTAGAGCGGCGAGTCGGTGAACCGGTGTGCATCCTCGGCGCGGCACACGATCGCAGCGGCGGCACCGTCGGCGACACCCGCGCAGTCGAAGAGGCCCAAGCGCCCTGCCACCGCGGGCGCTTGGCAGATGGCGTCGCGGTCCATCTCCTTGCGGAACTGCGCGCGCGGGTTGCGAGCACCGTTGAAGTGGTTCTTCCACGCGATGCGCGCCAGGACCTCCTTGATCTCGTCGGGGTCCACGCCGTACTTCTCGGCGTACGACGGGGCGACGAGGCTGAACATGGCCGCGGCGGTGAGTGTCCGTCCCGTACCGTCCGTCGCGGCACCGGACGCGTTGAGTCCCTGGTAGCCGCTGTCCTTCACCTTCTCGACGCCGACGGCCATCGCCACGTCGTACGCGCCCGATGCGACCGCGTAGGCGGCGTTCCGCAGCGCCTCGGATCCCGTCGCGCAGAAGTTCTCGACGTGGGTGACGGGCTTGCCCCGGAGCTGGAGCGGGCGGGCGAGCGTCATGCCGCTCATGCCCGACATCGCGGTCCCGAGCCAGTACGCGTCGACGTCGTCCTTGCCGGTACCCGCGGACGCGAACGCCTCGTCGGAGGCCTCGATCATCAGGTCGTCGGCGCTCTTGTCCCAGAGTTCCCCGAAGCGGGTGCAGCCCATCCCGACGATCGCGACCTGTCCCTTGATGCCGTGTGATGGCATGACGTCGTCCCCCTTCAGCCGCGGATCGGGCGTGCCTTCCAGAAGTAGTTGTGGACCCCGCCCGCGGTGAAGAGGCGTCGGAACGTCATCTCCACGCGGTCGCCGGGTGCCACCTCGGACACATCGACGTCCGTGAGCTCGATCGGCAGGCGCCCGCCGCCGTCGAAGTCGACGACCGCGAAGACGATCGGCGGGCTCGGCGAGTACGCGAGCTTGTCGACGGTGAACGAGGCGATCGTGCCGGGCACGTCGGCCATCGGGGCCGGGTCCATCTCGTCCTGCGCGCCGCCCTTCCAGGACACGCGTTGCGGCGGGAGGTGGAGCGCGCCGGTCGAGCGGTCGCGCGAGCCGACGAAGGCGAACTTCCAGTCCTCGGCCCGGGTGGAAGGGGGAGCCGCGGGGCGGTCGGGTGGCGGGCGGCGGGGCGGCTCGATCGGGAGCATGCCCCGCCAGTTGGTGAACTTGCCGTAGGGGAGCGCGTCGCTGCCCGCCTCGATCTGGGCAGCGACCGTGCGGATGGGTGCGAACGCCTCGATGGCATCGGTCGCGCGGAACACCTCGACGTCGGCTCCGTCGGCCAGGCTCACGACCGCGATCACCTCTCCCGGTGACGCGCCGTCGAGCGCGCAGGCGAGCAGCAGGCCGGGGTGTGCGGTTCCGGTGTTGCCGACCGTGGCGCTCAGGTCGTCGACGAACGCTTCCTTCCCGACGCCGAGCCCGCGGGCGACGCGACGGACCGAGCGCGCGTGCAATCCCGTGAGCACGACCCGATCGACCTGCTCCGCCGCCAGGCCCGCGCGCTTCAGCGCCTCGCCCCAGGCCTGCTCGGCGAGGGGTGGGTAGCGGGTCTCGGCGAACCGCTCCTCCCAGAGCTGCGAGCGGGACTCGCCGGGGAGGCGCCAGCGGTCGAGGAACTCCTCGGTGGTCGACGCGCTCGCCAGATGCTCGGCGACGACCGCACCATCGTCGTCGCCCCCGAAGAGCACGGCGGCCGCCCCGTCACCACCGTCGCGTTCGTCGACGCTCGCCGGCAGACCAGTCCGGATGTCGGAGGTCACGACCAGGGTGGGGCCGTCACCTCGCAGTGCGGCCCGCCAGGCGCCCATCCCGGAGCGGGGCGCGCCTCCCATGTCGATCGCGGCCGCGTCACGGTCGAGCCGCAGCGCGGCGTGGATCGTGGTCGCGTTGGTCTTGTCGAGGTAGGCCGGGCCGCTGGTCGCGAACCAACAGGCCCGAGGGTCGACACGGCGGTTGACGGAGCGCAGTGCGAGGCGTCCCGCCTCGACGCCCATCGACGTCGTGTCCTCGTCGTAGGAGGCGACGGAGCGGGCGCCCCGGCCCGGCGCCCCGCCGACCACGGCGCTGATCGCCTCTCGCCGCAGCCGCTGATACGGCACGTATGCGCCGTAGCTGATGATGCCTCGCATCCCTGCGCTTTCCGTCGTGTGCTTCCGCCACCTCAGAGTCCATCAGATTCGGCGTGGCGGCGTCGAAGCACCCGTCCGCAATGATTGGGCGCGTCGGTAACCAACAACGCCCTCTAGGCTCTTCGATCGTGCGAGGACTCGCAACGCCGAGCTCCGTCGCCGGGTCGTACGAGAAGGTCGCGCCGATCTTCCGCTGGTTCAGCAGCAGTTCGAGAGCAGGGCCAGGCAGA
Source organism: uncultured Burkholderiales bacterium (assembly GCA_964424125.1). GTDB lineage: Bacteria > Actinomycetota > Acidimicrobiia > IMCC26256 > JAOSJL01 > CAYRHS01. Next base: position 40,298 of record CAYRHS010000002.1, read on the forward strand.
GGTCGCTGGGGCTCTCGAGGATCCGGGACGGCGATGCGCTCCTGGTCATCGCTCCACCGACCGACTACTTCCTCGAGATGCTGTTCGCGGCCAATCCCAACGCCGCAACGAGCTGGTCGTCTTCTCGGAGCGCTCCGACGGCGAGGAGGTTGCGGACAGGAGCTACACCGTGCGGATCGGGAGCCCCGCGCGTCTTCCGTACGAGAGCGACGCGTTCGACGCCGTGTTCGCCTATTGCTATCTCGACTTCCTCCCCGAGGTCGAGGAACGGGTCGCTTCCGAGGAGCTCGAGCGAGTCCTGAAGCCGGGAGGACGGCTCCTGGCGAGCTACCTCGGCCGCCCTCGACACCTGATCGAACGGTCGACGGTCTTCTTCCTCACGAAGTTCCCCCTCGTCGCCAGTGGCCTCAGGGTGATCGAGCCGAGCACGATGCTCCGACAGGTCGGGTTTCGCGGCCTGGAGGCGTTCTCCTTGCCGCAGAAGGGCGTGCCGGTGTTCCTCGTCTACGCGGAGAAGGCTGCGGAGAAGCCCATGCGGGAGGGCGGTGGGGCCGGCGTCAGCCCACGTTGACCGAGAAGGTGGTGCGCTCGCCCGAGTCACCACCCGGAGGGACGTACTCGAGCTCGATCGTCGTGGATCCCTCACCCACGGCCTCGAAGGAGAAGTGCTCGGTGCCGCCCCTTCCCGCCTCGTCCTCCGCGCCCGGGTCGGGCTCGTACTCGCTGCCGAGGGACTCGAGGACCGAGTCGTCGACCGGTTCGGCGAACTGCCACGAGTAGCCCGTCGTCGGGTTGGAGTCGAGGGAGATCGTGAACGTGTCACCCACGCCGACGTCGATGGTCTCGTCGGGGTCGGTGAAGTCGTCGCCGGAGGACTCGCCGTCGTCGGAGCTCTTCTCGTCGGTGTTCTCGTCGCCTTCCGTGACCTCGAGCGGATCCACCCAGACCTGAGCCGACCCTTCCTCGGTGCCGACGGCGATGTAGCCGTTGGCGAACACGCCCACGCCGAGGATGGAGCCTTGGGCTTCCACCTCGTCCTCGAAGGGCAGCAGGTCCCAGCTGCGACCGTCGGCCGACGCCCAGACCTCGGAGGTGTCGGTCGCATCCTGGTTTTCTGCCAGCGGGTCGCTGAACAGGGGTCCCGCCGCGACGAACCGGCCATCGGAGTTGGCGTCCAGGCCGGACACGCTCAGGTCGGGGTTGAGGTCGACGTCGACTGGCTCCCACTCCTCGCCGTCGGGCGAGAACCAGATCGCCTCCGTGGCGTCCTCGCCGAGCTTCCCCGCCGAGCCGGTGGCCACGTAGCCGTCGGCCGACGCCGCGAGCTCCCCGACCGTGATCCCGTCCTCGAAGGCGTCGGACTCGACTCGTTCCCAGGTCGTGCCGTCGTCGGAGCGCCAGACCTCCGCCTCGCCCGATCGCACTCCACCGCCGACGAACCCGTCGTCCGAGACGGTGACGCCGTTGAGCGAGACGTCGGCCGCCATCCCGGGAAGGTCCGAGTCCTCGACGCGCTCCCACTCGTCGCCGTCGGAAGAGCGCCAGATCCCTGGCTCCAGCTCGGTCTCGTCTTCGCCGCCCACCCTGACGCGGCCCACGGCGACCAGTCCGTCCCCGGAGCCGGTCACGTCCGACATGTCGCCGCCCGCGAAGGCGTCGTCGTTCCCTTCGACGCGCTCCCAGTCGCGGCCGTCGTCGGAGCGCCACACGGCCGCGTCATCGCCGGTGCGCCCGGCGGAGCCGACCGCCACGAACCCGTCGTCGGTGGCCACGACCGCGTCCATGCGCGCTGGATCGTCGAAGGTGTCGTCGGCGATGCGCTCCCAGTTCCAGCCGTCCTCCGACCACCAGGCCGCGGCCGCGGCGGGGAGGGTCGTGTCCGTCTCGGTCTCGTAGCCGACGGCGACGAAGCCGGCGTCGGAGCCGGCGACGTCTTCCATCTGGAGCGTCGCGCCCGGCTCTTCGGGCGCGAACGCGGCGGCGTTGGCCTCGAGGAGCGCGTCGTCGAGCTCGACGTCGAAGTCGATCTCGGGCTCGGTGGCCTGGTCCTGCTCGGCCGTGGTGGTCGTGTCGTCTGCGCTGCCACCGTCGTCGCCGCACGCCGCCAGGAGCAGGCCTGCGGCGAGCACTGCGACGGCGAACGTTGCGCCCGACCGCACCAGACTTCTTTGGCGACTCATTCGATCCCCACCTCGTCGACCCAGACCTGGGCCGATCCTTCCTCGGTGCCGACGGCGATGTAACCGTTGGCGAACGCCTCCACGCCGTTCATCGTGCCCCGGGCCTCCTCCTCGTCCTCGGCCGGCAGCAGCTTCCAGACACGGCCGTCCTCCGACGACCAGACCTCCGAGATGAGACGAGGATCCTCGTCCGGCTCCTCTTGCTCGTCCTCGAAGGGCTCGTAGTCGGGGACCAGCGGCCCGACGGCGACGAACAGACCGTCGCCGTTGGCGTCGACGCCGCTCAGGGCCAAGTCGGGGTCGAGGTCGAGGTCGAGCTGTTCCCACTCGTGGCCGTCCGCCGAGAACCAGACCGCTTGCGACGAATCCCCGGGCTCTCCGGACGGCCCGACCGCTACGTAGCCGTCTTCGGAGGCGGCGACGTCGTCGACGAGCACGCTGTCGTCCAGGGCGTCGGACTCGACCCGTTCCCACGTGGTCCCGTCCGGCGATTGCCAGAGTTCCACTCCGCCCTCCGCTCCCTCCCCGCCGCCCGTGCCTCCGCCGGCGACGTAGCCGTCGGCAGCAGCGGCGACGCCCCAGAGCGTCTGGCCCGTGACATCGTCAGCCGTCGCGGGAAGCGCCGAATCGGGGATCGCCTCCCACTGCTCGCCGTCGTCGGAGCGCCAGATCGCCGCGTGGACGGCGAAGTCCGTATCCGGGTGCTCCACGTGGACGGCGCCCACTGCGACCAGTCCGTCTGCGCCGACGGCGACATCCAACATGTTGCCGCCGGCGAACGCGTCGTCGTTCCCTTCGACGCGCTCCCAGTCGCGGCCGTCGTCGGAGCGCCACACGGCCGCGTCATCGCCGGTGCGCCCGGCGGAGCCGACCGCCACGAACCCGTCGTCGGTGGCCACGACCGCGTCCATGCGCGCTGGATCGTCGAAGGTGTCGTCGGCGATGCGCTCCCAGTTCCAGCCGTCCTCCGACCACCAGGCCGCGGCCGCGGCGGGGAGGGTCGTGTCCGTCTCGGTCTCGTAGCCGACGGCGACGAAGCCGGCGTCGGAGCCGGCGACGTCTTCCATCTGGAGCGTCGCGCCCGGCTCTTCGGGCGCGAACGCGGCGGCGTTGGCCTCGAGGAGCGCGTCGTCGAGCTCGACGTCGAAGTCGATCGTGGGATCGGTGGGCTCCGCCTGTTCGGCCGTGGTAGTGGTGTTGTCCGCGCCGCCGTTGTCGTCGCCGCACGCGGCGGCGACCAGCGCCAGCGAGGCCAGCACGGCGAGGATCCGTACGCCGGGTCCCGTCCACGAGCGCGTTCGGCCCATCTCCCACCCTGCCGCGCCCGCCGAGGCCGTGTCCGATCGAAGCTCGCTATAGGCTCGAAATCCCCCGAAGTGACGCACGCAGACCCGGGAGCCCATGGACTTCGACTTCAACCCCGAGCAAGAGGACTTCGTCGCCGAGGTGGAGCGCTTCCTCGACGAGCACGAGGACCCCGAGGTGATGGACGTCACCCGGGAGAACATGGCGCAGATCGTCGACACGCCGCCGCGGCGGGCGTTCATGCGCGAGCTCGGCGACCGGGGCTGGCTGGGCATGACCTGGCCGAAGGAGTACGGCGGCAGCGAGGGCGAGGGCGTCTACGAGTATTTGCTGAACGAGGCGCTGGCTCGCCGGGGTGCTCCTCAGATCGGCAAGGGCGTCGGGATCATCGGCAAGACGCTCATCCGTCACGGGTCCGAGAAGCTGAAGCGTGAGTTCCTGCCCAAGATCCTGCGCAACGAGGTCGAGTTCGCCGTTGGCTACAGCGAGCCCAACGCCGGGTCCGACGCGGCGTCGATGCAGCTCAAGGCGACCGAGGCGGACGGCGGCTGGGTTCTCAACGGCCAGAAGACGTGGACCACCTCCGCGCACTTCGCCGAGTGGTACTGGGTCGGCGCCCGCACCGACCCAGACGCGCCGAAGCACCAGGGCATCAGCCTGTTCCTCGTCCCGCTCGACCATCCCGGGCTGACGATCAACCCGATCTGGACGATGGGTGACGAGCGCACGAACGACGTCTTCTTCGACGACGTGTTCGTCCCCGACGACTACATGGTCGGCGAGCGTGGGCGCGGTTTCCAGTACATCTCCGAGGCCCTCGACCTCGAGCGCTTCACGATGTTCACGTACTCGCCCATCCAGCAGCGCTTGGAGCTGCTCTGCGAGTACGTCGCGACCGCGGAGCGCGACGGCAAGCCCCTGCGCGAGGACGCGGTGGTGCGTCAGCAGATCGCGCAGCTCGTCACCCGGTGCGAGACGGCCCGCGTGCTCGGGTTGCGCTTCGTGGCCGAGTCGATGAAGGGTGGGGCCGCTCCCACCTGCGAGGCGTCGGAGTACAAGCTCTTCGCCACCGAGCTCTCCAAGCGGTTGGCGAACGCCTCGATGGACATCGCGGGACCGGGGTCGCAGCTCCGGGTTGGCACCAAGGACGCGCCGATGCAGGGTCGGGCGGAGTCGACGTACCGCTACACGGTGATCGACACCATCGGAGGTGGCACCTCCGAGGTGCAGAAGAACATCATCGCCCGCCGCAAGCTCGGGCTCCCGAAGAACTTCTGACGTCACCGATGCCGACGGAGCCCGCGCTCGCCGATCACGTCGTGCTCGATTTCTCCACCGTGGGCCCAGCCGCACGCTGTGCCCGCATCCTCGCCGACTACGGGGCCGACGTCGTCAAGCTCGGTCCGGTGCCGCGGGAGGGCAAGCAGCCGATCGAGCCGCCCTTTTTCACCTACGGTGCCCAGCGCGGGATGCAGCGCGTCCGGCTCGACCTCAAGACCGACGCGGGGCGAGCCACGTTCCTCCGCATGGCCGCCGCGGCCGACGTGGTGCTCGAGAGCTTCCGGCCCGGCGTCGTCGACCGGCTCGGGGTCGGCTACGAGGACGTCCGGGCCGTGAACGAGCGGATCGTCTACTGCTCGACCAGCGGCTACGGCCAGGACGGACCGCGCGCCGGCTGGGCGGGCCACGACCTCGACTACCTCGCCGTCGCCGGCTTCCTGGCCTGCTCCGGACCGCGGTTCGACGGGGGTCCGCCGCTGCCGGGCGCGACGATCGCCGACGCCGCAGGCGGGGGGATGCACGCCGCGATCGCGATCCTCGCTGCGCTCGTGCGGCGGCACGCGAGGTCCGAGGGCGCCTACCTCGACGTGGCGGTCGCCGATGGGGTCCTCTCCCTGATGGCGCTCGCGGTCGACGAGTACCTCGCGACCGGAGTGGAACCCGGCCCGGGCCACGACATCCTCACCGGGCGCTACGCCTGTTACGAGTGCTACGAGGCGGCCGACGGGAGGTGGCTGGCGGTCGCCGCGATCGAGCCCGCGTTCTTCGCCAACCTGTGCCGCGCCCTGGGACTCGAGCAGTGGATCCCGCACCAGAACGACGACGGCCGCCAGGACGAGCTGCGCGCCGCCTTCCGGGCCGCGTTCTCGACCCGCGACCGTGACGCGTGGGTCGCCGACCTGTCCGGCGCCGACACGTGCGTCGCGCCGGTGCAGACGATCGCCGAGGTGGCTGCGGACGCCCAGTTCGACGGGCGAGGCGCGTTCGTGACCGCGGAGCACCCGACGCACGGGACGCTGCGCCAGGTCGGGCCCGTGCTCGCGGGTGGTCGACGCGAAGCCGTCGGGACGCTTCCGGACCCCGACCGGACCGACACCGATACGGTGCTCGCGCGCCTCGGGTTCTCCGGGGACGAGGTGGAGCGGCTGCGAGCGGAAGGTGCGGTGGCGTGAGCGAGCTCCCGGGCGAGGTGCAGGACTGGATCGGCCAGGTCCGCTACGAGGAGACGGGCGAGTTCGACGTCGAGCGCGGGTACGTCTTCACGAGCTGCGCCTCAGTCGAGAACGGCAACCCGCTCTTCTGGGACGACGAGGTCGCGGCCGAGCTCACCGGCGGGCCGATCGCGCCTCCGACGATGATCTCGGTCTGGTTCCGTCCCCACGCCTGGGCGCCGGGTCGGACGAAGGAGGCCCTGCCGCTCCAGGTGCACTTCGACCTCAAGGAGGCGCTCGGGCTCCCCGAGGCGGTCATGACCGGCAACGAGGTCGTCTTCGGCGAGCCCGTCCGACCGGGCGACCGGCTCTGTACCCACCAAGTCCTGCGCTCGGTCAGCGACGAGAAGGCGACGAAGCTCGGCACCGGGCGCTTCTGGGTGATCGACGTCGAGTACGCGAACCAGCGGGGCGAGCTCGTCGGGCGCGAGACCTGGACCGGTTTCGGCTACCGGAGGCCGACGTGACCACCGCCTCGACGACGTCGCTGCTCCACGGCACTGTGCACGAGGGCGACGAGCTCCCCGAGCTCTCGGTCGACGTCACCGCAACGACCATCGTGCTCGGTGCGCTCGCGAGCCGGGACTGGCGACCCATGCACCACGACAAGGACTTCGCGATCGAGCGCAACGGCACGAAGGACATCTTCATGAACGCGCCCAACCAGGCCCTCTGGTTCGAGCGCTTCGTCACCGACTGGACGGGCCCGAAGGGCCGTCTCGGGAGGCTGCGGTTCCGGATCCGGGACTCGGTGTTCCCCGGCGACACGATGACCTTCGCCGGCACGGTCGAGAAGGTCGAGCTCGACGAGCGGGACTGCGGCTGGGCCGAGCTGGCGCTCGTCCTGCGGGTGGGGGACCGGGTCGCGAGCGAGTGCAACGCGAGGGTGGCCGTGCCCGTGCGAGAGGACGACAACCCGTGGGATCGTCACGGCGGCGACTGGCAACCGTGAACGGGAAGGGACCGAGAACGGGGCGCTGACGATGGATCTGGAGTTCACCGAGGAGCAGGAGCTGCTGCGCGACACGGTGCGTGGCGTCTGCAACCAGTACGCGTCGCTCGAGGTCGTGCGCGAGCTGGAGGACGACGCGACCGGCTTCCCGGCCGAGCTCTGGAAGCAGCTCGCGGCCCTCGATCTCGTCGGGCTGCTCTTGCCCGAGCGTTTCGGCGGGTCGGGCCAGTCGGCGCTCGAGGGTGCGATCCTCTACGAGGAGCTGGGCCGGTCGCTCGCCCCGACCCCGCACTTCGTCAGCGCGGTCCTGAGCGGGGGCGTGTTGGTCGCCGCGGGGAGCGACGAGCAGCAGGAGACCTGGCTGCCGCGCATCGCGAGCGGCGAGGTGATCCTCACCCCGGCGTGGCTCGAGCCCGAGCACGGCTTCGGACCGGGCGGGGTCGAGGTGCGAGCCGAGCGGGACGGCGACCGCCTCCGCCTGAACGGCACCAAGCGCCATGTGGAGTTCGCGGGTGCAGCCGATCGTCTGGTCGTGCTCGCGCGCACCGGTGACGGTGTCGAGGACGTCGACCTGGTGCTGGTCCCACCCGATGCCGACGGGGTCTCACTCACCGAGCAGCTCACCATCGCGGGCGACTCGCAGTACCAAGTCGAGCTCCGGGACGTCACGGTCCCCGTCAGCGAACGTGTCGGCGAGCCCGGCTCGGGCTGGGCGGCCTGGCACGAGACGATGCTCTCCGGCATCGTCCTGCTCGCGGCGCAAGCCATGGGCGGCGCGCAGCACGCGCTCGACATCACCGTCGAGTACGCCAAGGACCGCCAGCAGTTCGGCAAGCCCCTCGGTGCGTTCCAGGCGATCGCTCATTACCTTGCCGATGCCTCGGCGGCCGTCGACGGAGGGACGACGCTCGCGTACGAGGCCGCGTGGGCGGCAGCGAACGACCGGCCGATCGATCGCCTCGCCCCGATGGCCAAGCTGTTCGCGACCGGGACGTACAGGGACGTGACCGCGATGGCCCAGCAGGTCTGGGGTGGCGTGGGCTTCACCCTCGAGTACGACATCCAGCTCTACTTCCGACGCGCGAAGCAACTGCAGCTCTCGTGGTGGGACACCCGCTACCTGGAGGAGCTGGTCGCCGCCTCGGTCCTCGACTGACGGACCGACCCGAGAGCGGCGGCTACCCGCTCGATCAGTCCGCAGCCTCCGTGGGTGACAACGTCGGGCGCTCGATCGCGGTTCCCGCCGAGATCGTGAGCTCCTCGCCGTCGTGCTCGATCGTGAGGTCGGCCCCACGGTCGATCTCGTAGTGGGTGGTGTCCTTGCGGATGTCGACGGTGAGGAGCCGGTCGTCGATCGTGAGCGGGATCCGCAAGCGGGTCCACCGCTCGGGGAGTCGGGGCGTGAACCGGAGCCGCCCGCCGTGGTCGCGCAGGCCCCCGAAGCCGTGGACGACGGCGATCCAGGTCCCGGCCATCGCCGCGATGTGGACACCGTCACGGACGTTGTGGTTGACGTTCTCGATGTCCATGAGCGCGGTCTTGGCCGTGTACTGGTAGGCGCGGTCGAGGTAGCCGACCTCGGCCGCCATGACCGCCTGGATGCACGCCGACAGCGAGGAGTCGTCCGTCGTGAGGGGGTCGTAGTAGTCGAACGCGGCGCGCTTGTCCTCGATCGTGAAGCGCTGTCCCTGGAGGAACATGCCCAGGATGAGATCGACCTGCTTCAGGACCTGGAACCGGTACAGCACCATCGGGTGGTAGTGGAGCAGCAGCGGTCGCTTGTCCTCGGGCGTGCCTGCGACGTCCCAGCGTTCCTTCTCGAGGAACGAGTCGTCCTGGGCGTGGATACCGAGCGCGTCGTCGAACGGGAAGCGCATGCGCTCGGCGGCGCGTCTCCACGTGTCGACCTCGTCGTCGGAGAGCTCGATGCGGTCGCGGAACTCTCGATATGCGTCCGGGTCGTCCTTCTGGATTGACGAGACGACTGCTGCCGCGTCGGCGAGGTTCGCGGCGGCCATGAGGTTCGTGTAGGTGTTGTTGTCGACCAGCGCCGTGTACTCGTCGGGCCCGGTCACCTGCTCGATGCAGAACTCGCCGCCCCGTCGCTCGGAGAAGTGACCGAGGTCGGCCCACAGACGCGCCGTCTCGGCGAGGATCTCGGTCCCGTGCTCGCGCAGGAACGCGGTGTCACACGTGGCGTCGACGTACTTGCGGATGGCGAAGGCGATGTCGCCGTCGATGTGGTACTGCGCG
>CAYRHS010000003.1:0-45132 GCA_964424125.1 uncultured Burkholderiales bacterium
TTCGGCTCGACATCCGCCGGATCGAGAGCATCAAGGACGGCACCGAGGTGATCGGCAACCGGGCCCGGGTCAAGGTCGTGAAGAACAAGTGCGGCCCGCCGTTCAAGACCTCCGAGTTCGACATCATGTACGGCAAGGGCATCAGCCGCGAGGGGTCGCTGCTCGACGTGGCCGTCGACCTCGGCCTCGTGAAGAAGTCGGGTGCCTGGTTCACCTACGAGGGCGAGCAGCTCGGACAGGGCCGCGAGAAGGTGAAGCAGTTCCTGGCCGAGAACGTCGACCTCATGTTCGAGATCTCCGACAAGGTCCGCAAGGCCTCAGGGCTCGACGACGTCGAGGAGAGCGACGAGGTCGACCTCGAAGAGGAGGCGGCCCCGGCGGCCCCGGCGGCCGAGGACGCCGACGCCGAGCGCTGACCGGGGCCGGGCGTTCCGTCAGAGCAGACCACGGACGATCGCGGCACTGCCCGCGGCCGCCGCGATCGCCAGCACCGCGGGCCGGAACCACGGTGCGTCGGCTCGCCGCGCCAGCAACGCGCTGAGGCCGTAGCCGACGAGCATCGCGGGCAGGAGCGTGAGCGCCCAGCGGAGCTTCCACCACGCCAGCTCGCCGGCGAGCCCCAGCGCGATCAGCGACACGACCAGGCCGATCCCGAACGCAACCGCGAGCGTCGAACGCACCACCGGCGGCGGGTGATGCTGGTAGAGCAGCCCGAGCGGGGGACCGGCGACTGACGTCGCCGTTCCGGTCAGACCCGAGACGACGCCCGCGGCGAGCAAGGTGCCCGTGTTCACCGGGACCGGGCGGGTGACGGCGCTCGCCAACGCGCCGAGCACGATCACGCAACCGACCATGACCGTCAGGGCGTCACCCGCCAGCACGAGGACGAGCACCACGCCGATCACGGACCCGGGCACACGTCCGAAGCTCAGGAGCACCACGCCGCGCACGTCGATGTGCGCGCGCTCCCGGCGGGCCACGAGGACGCTGAGCGGCATCGCCACCAGGAGGACCGTGACGGGCACGGCGGCGGGCTCGACGATGCTCACCACCGGGGCGAGCACGATCGCGAATCCCATCCCGACGCCGCCCTGGGCGAAGCCGCCCGCGCAGGCAAAGGTGGCCAGCAAAGCCCACTCCGCGACGCTCAGGTCCATCTCAGCCTCCGGCGGGTCGGCGGGGAGGCCCGCCGTACACTGGGCGCCACCATGCCGCAGCGATTCCACGTCCGCACCTTCGGGTGCCAGATGAACGAGCACGACTCGGAGCAGATCGCCGGCCTCCTCGGGGCAGAAGGCATGGAGCCGACGGCCGAGATCGAGGACGCCGACGTCGTCGTGTTCAACACCTGCTGCGTGCGCGAGAACGCGGACAACAAGCTCTACGGCCACCTGGGCGCGCTGAAGGGGCTCCGACATTCCCGACCGGACCTGCAGATCGCGGTCGGCGGCTGCCTCGCGCAGAAGGACCGGGAGCGGATCCTCGAGCGCGCCGGTCACGTCGACGTCGTGTTCGGCACCCACAACCTCAGCCGGCTGCCGGCCCTGCTCGAACGCGCCGAGACCGAGGGTCCGATCGTCGAGGTCCCCGAGGTACGTGGCCCCACCCCGGACGAGGAGCTCTCCGCGCGGCGCTCACGACCCCATTCGGCGTGGGTCACGATCCAGATCGGCTGCGACAACTCGTGCGCGTTCTGCATCGTCCCGTCCGTCCGGGGGCCGGAGGTCAGCCGGCGGATGGGCGACATCGTCCGCGAGGTCGGCCGGCTCGCCGGAGACGGCGTGGGCGAGATCACGCTGCTCGGCCAGAACGTCAACTCGTACGGCCGGGACCTGGGCGCAGGCCAGTACCGTCCGCGCTTCGCCGACCTGCTCCGGGCCGTCGACGCGGTCGACGGCGTCGAGCGCATCCGCTTCACCTCCCCGCACCCGAAGGACCTCCGGGCCGAGACGATCGCGGCGATGTCCGAGTGTGCCGCCGTGTGCGAGCAGCTCCACCTGCCGCTCCAGTCCGGCAGCGACCGCGTGCTCGCGGCGATGCATCGGGGGTACACGGCCGATCGGTACCTCGGACGGCTCGAGGCCGCTCGCCGGGCGGTGCCGGACCTCGCGATGACGACCGATCTCATCGTCGGCTTCCCGGGCGAGACCGAAGACGACTTCGCCCGCACCCTCGAGGTGGTCGAAGCCGCCCGCTACGACGCCGCGTACACGTTCGTGTTCTCGCCCCGGCCGGGCACGCCCGCCGCGGAACGACAGGCCGAGTTCGTCGCCCCCGACGTCGTTCGCGACCGCATGGATCGCCTGACCGCGGTCGTGGAGGCGAGCGCGCTGGCCCGTCACGAGGCGCGTGTGGGCCGGATCGAGCGCGTGCTCGTCGACGGTCCCTCGAAGACGGATCCGCACCGTCGCTCGGGCCGCACCCGGCAGGGCAAGCTCGTGCACTTCCCGAGCACCGCCACCGACGCCCCGACCGGCACGTTCGTCGACGTCCGGATCGAGGCGGCCGCACCGCACTGGTTGCGGGGCGAGGCGGTCGCGACCTCGCTCCAGCCGACACCGCGTCGAGCGCGGATCCCGGTCGTGGCGGGGTAGGACCATCAGCGCGCCCGCTACGACCCATCTCGCGCTCGTCGGGCCGACGGCGTGCGGGAAGTCCGCGCTCGCGCTGTCGGTCGCGGAGGCGTTGGGCGACGTGGAGATCGTCTCGGTCGACTCGATGCAGATCTATCGCGGCATGGACATCGGGACGGCCAAGCCGGTGCCCGCGGATCGTGCTCGGGTTCCGCACCACCTGATCGACGTGGCCGATCCGTCGGAGACCTGGTCCGTCGCTCGCTTCCAGGAGATTGCACGGGCCGCGGTCGCGGACGTCGAGCGACGCGGGCTGCGCGCGCTCTTGGTCGGGGGGACTGGGCTCTACGTTCAGGCGGTCGTGGACGACCTCCGCTTCCCCGGTGAGGACCTGGAGGTCCGGGCTCGGCTCGAGGCCGAGACCTCCGTGCCCGGGGGGATCGCCCGCGCGTACGCCCGGCTCCGCGAGCACGACCCGGCCGCGGCCGATCGGATCGACGAGCACAACCAACGCCGGATCGTGCGCGCGCTCGAGGTGCTCGAGCTCACCGGCCGACCGTTCTCGTCCTACGGTCCGGGGATCGATCGCTTCGGCCCGACGAAGTTCCCGGTCGCGATCGCGGGGGTCTGGCTGCCGCGCGCGGTGGCACATCGGCGCATCGAGGAACGGGTCGGGGCGATGCGCTCGGCCGGCTTCGTGTCCGAGGTGCAGGCGCTGCTCGACGCCCCCGCGGGGCTGTCGCGGACCGCGCGCCAGGCTATCGGCTACCGGGACGTGGCCGACGCGCTCGAAGAGACCGGGATCGTGGGCGACGACGTGTTCGCGCGCATGGTCCGGCGGACGCGGTCCTTCGCCCGCCGCCAGCGCATGTGGTTCCGTCGTGACCCGCGCGTCACGTGGTTCGCGACAGAGAAGAATCCCACCGTGCTCGCCCCGGCGCTCCTGGCAGCCTGGAAGTGATGACCTCCGTCCGGCTCAGCAAGCTCCAGGCGACCGGCAACGACTTCCTCGTGCTCGCCCCCGGCGAACACGGGTGGCGCCCCGACGCGGCTTGCGTGGCGGCGCTGTGCGATCGCCATCGGGGGATCGGCGCCGACGGGTTCCTCACGCTGCTCCCCGGGTCCGACGGGTCCGACGCCACGATGGTCCTGCGCAACGCCGATGGAGGGCTCGCGGAGATGAGCGGGAACGGTATCCGTTGCCTGGCCTGGGTCGCGGTGCGGGAGGGCTGGGGCGCACCGGACCGTCTCGTGGTCGATACGGGTGGCGGGCGCCGCCTCGTCGAGCTCGACCGCGACGACTCCGGCGTGCTCCGGGCCGCAGGGGTGGACATGGGCGCGGTCACCTTCGACCCGGCCTCGATCCCGGTCGATGCCGCGTCGCCGTTCGAGCTCACGGGCACCGTCCACGGCACCGAGTACCGCGGCGACGCCGCGGGCATGGCGAACCCGCATTGGGTCCTCTTCGTCGACGATCCCGACGAGGCTCGGGTCGTCCAACACGGGCCGCGACTCGAGGCTGATCCGCGGTTCCCCACCCGGACGAACGTCGAGTTCGTCCGCGTCGAATCCCGTACTCGGCTACGGATGCGGGTCTGGGAGCGGGGGGTCGGCGAGACGCTCTCGTGCGGGACCGGGGCCTGCGCGGCGACCGCCGTCGCGCGTCGACGAGGCCTCGTCGACGAGCGCGTCACGGTGAGAGTGCCCGGCGGTGAGCTCGAGGTCGAGATCGGCGAGACGATTCGCCTCGCCGGGCCCGTGCAGCACGTCTTCGACGTGGAGATCGACGCCGATCGCTTCGGGCGGGCATGACTCGCGACCACCAGGACCGTCGCCGCCCGGCGCTCACCGCGACCGAGGTCGACCTCGGCGTCGCTCGCCAACGCGCGGTGCTGGTCGCGGTCGCGCCGGCAGCCGAGCGGGAAGCGGCGGAGGCGTCACTCGCCGAGCTGGAGCTGCTGGTCGACACGGCGGGGGCCGAGACCGTGGCATCCGAGCTCCAGATCCGTCCCACGCCCGACAGCGCCAGCTTCGTCGGGTCGGGCAAGCTCGAGGAGCTCGCGGCGATGTGCGCGATGCTCGACGTCGATCTCATCGTCGTCGACGGCGAGCTCACACCCGCGCAGCAACGCCTCCTGGAGCGACGGCTCTCCGTCGACGTCGTCGACCGCGTGGCGCTGATCCTGGACATCTTCGCCCGTCATGCGCACAGCCAGGAGGGCATGCTCCAGGTCGAGCTGGCCCAGCTGCGCTACCGACTCCCGCGGCTGCGGGGCCGAGGGATCGAGCTGAGCCGACTCGGAGGTGGGATCGGGACCCGGGGCCCGGGCGAGACCCAGCTCGAGACCGACCGGCGGCGCATCCTGCGCCGCATCGCCAAGCTCGAACGCGATCTCGGACGCCTCCGACGCACGCGCACGACCCAACGCAAGGCCCGTCGCCGGCGCGAGCTCCCGACGGTCGCCCTCGTCGGCTACACGAACGCGGGGAAGTCGACGCTGCTCAACCAGGTGACCGATGCCGGCGTGCTGGTCGGGGACCGTCTGTTCTCCACGCTCGATCCGACGACCCGCCGCTGTGAGCTCCCGGGCGGCGAAGCGGTGCTCCTGAGCGACACCGTGGGGTTCGTCCGCAAGCTCCCGCACGAGCTCGTCGAGGCCTTTCGCTCGACGCTCGAGGAGGTCACCGACGCCGCGCTCCTCGTCCACGTGGTCGACGCGTCGTCGGCGACCGCCGCTTCGGAGATCGCGGCCGTGCGGACCGTGCTCGCCGAGATCGACGCCGACGAGCTCTCCGAGCTGGTCGTGGCCAACAAGATCGACGTGGCCGACCCCGCCGCCGTGGCCGACCTCGTACGCGCGGAGGATGCCGTGCCCGTGTCGGCCGCGACCGGTGAGGGGGTCGACAAGCTGATGGACGTCCTCGCTGGTCGTCTCCGCTCCGGGCGACGGATCGTCGAGCTGCGCGTGCCCTACTCGCGGGGGGAGGTCCTGGCCGCACTGCACCGTGAAGGTGACGTCCTCGTCGAGGTCCACGAGGACGACTGCACGCGAGTGCGCGCCCGTCTTCCGGACGCGGCGTTGAGCCGCTTCCTGGACTACCGAGCCGACGAGGAATCGGTCACTGGAGGACCTTGAGCGCGAGGCGCTCGAGCGGGCCCTTGGGTGCTCCGTCGCGATTGTCCCCGCGGAGCAGGATCCGTTGCGATCCCTCCAGGAACAGGCGGCGCAGGGGTTCGGGTGGCAACGGGACCGGCCGCTTCGTGGTGAAGGGGAGGCCTTCGTACGCCGGCGCCCGCGCCAGCAGCTCGTCGCGAACGACCTTGCCGATGAGGTGAGCGGGGCCCACCCCGTGGCCCGCGTAGCCGAGTGCGTACAGGACGCGGCCGCGGCCGAGCAGCCGGACCACTGGCATGACGTTGACCGTCCCGCACACCGGCCCGGCCCAACGGTGCTCGATGCGCACGTCCTCGAGCTGGGGGAAGTTCCAGCGGAACGTCTCCTCGAGCCGGCCGAAGATCCGGGGGTCGCGTTCGAAGCGAGGATCCGGCCCGCTCGAGACGAACGGCGCGTCGCGGCCGCCCCACAGGATCCGGCCGTCGGCCGTCGGGCGGTGGAAGTGGACGAAGACCCGCTTGTCCTCGATCCCGAACCCGCCCTCCCATCCGATCCTGCTCCACTGGTCGTCGCGCAGCGGCTCGGTGAGGGTGATGTAGGCGTAGATGGTGAAGATGTAGCGGCGGATCTCCGGAATCGCGTGGGCGTAGGCGTTGGTCGCGATGACCCCCCGCTCGGCAGTGATCGTCCCTGACGGGGTGCGCACCTCGACGCGGCCGTCGACGTCGTGGATCGCATCGGCGGGTGTGCCTTCGTACACACGGACCCCGCGCTTGCGCGCCGCGTCGCGCAGCCCGCGCGCGAGCGCGGCGGGGTCGACGAGCAGGCAGTGCTCTTCGAGGTGACCGACGCGCAAACGGTCCGTGTGGACCAGCTCCCGCAGCTCGTTCCTCTCGACCAGCCGGAAGTCGTCGAGGCCGAGACGCGCGGCCGCGTCGAGATCCTGGTGGATCCGCACGTCCTGGTCGGGGCCGTTCGACACGGTGAGGTTCCCGGGGTGCGTGATGTCGGCGTCGATGCCTTCGTCCGCCGCGAAGCGTTCGATCTCGTTGATGGAATCGACCATCCCCAGATGCGTGGCCCGCGCCCGCTCGTCTCCGATCTTGCGGGCGAGGTCGTGGATGTTGCGCCCCACCATCGTCATCGCGAACCCACCGTTGCGACCACTCGCACCGAAGCCCACGACCTCCGCTTCGGTGACCACCACGTCGAGTGCGGGCTCGGCGTCCTTCGCGTGGATCGCGGACCACAACCCCGTGAAGCCACCACCGACGACGACGACGTCGGCCGTCGTGTCGCCCACGAGTCGCTCACCGGGGGAGTAGGGGTGGTCGCCGAGCCAGAAGCTCCGGCTCCGCCATGTGCTCATGACACCGACCGACCGAAGCGGGCGAGCTCGCGAGCGACGTCACGACGCGTGCCGAACCGATAGAGCGTCGGCGCGAGGGTCTTGGCCGCGTGGGCGAGGCCCAGCCAACGCGGGACGAACACCTCGCTCCGATCGCGTTCGACCGCGTGGACGACCGCTTCGGCCACGGTCTCGGGTGGCACCGCTCGTGGCCAGGTGCGCGCGTATGGCTCACCGCGTCGGGTGAAGAACTCGGTGGCGACGGGACCGGGGTCGACGAGCGTGACGCCCACCCCGGCCGGTTCCACCTCGGTCCCCAGGGATTCCAGCAGGCCCACGACCGCGAACTTGCTCGCCGAGTACGCGCTCTCGAGCGGTGCCGCGAGGCGGCCCGCGACCGACGCGACCGCGACGAGGTGACCCTTCCGGCGCTCGAGCATGGAGGGAAGCACGGCGCGCACCGCGTGGAGCGTGCCGAAGAAGTTGACCTCCATCAGGTGGCGGAAGGTCTCGGAGGGCGTGTCGACGAACGGCCCGTAGGCCCCGACGCCCGCGCTCGTCACGATGACGTCGATCGGTCCGAGCTCACGGCTAACGGCGGCCAGCGACTCCGTCAGTCCCGACTCGTCGGTGACGTCCGCAGGTGCGACCGTCGCTTTGGCCGGGAGGTCCCCCGCGACGTCACGCAGCGCGTCCGCGTCGCGAGCGATGAGGCCGACCCGGGCCCCACGCGCCGAGACGGCGCGAGCCACCGCCGCGCCGATGCCCTGCGACGCGCCAGTCACTGCGACGACGGATCCGTTCCAGTCCACCGATCCCTCCGGTCCGCGAGCGGCCGACGGTACGCGATCGACGCGAAGTTCGCAGACGCCGGAAGCTGCGTGGAGGGAGGCCGTCCCACGGGTAGGCTCGCTGCGATGGCCGGGATTTCCGGCGGTTTCGAGCCGCCCGCCTACCCACACGACCGGCTGGTCGCGCTCCGCCGCCTCGCCGAGCTCGCCCCCGGCGGCCTGGTCGACTGCTCGACCGGAGCCCCGACCGAATCGGCTCCCGCCGTGGTCCGTGCGGCGCTCGAGGCCGCGTCGCAGGCCGTCGGGTACCCACCGTCGATGGGCACGGTCGAGTTCCGGGAGGCGGCGTGCGCGTGGATGCGCCGGCGGCTCGGGGTGAGCGTCCCGGCCGACCAGGTGCTGGCGTGCGTGGGTACGAAGGAGTTCGTGACGTCGTTGCCGCGAATGCTGCACCTGCGTGACCCGAGCCGTGACACCGTCCTGTACCCGGCGGTCGCCTATCCCAGCTACGAGATGGGTGCCCAACTCGCGGGCCTCCGTGCGGTACCGGTTCCCGTCGACGGCGATTGGCTCCCCGACCTCGATCGGGTCGCGGACGGGGACGGGGAGCGGACGCTCCTGTTGTGGCTGAACGAGCCCGGGAACCCGACCGGCTCCGTTGCGTCCTCTGCGTACTACGCACGTGCGGCTGCGTGGGCTCGGGAGCGACGGATCGTCCTAGCGTCCGACGAGTGCTACGTCGAGCTCTCCGACGTCGCCGGCAGTGGCCACCCGCTGACCACGATCCTGGGCGAGGGCCTCGATGGGCTGCTTGCAGTCCACTCGCTGTCCAAGCGGTCGCACATGCCGGGGTTCCGCGCCGGCTTCGCCGCCGGGGACGCAGCGCTCGTCGAGTACCTGGGGCTGGTCCGGAAGCACGCGGGGCTCATGGTGCCGACGCCGGTCCAGGCGGCGGCGGTGGCCGCGCTCGAGGACGACGGGCACGTCGAGGCAGCACGGCGCACGTACACCAGGCGGCGCGCGGCCGCGATCCCCGTGCTCGCCGAGCACGGTCTCGTGCACGACGGAGGCCCGGGCACCTTCTACCTGTGGCTCCGCAGCGCCGTCGGCGCCGACGACGGTTGGGAGCTCGCGGGCCGGTTGGCCGAGGTGGGCGTGCTCGCGGCCCCGGGGGACCTGTACGGCGCCGCGGGGGCGGACCACGTCCGGCTCGCGCTCGTGCAGCCGACCGAACGTCTCGTGCCCGCGCTCGAAGGTCTCGGCTCGTCCGTCGCCGCGAGCTGACCAATACGCTGGACCCGCGCCGCGAGCGACCGGAGGGCCGCATGGACGACCTCGCGTCGACGATCACCAGGCTCTGGGAGCATCGCGACGCGCTCGACCGTGTCATGCCGGAGACCGACGCGAGCGATGTTGTTCGTGAAGCGGTGGGTCGGCTCGATCGCGGCGAGGCCCGGGTCGCGGAGCTCGTGGACGGGCAGGTGATGGTGCACGAGTGGACCAAGGAGGCGGTGCTCCTCCTGTTCCGGCTCTCCGAGATGGAGACCATCGAGCTCGGTCCGTTCGAGTACGCGGACAAGATCCCGCTCAAGTCGGACTTCGCGGCCGCGGGCGTGCGGGTCGTCCCCGGCGCCTCGGCCCGCTTCGGGTCGTATCTCGGCCGCGGCGTGACGATGATGCCGTCCTACGTGAACATCGGTGCCCACGTGGGAGCCGACACGCTCGTGGACACGTGGGCGACGGTGGGTTCCTGCGCGCAGATCGGCGAGCGGGTCCATCTGTCGGGGGGCGTCGGCATCGGTGGAGTGCTCGAACCCCCGCAGGCGGCGCCGGTGATCATCGAGGACGACGTCTTCGTCGGGTCCCGCTGCATCGTTGTCGAGGGCGCCCGGGTGCGACGAGGCGCGAAGCTCGGCGCCGGCGTCGTGCTCACCTCCTCGACGCCGGTCATCGAGGCCGAGACCGGTGACGTGGTCGCCCGCGGAGACGTTCCCGAACGGGCCGTCGCCGTGGCCGCGACGCGAGCGCGGTCCTTCCCGGGGGGCGAGTTCGGCCTCGCGGCAGTCCTCGTGCTGCGGTACCTCGAGGAGGGCGAGGAGCACGACAAGCTGAAGCTCAACGCGATCCTGCGCGAGCACGGGCTGGCCCCGTGAGCGGCATCGACCTGCTCGCCCTCACGGCCGAGCTCGTCGACATCCCTTCGTTGAGCCGCCACGAGACCGCACTGGCGGACCGGGTGGAACGGGAGCTGGCCGAGGTGCGGGGTCTCGACGTCGTCCGGGTCGGTGACAACGTCGTGGCGCGCACCGATCTCGGCCGGGACCAGCGGCTCCTGCTGGCAGGCCATCTCGACACCGTCCCACCGCACGACGATGCCGGTGCCCGCGTCGAAGGTGACGTGTGCTGGGGACTCGGCTCGGCCGACATGAAGTCGGGCCTGGCGGTGTTTCTCGCGCTCGCGCGGACACTGGATGCCCCCGCGCTCGACGTCACCTTCGCGTTCTACGCGTGCGAAGAGGTCGCGCACGCCGACAGCGGGCTCGGCGCGCTGTTCGATGAGCATCCCGAGCTGTTGGTGGGGGATGCGGCTGTCGTCGGAGAGCCGACGGGCGGTCACATCGAGGCCGGCTGTCAGGGATCGTTGCGGGTGGTCGGTCGCTTCGACGGGCGCCGCGCCCACACGGCCCGTCCCTGGCTCGGCCGGAACGCGATCCACCGGTTGGGTCCGGTGCTGGATCGCATCGAGCGCGGCGGTGACCGCCGGGTGTCCATCGAAGGTTGCGACTACCGGGAATCGATCCAGGCCGTCGCGATCGAAGGTGGTCACGGCGGGAACGTCGTCCCGGACCGGGCCCTGCTCACGGTGAACCACCGCTTCGCGCCGGACCGCAGCCCCGAGGAGGCACGGCGCTACGTCGCCGAGATGCTCGAAGGCGCGGACGCGACCGAGGAGATCGACTTCGCACCGGCAGCGTCGCCCGCGCTCGACCATCCGCTCCTCGCGGCCTTGGTAGCCGACGAGCGCACGGAGGTCCGCGCGAAGCTCGGCTGGACCGACGTCGCGCGTTTCGCCGCGCACGGCATCCCCGCGACGAACTTCGGGCCCGGTGAGGCTGCGGTCGCGCACACGGCCGAGGAACACGTCGATCGTGCGCAGATCGAGCGCGTCTTCGCGGTCCTCGGGCGAGTGGTCGCGAACGGGCCTCCGACCGCTACGCTCCAAACGTGAGCGGGCGAATCGTCTCGATCCCGGCCGACGAGCCGGTGTGGGAGCACGTCTACACGGTCGCTCCTCTGGTGATCGTGGGGACTCGAGAGCCCGATGGGTCCCACGACCTGGCGCCGAAGCACATGGCGATGCCGGTCGGCTGGCAAGACCTCTTCTGCTTCGTGTGCAGCCCGCGCCACGCCACCTACGTCAACATCGTCGAACGCGGCGCGTTCACGGTCAGCTTCCCTCGCCCGGAACAGGTGGTCGAGGCCGGCCTCGCCGCCAGCCCCCGCGTCGACGACGGCTCCAAGCCCACCCTCGCGGCACTGCCGACGACACCGGCGTCGACGGTCGACGGGGTACTGGTGGAGGGCTCGTACCTCTACCTGGAGTGCGAGCGCGAGCGGATCATCGACGGGTTCGGCGATTGGAGCATGATCGTCGGCCGCATCGTCGCGGTGAGCGCGCTCGAGGATGCCCTGTTGCGCTTCGAGCGCGACCCCGCGGATCAGGTGCGGGCGGTGCCCCTGCTGGCGTTCCTGAGCCCCGATCGTTTCGCGCAGGTGGACGACAGCCGCTCGTTCCCGTTCCCCCTCGACTTCCGCCGGTGAGCCGCACGCCGCAGCCCGAGCTCGTGCTCTCGTGGCTGCGGGAGCGTGCCCCGGAGATGGCGACGACGTTGCGCCGCTTCGCCGGCATGGAGTCGCCCAGCTCCGATCCGTCGGCGCAAGCCCCGGCGTTCGAGTTCCTCGCCACCGAGCTGGAGGCACTGTCCTTCGCCGTCCGGCGGATCCGCGGCCGCGAGGTCGGTGACCATCTCTACGCGCGGCCTCGCGACCGGGAGTACGGGAGACCGTGCCAGCTGTTGCTCGGCCATCTCGACACGGTCTGGCCCGTGGGGACCCTCGAGGAGATGCCCATGGTCCGCGACGGTGACGTCCTGCGGGGGCCGGGGACCTTCGACATGAAGGGTGGGCTCGTCCAGATGCTCTACGCGTTCCGCGTGCTCTGGGAGTTCGACGCGGAGCTGCCGGCCACGCCGGTGGTGTTCGTGAATGCGGACGAGGAGATCGGCAGCCCCGAATCGACCCGTTGGGTGCGGTTGCTCGCGCGGCGAAGCACGCGGGCCTTCGTGCTGGAGCCCTCGTTCGGCAGCGAGGGCGACCTCAAGACCGGCCGCAAGGGAGTCGGACATTTCGTGGTGAAAGCGTGCGGAAGCGCGGCCCACGCGGGCATCAACCCGGAAGCAGGTGTCAGCGCCGTGCTCGAGATCTCCCATCAGATCCAGAGCCTGTTCGCGTTGAACGATCCCGAACGCGGCATCAGTGTCAACGTCGGTACCGTGGACGGTGGTCTCCGGCCTAACGTCGTCGCCCCCGAAGCGTCGGCCCACGTCGATGCGCGGGTCCTCACCGAGGAAGACGCCCGCGAGGTCGAGAAGGCGATCTTCGGGCTCGAACCGGCGGCCGAGGGGGTGACCCTCGACATCACGGGTGGCTTCAGCCGGCCACCGATGGAGCCAACGCTGCGTAACCACGTACTCTGGGAGCACGCTCGAGCGGTCGCGGAGCGGCTCGGCTTCGCGCTCGGAGAGACCGTGGTCGGCGGCGCGTCGGATGGCAACACCGCCAGCCAGCTGACGGCCACCCTCGACGGGCTCGGAGCGGTGGGTCACGGGGCGCACGCGCAACACGAGCAGGCCATCGTCTCGAAGATGCCAGAGCGGGCGGCGCTGCTCGCGCTGCTCCTCGTCGCTCCCATGGAGAGCGGGGGAGGCTCGTCCGAGCCCGGGAACGACTGAGAGGGGAGCGATGTCGCCGCACTTCTTCACCAGCGTGACCCGGATCGCGGGACTGGCCGAACGGCGGTTCACGACCGCGCTGCTGCCGCGTGATCACTGGGAGACGGGCGACTACGTCGTGGGCGAGATCACGGGGACCTCGCAGCGTCCCTACCGGATCGAGGTGCCGACCGGACGTCTGGTCGAGGTGTTCTCGGGCGACGAGGTCGTCGGGGCCCTGGGGACGCGGGCGGCGACGCTCGCTCTCGTCGGGAGCTGGACCGACGTGGGTGACGACCTGCGCATGGACGCGCTCAGCATTGCGGGCGTGTTCGGGAGGTGCACCTCGGCATCCATGTTCCGGAGCCAGGCGATGCCGGTGCGGTACGCGGGACACGTCCAGGTGGACGGACGGACGGCGCGCATGCGCGACTTCGCCCTACCGGCCGTGCGCGTCGCGTACGCGGTCCCGACGGTCCTGATCATCGGGACGTCGATGGAAGCTGGCAAGACGATGGCCGCGAGGCAGATCATCCGAGTGCTGAAGTCGCGTGGGCTGCGGGTCGGGGCGGGGAAGCTGACCGGCGTGGCACGGTACCGGGACGCGCTCACGATGCAGGACGCGGGCGCGGATTGGATCTACGACTTCGTCGACGCCGGCCTGCCGTCGACGGTGCTGCCGCCGGACGAGTACCGGGAGTCGCTGCAGGCACTGCTCGCGACCCTCGCCCGCCACGACCCGGACGTCGCGGTCGTGGAGTCGGGAGCCTCGCCCCTCGAGCCCTACAACGGCGACACCGCGATCGACGTGCTCGGTGAGAGCGTGAAGTGCACCGTGCTGTGCGCGAGCGACCCCTACGCGGTCGAGGGGGTGATGTCGGCGTTCGGTTCGGAGCCCGACGTCGTGTCGGGGCGGGCTGTCAGCACGACCGCGGGCATCGAGCTGGTGCGGAGGCTGACGGGAACCCATGGCGTCAACAGCGTCGACCCTCGTGCCCGCGACGCCCTCGCGGCCGTGCTCGAAAAGACGTTGGATCTCCCGGCGCTCTCGCCCTGAGCGCGACGCGCGGGCCGCCGCCGGTGTGGGCGGTCAGAGCCGGCGGAGCACGGTGACGACCTTGCCGTAGATCGACACCTCGTCGGGGTCGTAGACGAGCTCGTCGAGCTCGTCGTTCTCGGGCCGCAGGACGATCTTGTTCCGTCGGCGGAGGAACGTCTTGACCGTTGCCTCCTCGCCGGGGATTCCCGCGACGACAATCTCGCCGGGCTCGGCCGTGTCCTGGTGACGGGCCACCACGAGGTCGCCGTCGAAGATCCCGACCTCGAGCATCGAGTCGCCCCGCACGCGCAGCATGAAGAGATCGCCCGTGCCGGTGAGGTCCTCGGGCAGGGGCACGGTCTCCTCGACGTTCTCCGCCGCGAGGACCCCGGTGCCGGCGGCCACGTCGCCCACCAGCGGGACGTAGCGCACGGGCCGGCGTTCGACGGCGGCGCCGGACGAGGGTTCGAGCGTGACCTCGATGGCGCGGGGCTTGGTGGGATCCCGCCGGAGGTAGCCCTTGTCCTGGAGGGCCGCGAGGTGCGCGTGGACGGTCGAGCTCGACGAGAGCCCCACGGCCTCGCCGATCTCTCGCACGCTGGGCGGATAGCCGCGGCGGCGGACCTCGGCGTCGATGAACTCGAGCACTTGCCGTTGCCGCTCGGTGAGGTCCGTCATGGTGTGCCGCTCCCCGGGCGCCCCGTCGTTTCGAGGGACGGTAACACGATCAGGTGTTCGGGGCAAACATCTGTTCGCCCTGGGCGGACCGTCGGGCTTGGGTGCTTGTGCTCCAGGGTCGCCTACGACCAGATGCTCGGCGGCGAGCTCGCACCCGCCACCGCCGGCCCGGTGATCGGTCCCTACCGTGAGGTGCGGGACGAGGTGACCAAGTCGCTCGACGCGATGCTGACCGAGGGCCAGAGCCCCGAGGACGGCCTCGCGGGCGCGGTCGCGAACGCCGATCGTCTGCTCCAGGACTACAACGCCCGCGACCAGGCGCCCGGCCGTTGCCGTCGGCCCGCACCGCCGGGGCTTGACAGGGGAACACCTGTTCGTGTTTCATACGAACAGGTGTTCCCTCCCCCCGATAACTGTCACACCCGGGTGGTTCGATCGCAGCCGTGAGGGGCGAGATCCCCAGGGACGACGCAACGCACCCGAGACGGAACGGAAGAGCGACATGGCCGCAGTGATCGCAGTCCAGCGTCCGGTCCGGAGCCGATTTCGACGCTCGGTGCTCTGGCGCCGACGGATCGTGGCGGGCGTGATCGCCCTCGGGGTGGTCGCCACCGCGGGCAGAGCGGCAGCCGCGCTCGGAGGCGGTCCCCTCGCGGCCTCCGGGGCGGCGCCCTCGGTCACGACCTACGTGGTCGAGCCCGGCGACACGCTCTGGACCGTGGCCGAGCGCCTGGCGCCGGAGTCGGACCCCCGGCCCGTCGTCGACGCGCTCGTCGAGGCCCGCGGCTCGGCGACGGTGATCCCCGGCGAGACGATCACCTGGGTCGCCGACTGACCGGACCGCATCTCGGCGCCCGCCGGCCGTGTCCCCCGGGTCGGTGGGCGTCGGGCGGTCCGGCGCGGGGATACCGTGAGCACGTGCGGTGTCCCTACTGCCGGCAGGTCGACGATCGCGTCGTGGACTCGCGGCTCGCCGAGGACGGCGGCGCCATCCGCCGCCGCCGCGAGTGTGCGGCGTGTGGTCGCCGGTACACGACCTACGAGCGGATCGACGACCGGCCGCTCCTGGTGATCAAACGTTCGGGTGACACGGAGCCATTCGATCGTTCCAAGCTCGTGGCCGGCATCGACCGGGCCGTCACGGGCCGTCCCGTCCCGGCGGAGATCGTGGAGGCGCTGGCGCTCGAGATCGAGGAGCTCCTCCGCAAGCTCGGTCCCGAGGTGACGAGCCAGGACGTCGGCTTGGCCGTCCTCGAACGGCTCAAGGCGCTCGACGCCGTCTCGTACCTGCGCTTCGCCTCCGTCTACAAGGGCTTCGAGGATCTCGCCGACTTCGAGCGCGAGGTGACGCTGCTGCAGAAGACCACGGCGCCGAAGACCCGATCCCGTCGCTGAGCAAGGCCGCATAGGTCGCCACCCACGATGGCCGTCGAGGAGGAGCCGCCACCGCCCGACCGGGGCGAGCCCCGCTGGCGCCGCGCAACCCGCGCCGGCATCCCGGTCCTCGTCGTGATCGGCCTGCTCGTCTGGCTGCTGGTGAGCGCCGCCCGGGAACCGGCGCGGCTGCGCCTCACCGATGCGCACGATGCGGTCGTGGAGCTCCCCGACGGTGAGCGTGTCGAGGCGTTCGCCGGTCTGGCGTTGCCCGACGGTGCGGTCGTGCGCACGGGTCCGGGCGGTCGGGCATCGGCCGGCGACGTGGAGCTCGGGGCGGACGCGTCCGCGGTCGTGCGGGATGGGACCCTCGTCGCCGTCGCGGGGACGGCCCCGTCCACGCTCGCGCGTGTGCATCCGCGCACGAATGCGAACCTTCGCGAACGGCGTCTGACCTGGGGATCTCCCGACCGACCACCGTTGACACCGCAGAATCGCAGTGCTGTAATTCACCACTATCTCGTGGAGCCGAGTCATTAGACCACAAGATGTTGTGGTCTAATGAAGGGGTGCGCGGGATCGCCACACGGGGGGAGCGCGTGCGCGGCTGAGCCGGGCACCGGAAGGGAGCAATCGGATGGCCATCGCGCCGGAGCAGACGGGGATCGGGATCGAGCGCCACTACACGAGCCCCGACGTGGATCCCTACGACACCGTCGAGTGGGAGCTGCGCGACGCGCGCATCCAGAACCACAAGGACGGGACCGACGCGTTCTTCCAGCCCGGCGTCGAGTTCCCCACGAGGTGGTCGCAGAACGCGACGAACATCGTGTCCCAGAAGTACTTCCGGGGGACCCTCGGCACCGCCGAGCGCGAGTGGTCGTTGCGTCAGGTGATCGACCGAGTCGCCGACACCATCACCGACTGGGGTGAGCGCGACGGCTACTTCGTCTCCGACGAGGAGTCGGGCGCGTTCCGCGCCGAGCTGAAGTACCTCCTGCTCCACCAGCACGCCGCGTTCAACTCGCCGGTCTGGTTCAACATCGGGGTGAAGCACACCCCGCAGCAGGCATCGGCGTGCTTCATCCTCGCCGTGGACGACACCATGGACGGGATCCTCAACTGGTACCGGGAGGAGGGGATCATCTTCAAAGGCGGCTCGGGCTCGGGGATCAACCTGTCCAACCTGCGTTCGTCCGTGGAGGGTCTCAAGGGCGGCGGCACCGCCAGCGGTCCGGTGAGCTTCATGCGCGGCGCGGACGCGTCGGCGGGGACGATCAAGTCCGGGGGCAAGACCCGACGCGCGGCGAAGATGGTCATCCTCGACGTCGATCACCCCGACATCGAGGAGTTCATCTGGTGCAAGGCTCGTGAGGAGCAGAAGGCGCGGGCGCTGCGCGAGGCCGGCTTCGACATGGACCTCGACGGCCGGGACTCGCACTCGGTGCAGTACCAGAACGCGAACAACTCCGTACGCGTCACCGACGACTTCATGGAGGCGGTGGTCGAGGACCGCGACTGGGACCTGGAGGCGGTCACGACCGGCGAGACCGTCCGGACCGTGAAGGCGCGGGAGCTCATGCGCCAGATCTCCGACGCTTCCTGGCAGTGCGCGGACCCGGGGATGCAGTTCGACACGACCATCAACAACTGGCACACCGCGTCCAACACCGGCCGGATCAACGCGAGCAACCCGTGCTCGGAGTACATGCACCTCGACAACTCGGCGTGCAACCTCGCGAGCATCAACCTGTTGAAGTATCTCGACGAGGAGGACGACTTCGACGTCGAGGGCTTCGAGCACACCGTCGAAGTGCTGTTCACTGCCCAGGAGATCCTGGTCGGCAACGCCGACTACCCGACCGAGCGGATCGGCGAGACGAGCCGTACCTTCCGCCAGCTCGGGCTGGGCTACGCGAACCTCGGAGCGCTGCTCATGGCGCAGGGCCTGCCCTACGACTCGCACGACGGTCGTACGTGGGCCGCCGCGATCACGTCGCTCATGACCGGGCACGCCTACGCGACGAGCGCGCGTACCGCGGCGAGGATGGGCCCCTTCGCCGGCTACGCCAATAACGCCGAGCCCATGCTGAAGGTCCTGCGGATGCACCGTGGCGAGACGGCGAAGATCGACGAGGAGGTCGTTCCGCCCGAGCTCCTATCGGCCGCGCAGCGGTCCTGGGACGACGCGGTCGAGCTCGGCGAGGCGTACGGCGTCCGCAACTCACAGGCCAGCGTGCTCGCACCCACGGGGACCATCGGGTTGATGATGGACTGTGATACGACGGGCATCGAGCCCGACCTCGCGCTCACCAAGGCGAAGAAGCTCGTCGGGGGCGGGACGATGTTCATCGTCAACCGCACCGTGCCCCGTGCGCTCCGGCGGCTCGGCTACTCCGACGAGCAGGTTGACGAGATCGTCCGCTACGTCGACGACCACAAGACGCTCATCGGTGCGCCGCACTTCGATCCCGAGCACCTGCCGGTCTTCGCCTGCTCGATGGGCGACAACCCGATCCACTACCGGGGCCACGTCACCATGATGGGAGCGGTGCAGCCGTTCCTCTCGGGCGCGATCAGCAAGACCGTGAACATGCCCGAGGACGTCACCGTCGAGGATGTCGAGGAGCTCCACATCGACGCGTGGCGGCTCGGGCTCAAGGCCGTCGCGATCTACCGCGACAACTGCAAAGTGGCGCAGCCGCTCGCGAGCCAGAAGAAGGAGAAGGTCGCGGAGCCCGACACCGCGGCGCTGGCCCGGGAGGTCGAACGGGTCGTCGAGACGATCGTGGTCCAGGAGCCGGTCCGCCAGAAGCTGCCGAAGCGGCGTGTCTCCAAGACGTTCTCGTTCCGGGTCGCCGACTGCCACGGCTACGTAACGGTCGGGGAGTTCGAGGACGGCCGTCCGGGAGAGATCTTCCTGCGGGTGGCGAAGCAGGGATCGACGCTGGCCGGCGTCATGGATGCGTTCGCCATCTCGGTCAGCCACGGCCTCCAGTACGGAGTTCCGCTCGAGGCCTTCGTCCAGATGTTCACCAACATGCGCTTCGAGCCCGCGGGCATGACCGACGATCCCGACATCCGCTTCGCCACGAGCCTCGTCGACTACATCTTCCGGCGGCTCGCGGTCGAGTACCTCCCGTACGAGCGACGACGCGACATGGGGGTGCTGACCGTCCACGAGCGCTCGCAGCCCACGCTCCCCGGCGTCGAGGAGGCGGCCGTCGAGCAGGCCACGTCGGCGGAGCTGCCGCTCGAGGACCGTCCGCCCTCCGCGGAGGCGCCGCCCGCACCCGAGTCGGGACCGCCCGCCACCGAGCAGCCGGGCATCCAGAATCGCGAGACGGTGCTCTGCTACGTCTGTGGCGACATCATGCAGCGGGCCGGGAGCTGCTACGCCTGCCCGTCGTGCGGCGCCACCAGCGGCTGCTCGTGAACGAGGTGCCGGACTCGGGTCCATGACCCTGTCGGACCGACTGCTCGGCGTCGAGGGCAAGTGGCTCATGGGGAAGTTCATCCCTCGCGAGCTCCTCGGTCATCTCGAGGACCACCTGAAGGTCGTGGCGCCGGGACGGGAACGAGAGCTGCGGGACACGGTCGAGCGGCGCTACCGGGAGCTGGTCGAGGAGGACGCCGCTGGCCACCTACCGCGACGTCCTCGACGAGCGCTTCGGGTCCGGGGCCGGTTCCTGACCGCTACTCCACGATGCGCAGCGTGGACGAGATGTCCATGCGGCGGAGGCGCCGGAGGGTGAACAGTGGCGCGACCGCGACCGCGACCACGCCGAGGAGGACGGCCGTGAGGACCGTGCTCCCCGCGAGCGACGCGCTGATCCCGATGTCGGGGAGCGTGTTCGGGATCAGGACGCGGATCACCCACTCGAGCACGAGACGGCCGGCAAGGACACCCAGGAGCGTGCCGAAGACACCGACGAGCAGGCTCTCGGTGATCGCGATGAGCATGACGGAGCGCACGGGGAGCCCGAAGGCGAACATCGTCGCGTGTTCGCGCCCTCGTTCGTCCATGTTGATGGCGGTGGAGTTGAACGCGATGAGGAGGGCCAGGACGAGGACGGCGCCCTCGATGATCGTGAAGATCCCGAGGACCTGCTCGATCTGGTCGCGGATGGACTCGGCCGCGGCGGAGAGGGGTTCGACGGACGCGACACCGGGCTGGCCGAACAGCGCGACCTGCACGTCCTCGGGAGTCTCCCCGGGTGCGGGTGCGACACGGAGCTGGTTGACGACCCCGTCGAGGTTCATCAGCGGGCCCGACTGACCGAGGTCCAGGTAGGTCACGAAACGGTAGGGGTTCGGGTGCACGGCCAGCACGGGGACCTCGGTGTCGACGAAGCTCACCTCCAGGTCCTTGCCCAGGTACGGATGTCGGAGCGTGACCGTGTCGCCGGGGCCCACGCCCAGGTCGTCGGCCGCCTTCTTCGCGAGCACCAGGCCCGGCACGCCGGTCTCGAGACTTCCCTCGATCGTCGTCGGGGTCCACAGCTCGCTGTCGAGGTCGATCGCCGTGAGCAGGACGTCGAACTCGTCGTCGGTGCCGGGAGCCAGGGTCCCACCGACCTGGAGCGCGGGCTCGGACGTCCGGAGGACCTCGGAGTCCTCGAGGTCGGTGACGATCGGGTCGTTCTCACCGTAGAAGGAGTCGAGGTCGACCGAGAGGCGATCCGGCGCGGCGCCGAGGATCTCGTCGTCCCCGGCGTCGACCGTCGCCAGGAGCGAGTCGACCATGCCCAGGACCCCGATCAGCGTCGTGATCGCGGCCGCGATCCCGAGCGCGGTGAGCAACGCACGGCGGGGCTCCCGCAGGACGTTGCGGAACGGCATCTCTCCGACGGACGAGCCCGGGAGGGGGAGACGCCGGACGATCGGCGCGAGCCCGCCGCCCTCGGTGCGATGCGTGGTGCTGATCGCCTCGACCGGCGTCACCCGAACCGCCCGCAGGACCGGGAAGAGAGTGGCGAGGAGCGGCAGGAAGAAGCCGAGCAGGGCCCCGAACAGGAAGACGCCCGGTTGGAAGTGGGTGATCCAGGCGGGGAGCGGTTGGAAGTCGCGCAAGAGGGAGGCCATGCCCGCGCCGATGACGAGCCCCACGCCGATCCCGAACACGACGCCGAGCAACGCGACCTGGGCCCCGACGAGGAGGGTGCGGCTGGCGAGCGTCTTGGCCGGTACGCCGAGCGCCATGCCGATCCCGATCTCGCGACGCTGCGCCTCGACGATCCGCACGGTGAGGTTGAGGGCTGCGAACGCCGCTCCCGCGAGGATCATGATGGCGAAGATGTTGTAGAAGCGCTGGTCGCCGTCGATGTCGTCGTAGAGGTAGCGCAGGACCCGGTCCTCGTCCTTCGGGGTGATCGTGAAGCCGACGCCCGGGAACGCCTCCTCGAGCCCCGACCGCAGCTCGGCCTCGACCGCTTCGGGGTCGGCGCCGTCGGCGACGCGCAGCACGAGGTCGTTGGCCTCGCCCGGGTGGTCGGTGAACTCCTGGACCGTGGCCAGCGGCGCGTACAGGACCGCGAAGTCGGCGAAGAGGCTGCCGCGGTCGTTGAACACGACGAAGTCCTCGGGTGAGAGACCGCGGCCCACCACCTCGACCTCCCGGTTCCCCGTGAGCCGGATCGTCGTGCCCGGCTCCAGGTGGTGGTCGTCGGCGAAGTGCTCGTCGACGACGACCGTGGGCTCACTCGCGTCGGGACCCTCGAGCGCTCGGCCGGACGTCACGGCGACGCCGTTGACGTCCGGTTTCCCGTCGCCGACCTCGACACCGACGAGGCGGCCGGGTACGAGGACGACCTCGTCCTCGGTCGAGGCGTCGACCTGCGTCGGCTCGATCAGGCGCGGCTCGAGCGCGGCGAGGTCGTCACCCGTCGCCTCACGCGCCGCGGAGACGAGCGCGTCCGAACCGACGTAGTTCCCCTCCGCGAGCGAGACGTGGAGGTCGTACATCGCGAGCTGCTCGTAGCTCGCGTCGTAGGACGCCCGGCGCCAGCGGGAGACCGAGCTCAGGCCGGAGTAGGTCCCCGAGCCGATCCCGATGATGAGGGCGATGGCGGCCACTTGCAGCCACCGGGCCCGCAGATCGCGCCACGACCAACGGAGGCGCAGGAAGAAGTGCGCCATGCGCTACCAGTGGAGGGTCGAGATCGGCGTCCGCCCGCCCGCGGGCGGGCCGTCGGAGACGACGGCGCCGCTGCTGAGCTCGACGACGCGAGAGGCCGATCGGCTGATCTCGCGGTTGTGGGTCACGACGACGACGGTCGAGCCCCCCGCAGCCTGCTCCTGGAGGAGCTCGAGGATCTGCACGCCGGTGCGGAAGTCGAGCTCGCCGGTCGGCTCGTCGGCGAGGACCACGGGGTTGGCGGTGGCGAGCGCACGGGCGATCGCGACTCGCTGTTGCTCGCCCCCGGAGAGCTGGCTGGGGAAGTGGTCCAGCCGGTCGCCGAGGCCGACGCGGCGGAGCACGTCGACGGCCGACGGACCGGGGCGGTCGCCCCGGGCGACGTCGATGGCGAACTGGACGTTCTCCTTCCCGGTGAGCGCGGGGAACAGGTTGAAGGTCTGGAAGACGAAGCTCACGGTCTCGCGCCGGAACCGGAACAGCTGGCCGCGGCTCGCGCCGGTGATGCGGGCGCCGCTCACGGTCACCTCGCCCTCGGAGGGGGTGTCGAGCGCCCCGATCATGTTCAGGAGGGTCGTCTTGCCGGATCCCGAGGGCCCGAGGACCACGACGAACTCGCCCTCGTCGACGGTGAGGTCGACGTCGTGCAGCGCGGAGACGCTCGTCTCGCCGACCAGGTAGGTCCGGCCGACGCCCTCGAGCTCGATGACCGCGATGATCCGACCTCCTGCTCCGGCGAAGCGCTCACCCTAGGGCGATCGGCTCCGCGAACGAGCGATCGGGGACGCGGACGAGCGCCGGTCCGCCCTCGTCACGCGAGCGCGAGCGCCCGGGGTGGGGGGAACCGCGCGTCGTGCTCACTCCACGAGGTGCCTCCGTCGCTGGAGGTGAACAGTCGACCGTCCCCGGTGGCGAACGCGGCGGTGCAGCCGCCGGCCACGAGCCAGTGCGTGTCGACGTTCGCACCGAACCACTCGGGGAGACCGTCGCCGAGGCGCTGGAACGGCCCACCCGCGCGCGGGCGTCGATAGATCGCGGCCCGCGTCGTCCGCGGGCCGGTGGACACCGAGAGGAGCACGTGCGCGTCGGTGAGCGCGACGGCACGCGCGTAGGTTGCGTGCAGGCCGGCGGTCTCGAGCGACCACGTGTCGCCACAGTCCTCGGAGACGAGCGCTCCCACGGCCGCCGCCGCGACCACGAGGCCGTGGTCCTCGTCGGTGACGACCTGGTGGACGTCGGCTTCGACGTCGACCGTCGGCGTCCAGTGCTCCCCGCCGTCGTCGGAGCGCGGGATCCCGCCGACGTGGACGTTCACGAAGAGGCGCGAACCGAGGCGGGCGGCGGAGCGCACGTCGGCCGGCGCTCCCCAGGGGGTGCCCCACCGCTCACGCCCTGCGACCTGCTCGAAGCCGGGGACGGGCACCAGCTCGTCGCCGTCGAGGCGGAGCAGGTGCGCGCCGCGCGTCCCCACGAGCAGCGTGCCGTCCCCGGCGAGCAGCGTGGTCGCGGGCTCGTGCGGAACCTTCGCCACCTCGACCCATGCTCGGCGGTCGCGGCGGTGCACGACGGAGCCGTCCGTGAGCGCCCACCAGACGTCGCCGTCCCGCGCCAGCGCGTCGACGTCGTGGCCGGTCAGCTCCACGCCTCGGCGTTCGCCGCACTCGGTATCGACGGGGTACAGGCCGTCCGCCGTGGCCAGCAAAAGGTCCATCGCCGGCGTCAACGAGCCGCGTCCACGGATGCTTCCCGCCGGATCCGCTTCAGGGCTTCACGCCGTGACAGGCCCGAGAGCTCGTCCTCGTGCGCACGGACGAATTCGGCGACATCGCCGGGCGCGACCTTCGAGTACTCGCGCAGCGCCCAGCCGATGGCCTTGCGAACGAAGAACTGCCCACAGGTCGACCGTGTCCCACCACGACTTCCTGGAGATCGCGCGGCGCGCCGTCGCCAGGAACCTCGGCGAGCAGACCTGCACGCGCGCACGCGCGTACTCGCCGCCGAAGTACTGGAGCTCGCGCTGCGGTCGTGACCAGCAGTCGTCCACGACCGCGCGCAGGGTCGCTTCGTCCGGCGTCGCGAGGCGTCGGGTCACGTCCCGCTGCAGCCGTCGGCGCAGGGGCGCCTTCACGCCGAAGAACGGAAACCGGTCCCGCATGTAGGCGGCCATGGCCGCCGCCTGCTCGGCGTCGGCCGCCTCCGGCAACGCTGACGCGACCGCGTTGACGATCTCCTCGTGGCTCAGCGGTCGGCCTCGAGCATGGTGATGCCTTCCGGGCCGGAGGTGGCGGCGTGGCGCGTCCCGGCGGGAAGGTCGAGCCGGTCGCCGGGCCGGAGCACGAGCTCACCGGATTCGGTGTGGAAGGTGATGCTGCCATCCAGGCAGTAGTGGAGCTGGTCGCACGTGTGCTCGTGCCAGTCCCACTCGCGACCGGGCGGGCTGGACCACTCGTGCGGTGTCAGACCCTCTTCCGCGAAGCGTTGCTCGAGGTCGCCGCGGGTGGGAGGCGGGCCCGCGTGGGCCGTGACGCGTGCGTCCATGCGCGCGTCATCATGGCCCCCGGCCCCGGAGCCCACAAGCGGTCAAGCTCGCCGGCCGAGCCTCGCGAGGATGCGCTCGAAGAGCTCGACGGGCTGGAGGCCGGGCACGAGCAGCGTCGCCTCCTCGCGACGCACGAGGAACGCGGGGGTCCCAACGGCTCCCACCTCCTCGGCGTCGCGGTGTGCGTCGAGGAGTTCGGTCGCGCCCGCGCCGTCCTCGAGCGCCGACGCGAGGTCTACGCCCGGGACGCCCACCCGGGTGGCGTGCTCGGCGAGGACGTCGACGTCGCCGAGATCCTCGCCGTCGAGCCAGTAGGCGGCGAACAGCGAGGTGTGGAAGCTCGCGAAGGCGTCGGGGTCCCGGGCCCGGACCCATTCGCCGGCGCGGTGCGCGAGCCGGGTGTTCGGGACGCGGTCGGGGAACCGCAGTGGCACCTCCTCGGCGTCCGCCAGCGCACGGAGCCGGTCGCCGATCCCGGCGGGGGAGCGGGGGAGCGCGGCGCGTTCGCTCCCGCCGGTGGGGAGCTCGGGATGGATCTCGAGCGGTCGCAGTTCGAGCTCGGCTCGTTCGCCGAGCCACTCGATGCGCCGCTGCGCGATCCAGCACCACGGGCAGAGGTAGTCGGTCCAGACCGTGACGTGCGCCTGCTCCTGCACATCGGGCAGGGTAGGGCCGATCTGCAAGGAGGGGACGACGTGGATGCACCCGTGACCTTCGAGCGCGAGGGCGCGCTCGGCGTCGTCCGGATCGACGACGGCAAGGCGAACGCGTTCTCGCCCGTCGTGTTCGCGGCGATCGAGGCCGGGCTCGACGAGGTCGAGGCCGACGACGGGCTCCGCGCGCTCGTGCTCGCGGGTCGCGACGGCATCTTCTCGGGCGGCTTCGAGCTCTCGATCATGCGCCGCGCGGATCGCTCGACCCTGGAGCTCGTGCGGCAGGGAGGGACGGTGGTGCGCCGGCTCTTCGGCGCGCCCAAGCCGATCGTCGCCGCCTGCACGGGGCATGCCATCGCGGCGGGGGTGTTCGTGCTCCTCGGGTGCCACTTTCGCGTGGGCGCGACCGGGGAGTTCCGGCTCGGTCTGATCGAGACCCAGCTCGGACTGCCGTTGCCCGACTGGTCGGTCGAGATCGCGCGGGAGCGGCTGACGCCGCGCCACCTCCAGCAGGCGACCGTCGAGGCTCGCATGTACGACCCCGAGGCCGCGGTCGAGGCCGGCTATCTCGACCGGGTGGTTCCAGCCGAGCAGGTGCTCGACGTGGCGCGCGAGGAGGCCGAACGGCTCGCGGAGCTGGATGCGGGCGGGTACGCGCTCAACGCGGGGAAGCTCCGGGCTCCCGTGCTCGGCCGAATGGACGAGATCCTTGAGCGTGACCGCGCCGCGCTCGCCGGAGGCTGATCAGGGCGCGAGGCGGGGCGCGCCCCCGCAGAGGACTCGCTCAGGTCTCCCCTTCGGCCTCCAACCGGATCTGGCGGCTCACCGCCCGCTGGAGCGCGAAGAACGCGATCGGGATGAGCACCCAGCAGTGCATCGCGAGCGAGGGGTCCCAGAACGCGACCGCGATGGAGGCCCCGAACACGGTGGGGATGACGAAGCCCCGGAGACGGAAGTAGCGGACCAGGCGGGGGTCGAGCTGCGGGTCGATCAAGCGGTGGCGGTGCGACGCGTACCACCACATCAGGCTGATGGCGGTCGACGAGATCCACACCGTCGAGGCGTACAGGATCCAAGCCCGCGTGGCGACGGCGCCACCGTCGGTGGCGAGCCAGTGGCCGCCGCTGTAGTCGCCGAAGACCTTGGTGGGGAAGGGCAGGAAGCACACCGCGGCCAGGAAGGCGAGGTTGAGCCAGACGAGCCCTTGGTCCTGGCGCTCGATGAAGTTGAACAGGCGGTGGTGGAGGATCCAGTAGAGCCCGATGATGGCGAAGCTGAGCAGGAAGATCGGGATCGAAGCGAGCTCCTCCCGGAACAGCTTCAAGAACTCCGACTCCGACTGCAGGTGGGCGGGGATGTCGAACTGGAGGGCCAGGATCGTGATCGCGACGGCGAAGACGCCGTCGCTGAAGGCCACGAGCCGGTCGAGCTCGGCGGTTCGCTCCCGGAGCAGGTCGTGGAAGGGATGGGGCATCGGCCACCTCCGCCCCGATCGTGGCGCGTCCCGGGGGCCGGGTGGGTGACCGTCCCCGTTCCCGAGATCC
Source organism: uncultured Burkholderiales bacterium (assembly GCA_964424125.1). Taxonomy (GTDB): domain Bacteria; phylum Actinomycetota; class Acidimicrobiia; order IMCC26256; family JAOSJL01; genus CAYRHS01. The sequence continues at coordinate 26,783 of CAYRHS010000003.1, forward strand.
GCGTAGCTGTCACACCCGGCCCGTACGGTGGGAAGAGCCCTGGGGGGAGACCGCCGGCGGCGGCTGGTGAGGACGGTTCGAGGGGAACGGTTCGAGGAGAACGGGACGACCATGGGGACCACCACGATGCTGGTGATCGGGATCGCGTTGCTGCTCGCGGTGGCGATCGGCGGGGGAGCGGCCTGGCTGCTCACCGAACGACGGCGGGACACGACACAGGCCGCCGACCTCGTCGCCGAGCTGCGGCGAATCGTCGCCGATCAGCAGGAGGAGCTGCAGCGGCTCCGCGAGGACTCGCTGACAGGCGCGATCGAACAGCTCGCCGCGGTCAACCGCGCGCAGTTCTCCGCCCAGCACGAGCACGGCAGCGCCGCGCTCGAGGCCCGCAAGGAGCTGATCGACGGGCAGCTGGGGGACATGCGGGAGGAGCTGGGTCGGATGACCGACCTGGTGCAGGCCCTCGAGCGCGATCGCGAGCACAAGTTCGGCGAGATCGGCCAGCTCCTCGAGGTCCAGCGCAAACGGCTCGGCGAGCTGGCGGACTCGACCGAGAGCCTGCGGCGCACGCTGTCGGGGCCGAAGAGCAGGGGCCAATGGGGCGAACGCATGGCCGACGACGTCCTCCGGCACGCGGGGTTCCTCGACGGGGTGAACTACGTGAAGCAACGCCAGATCGCCTCGGGCGAGGTGCCCGACTTCACGTTCCTGTTGCCCAACGACCTGTACCTGCACATGGACGTGAAGTTCCCGTTCGACAACCTCCGGCGGGCGGTCGAGACGGAGTCCGAGCTCGAGGCGCGCAAGTACCGCGACGCGTTCCGCTCCGACGTCCGCGAGCGCGTGAAGGAGCTCGCGCGACGGGGCTACGTCGACGCGACCGAGACGGTCGATTGTGTGCTGCTCTTCATCCCGAGCGACGAGCTCTACGCCTACGTGCAACAGATCGACGGCGATCTCGTCGACCAGGCGCTCGCGCAACGGATCGTCCTGTGCTCACCGCTCACGCTCTTCCCCGTGCTCGCGATCGTGCGCCAGGCCGTCGACACCTTCCGGCTGAGTCGCACGTCCGACGAGATCCTCCGGCGGCTCGCGGCGTTCTCCGACCAGTGGCAGCGCTTCGTCGACCACATGGAGAAGGTCGGCCGCAGCGTCGACCGGGTGGGCAAGGACTTCGAGGCGCTGTTGGGAACGCGCCGGCGACTGCTCGATCGCGAGCTGGACCGCATCGAGATCCTGCGGCGAGAGCGCATCGAGCGCGGGACCGATGACGCCCCGACGGCGACCGTCGGTGGGAGCGAGGATCCGCCGCTCGCCCTGGAGGCCTGACCAGCCCGTTTTTTCCCGGGCTTGCCGTGCCCCGCAGTCAGGAGTAGCACGGCGCGTCGTGAGCGAGCGTTTCGAGTTCGACTTCGACCCCCGCTACATCCCGTTCCTGAGCGTGCTCGGCATCACGCCTCAGACCGCGCACGTCGACCTGACCGACAAGCGCCTGATCGCCCGCTTCGGCCCGTGGCGCTTCGAGACCGCGATCGAGAACATCAAGGGCGTCTACATCACCGGTCCGTACCTGTGGTTCAAGGCGATCGGTGCCCGCGGCTCGTTCGCCGATCGGGGGCTCACGTTCGGATCCACGACGCGGGGTGGGGTGTGTCTCGTGCTCCGCGAGCCGACGCCGGGCATCGAGCCCACGGGCCGCTTCCGTCATCCCGGGGTCACGCTCACGGTGCGGGATCGCAAGCGCTTCGCCGACGCGTTGCTCGCCCGGATGTCCGAGGTCAGCCCGCTCCACGCGCCCGACGACGCGCCCGCCCCCGCGCGCTGACGAGACGGTTGCCCGCGGCTCAGCGGCGCAGCATGCGCGCCCGCTCGAGCAGGTTGTGCAGGGCGGAGCGCTCGCGTCGCTCGCGCTTGTGTCGTTCGCGCTCCCATTCGTACTCGGCGACCTCGAGCACGTTGGTCATCACCTCACCGAACGCGTCGGGGTCCGCGAGCAACCATGCGTGGCTTCCTTCGATCACCTCGACGTCTGATCCGGCCGCTTCGACGAGCGCGTCGAGTGATGCGACCGGCAGGATCTTGTCCTCGGCGCCCCAGAGCACGACGATGGGCAACCCTCGGTCCTTGAGCACGGCGAGCTCCTCGCGGAGATCGGCGGTTCGTGCGAGCCGGCTCGCGCGGAAGAAGGCCCGCGGGTTGCGGAAGAGGTTGCGCGTCACGTCGGTTGCGATGACCGGAAGCGCGGCCTGCACGACCTTGCGCTTGGCGACGTCGAAGGGCAGGTGGGCTCCCCAGTGCCACAGTGGCCGTTCCGCGAGGTGGCGTTCGGCCTCCTCGTCGTCGATGCCCGCCTCCTGCCAGATCCCCCCGCCGATGGAGTTGATGAGCACGAGCAGGCGCACGTGGTCGGGATGGTCGTAGGCGGCCCGGATGGCGACCCCGCCCCCGAACGAATGGCCGACGAGCGGTACGGGCTCCTGGATGCCGACCGCAGTGAGGAACGCCCGGACCCAGCCGGCATAGCCGGGAATCGTCGATTCAGAGGCCGGGAGCGGAGCGGTGTCGCCGAACCCGGGGAGCGACGGTGCCAGGACGCGCAGGCCCCGCTGGACGAGGCGCCGCAGCGCACGTTTGTAGGTTCGGTCGCGCAGTCCGAACCCGTGCAGGAACACGACGGGGAGGCCGGTGCCCGCCTCTCCGTAGCCGGCGCGCCGCCCCTGGACCTCGATCCGCTTCCACTCGAGATGCCAGGCAGAGAAGTCGTCGGGCTCGGCTTCGGTCTGCCGCGCGGCGCTCATGGCGCTCGGGAGCCTAGATGGAGGGGGAGTCGTTGCCCGAGCCCTGGGCCGGGACGGGGAGCGCGGCGCTGATCGTGCGCTGCACGTCGTCGGCACTCCACCCCTCGGCAACCCCGGTCTGGGCCATCAGGTAGCGGGTGATGGTCTCGGGGTCGAGCCCCCATCCCTCGGCCAGGCCCGTCGCCACGAGGGTGAGGTAGGCGGGGGACGGGGCCGCGGGCGCAGGTGGGTCCGGAGTGGTGCAGGTCGCGATCGGGTAGCCGTCACGCTTCCCGACGAGCAGCACTTCGTCGTAGTGGCCGTCGTCGACGCGGGCGCGGCCCTGTTCGAGAAGTGCGTCGAGGTCGACGGGAGTCGTGGGCGGGTCGCTCGAGACCGCACGATGGCTCTCCTGTGCGACGATGTCCTCGAACTGCCCGGTGGTGAGCAACCACGCGCGCGCGAGGGTCGGCTCGTGCGAGTGATCGCGCTCGAGGTAGGCGACGCCGAAGTGGTCCCACGCGCGCGAGGCCCCGGCGAAGCGGAGGCGGTGCGGCAACTCCACGGCCACGTCCGCGGCTGGCGGCGTGCGGTCGCGTGCGCCCGGGCGTCGCCGGGTACCGCCCGGCGGTGTCGTGCCCTCCAGGTACGACGCGAGGCCGACGGCCGCCATGTTCGAGCCGTAGGCCGCGTACCAGACGTGCGAGCAGGTCGGAGCGCCCACGGTCAGTCCGCGTCCTCCCGGGGCACGTGCTGCATCGCCACCGAGTTCATGCAGTACCGCTCGCCCGTGGGCTGCGGCCCGTCGGGGAACACGTGGCCCAGGTGCGCGCCACAGCGGCGGCAGCGGACCTCGGTCCGGACCATCCCGTACGAGCGGTCGGTCTCGAGGACCAGAACCTCCTCGTCGATCGGCTGGAAGAAGCTCGGCCAGCCCGTGCTGGAGTCGTACTTGGCGTCGGAAGTGAACAGCGGCGTGTCGCAGCCCACACAGTGGTAGGTCCCGGGCTCCTTGTTGTCCCAGTGCTCACCCGTGAACGCAGGCTCGGTGCCGCCCCGGCGCGTGACGGCGAACTGCTCGGGCGTGAGCCGCTCGCGCCATTCCTCTTCGGTCGTGGGAAGCTCGTCGGCCATCGATCGCCTCCAGGTCGCCGATCTCACGCTATCGGTACGGGCCGATGCCGGAGTGCGCGGGTCGTGACATAACCTGGAGTTTGCCGACCGTCGTCTCCGGGGGGGTGCCAGGGCCGACGACGGGGCCGAGAAAGGAAGCAGTGCAGCCAAGCGACCGTCGCCGGACATCACCCTCTCGGCGGTTCGCATTTCCCCGCAGGCCGTTCCTTTCGTCGCTCCGGATCGTCGCTCTGATCGCCGCGATCTCGCTCGGCGCGGCGGCATGTACGGATGGTGACACCGGGGACGTGTCGGAATCGTCCGATCCGCCCGATGCCGTCGTCCCGCTGATCCAGCTCCTGGAGTCCGGTGCCACCACGACGTACCAGGCCGCGTACCAGGTCGAGCATCCTGAGGTGACGCCGGAGTCGTCGGGCACGACCGTGGAGGAGATCGCCCTCGACACCAAGGAGCTGGGAATCGAGACCGAGGACGCCGACCTCGTCGTCTCCCACGAGCCCGACCAGGTCCGTGTCGACTTCGTCCGCCTGGACAGCACCACGGCGCTCCTCGACGTCGAGGGCGGCCAGTTCTCCTGCGACACCGGATCCGTGCAGCCGCAATGCGAGGAGGTCGCGCCCGAGGAGCTCGACCAGGAGTCCCGGCCGGTCGCGGCATTCCTCCCCGAGCGAGCCGCGACGATCCTCTCCGAGGAACAGGACTGGCGGGGCGCGAAGATCCAGCGCGCCGCGCTCGAGGAAGACATCGGGGGACAGCCCTCCGACTGCGTACATGTCGAGGGCGTTCCCCCCGCACTGCTCGGCGACACGGATGTCGACGTGTGGGATCTGTGCGTGACCGTCGACGGTTCGCTCTCGCGGTTCGACGCGGGCGACAACAAAGCGGAGCTCGTCGAGTACCGATCCGGCGTGCCGAGCGATCTCCTGCTCGTGCCCGAGCAGCCCGACCGCAGCGAGGATCCCGTTCTCGCGGTGGCCCAGGAGATCGACGAGCGGATCCGCTCGCGCGCGTCGCTCGAGGGCGAGAGCCAGAACCCTCGCCGGATCCGGTACGTCGAGCAGGTCGAAGCGGTGAACCTGGCCGTCGCGCTCGAGCCGTCGACGGACTTCGAGAACGACGGCCAGCTGACCGTCGTCACCGGCCGAGGTCAGGCGTGCCTGGTCGTCGCCGCGAGTGCCGACAGCCCTGGTGAGGTCAGCCGGGGGCCGTGCGTGCAGCCCCAGCCCGCCGGCGGCTGAGCGTTCCGGAGCCCCCGCGGCCGCTCAGAAGAGCGTCGCCGTTCCCCGCAGCGCCGGGACCAGCCGGGCGACCAGCGTGTCGATCTCCCGTGCACACGCCCGGTAGGTGTCGAGGTCGGCGCCGGCGGGGTCGGCCACGTCCTCCCAGGGCTCGAGGGGGACCGTCTCGAGCGCCAGCATCGAGACTCGCTCCCCGAGCGGGGCCGTGCTCGGTGGGAGGTCGCGACTGAGGCGACGCAACGTCGCGGTCCGCCGAGCACGCCTCGGGGCGTGGCGGCGCACGAACTGGACGTGCTCGCGCGCGAGGCCCACGACGACGTCGACCTCCGCGAGGGCCTCGTCCCGCAGCTGGGTCGAGCGATGTGTCACCACCGGGACGCCGATCTCGCGCAGCGCCTGGCGAACGTGGCGCCCGGCGGGCATGCCCTCGACGACGTGGGTCCCGGCCGAGCACACCGTGATCTCCGGCGCGTAGCGGCCGAGCAGTGCCGAGGCCATGACGGAGCGGGCGGCGTTCCCCGTGCAGACGAAGAGAATCCGGGTCGGGCGGTGCATGGTGACCGGTGGAGGCTGCCACGTAGGCTCGGTCCATGGCCACCACCGAGCTCTCCGACGACCAACGCGCGACCGACGTCGCCTGGGACCTCGACCCCCTGGTCGACGGGCGCGAAGCGGCCGGCGTCGAGACACTCCTCGACGACGCCGACCGGCTGGCCGCGTTGCTCGCCCGGTCCAAGGGCACCGTCGCCGGCATGGACGCCGCCGCGCTCGCCTCGTTCATGACCGCGATGGGGGAGCTCGAGGAGCTCGTCGGGCGCGCCGGTTCCTACGCCAGCCTCGCCTACAGCGTCGACACGACCGATCCCGCCGCGGGCGCCTTGCTCCAGCAGGTGGAGGAGCGGGGCACCGCGATCCACAACCAGCTCGTGTTCTTCGAGCTCGAATGGGCCGAGTTGCCCGACAAACGTGTCGACGAGCTCCTCGCCGACGAGCGCCTCGCGTTCTGCCGGCACCACCTCCGCACGGCCCGCCGCTACCGGCCGCATCTCCTCAGCGAGCCCGAGGAGATCGTGATGGCGGAGAAGGCGGTCACGGGCCGCAGCGCCTGGGCGCGGCTCTTCGACGAGCTCACGTCGGCGATCGCGGTCGACCTCGACAGCCAACAGGTCTCGCTCGAGGAAGGTCTGTCGCGTCTCGCCGCTCCCGATCGCGAAGTACGCCGCCGGGCCGCCGAGGCGGTGACCGCGGGTCTCGCTCCCGGACTGCGCACCCGCGCGTTCGTCTACAACACGCTCCTCGCGGACAAGGCGACCGACGATCGGTTGCGCAAGTTCGGTTCGTGGATCGGCAGCCGCAACCTCGCGAACGAGGCGAGCGACGAGTCGGTCGAAGCGCTCGTCGCGGCCGTGCGGCGCCGCTACGACATTCCGCAACGCTGGTACCTGCTGAAGGCCCGGCTGCTGGGCCTCGATCGCCTCGCCGACTACGACCGGATGGCGTCGGTGGCGAGCGAGGACGCGACGTTCGGTTGGTCCGAGGCCCGAGGCCTCGTCCTCGACTCGTACGAGTCCTTCTCGGACGAGATGGCCGACGTCGCCCGTCGCTTCTTCGACGAGCGCTGGATCGACGCGCCGGTGCGCCCGGGGAAGCGACCGGGCGCCTTCTGCGCTTATACGGTCCCGTCGCAGCATCCCTACGTGCTCTTGAACTGGACGGCTCGTCGGCGCGACGTGCTCACGTTGGCTCACGAGCTCGGCCACGGCGTGCATGCCTACCTGGCGCGGCCGCAGGGGGTCTTCCACCAGTCCACTCCGCTCACTCTCGCCGAGACCGCGTCGGTGTTCGGCGAGACGGTGACCTTCGGTCGGCTCCTCGAGCGCACCGAGGACCCCAACGCGCGGCTCGCTCTCCTGGCGGAGAGCCTCGAGGGGCAGATCGCGACCGTCTTCCGGCAGATCGCGATGAACCGATTCGAGGACGCGGCCCACACCGTCCGACGCGAGGAAGGTGAGCTCAGCACCGACCGGTTCGCGGAGCTGTGGACCGACACGCAGCGAGAGATGTTGGGCGACACGGTGGAGATCACCGACGGCTACCGCACCTGGTGGTCCTACATCCCGCACTTCATCGGTACCCCGGGCTACGTGTACGCGTACGCGTACGGGCAGCTCTTGGCGCTCGCCGTGTACCGGCGTTACGAGACCGAGGGCGACGCGTTCGTCCCCCGGTACCTGGAGCTGCTGGCTGCCGGTGGCTCGCGCAGCCCCGAGGAGCTGGGGAGCATCGTCGGGGTCGACCTGGCCGACCCGGGGTTCTGGGACGGCGGGCTGGAGGTCGTGGACCGGCAGCTCGAGGCGGCCGAAGAGGCCGCACGCCTCGCCGGGCGCTCGTAGCGGCGAGGCGGAGCCCGTAGACGTGGTCGAGAACTGGGAACGCCGGGGCCGGCACCGCTCCTTTCACGGCCACGACGTGTTCGTGATGGATGTGGCGGCCGAGCGCGACGAACACGAGCCCGTGTTCGTGCTGCACGGCTTCCCGTCGTGCTCCTTCGACTGGCGTCATGTGCTCCCCGTGCTGCGCGCCCGTCGACGGGTGGTGCTCTTCGACTTCCTCGGCCACGGTCTGTCGGCCAAGCCCGACCAGCCCTACTCGCTGTTCGAGCAGGCGGACCTCGCGGTCGCGGTCGCCGAGGAGCTCGGGCTCCGGGCCTTCGCCCTCGTGACCCACGACATGGGTGACTCGGTCGGCGGTGAGCTGCTCGCGCGTGACCTCGACGGGCGGCTGCCGTTCGAGGTCACGCGGCGTGTGCTGGCGAACGGCAGCATCTACATCGACCGCGCGCGGCTCTCGGACGGTCAGCAGTTCCTGCTCGCGCTGCCGGACGAACGGCTCGACCCGGCCGACGACCCGGGTGAGGAGGTCTTCCGGCAGGGCTGGGGCGCCACGTTCGGGCCCGACACGCCCGCTCCCGACGAGGAGCTCGCCGCGCAATGGAAGCTGCTCGCCCGCGACGGCGGGCAGCTGGTCCTGCCGCGGATCATTCGCTATATCGAGGAGCGCAGGCTCCACGAACGCCGCTGGACCGGGGCGATCGAGCGCCATCCCTCACCGCTCACGATCGTCTGGGGGGACTCGGATCCGATCGCCGTCTTCGAGATGGCGGAGCACCTCAGCGGCGTCCGTCCGGATGCCGAGCTCGTGCGCCTCGGGCGAGTCGGGCACTATCCGATGATCGAGGCGCCCGACGCCTTCGCCGGTGCAGTTCTCGACGCGCTCGATTGAGTACGCCCGGGCGTGTCGCCTGACTCGACCGGATTGACTCGGTCCGGTACAACGGCGCGATGCCCCACCGACTGATCGCGTTGGTCATCGCGGTGCTCCTGGGGGCGGCAGCATGCTCGTCGGGAGCGAGCTCGAGTCCCGACGTCGAGCGCGCGTCGTCGACGGCGAACCCACCCGCGCCGGACGGCGACGTCTACCTACCTCCCGACCCGCTGCCCGCGGGTGCGCCCGGCGACCTGATCTGGGCCGAGGAGATCGAAGCGCTCCCCGAGGCCCGCGCCTGGCGGGTCCTGTACCACTCCGAGAGCCTCGACGGCGAGGACATCGCGGTGTCGGGCGTCGTCGTCGCGCCGGACGAGCCTGCGCCCGAGGATGGACGGCCCGTCGTGACCTGGGCGCACGGGACCACGGGCATCGCGGACGCGTGCGCGCCGTCGAAGCACGAGTCGGTCGCGGACGTCGTCCCGTCGTTGCGGGAGCTGCTGGACGCGGGCTATGTCGTCGCCACCACCGACTACGAAGGGCTCGGCACGCCGGGAGTCCATCCCTTCCTCGTCGGCGTGAGCGAGGGCCGAGGCGTGCTCGACGCGGCGCGTGCCGCGGCCTCGATCGAGGACACCGGCGCAAGCAACCGCGTGGCCGTTTGGGGCCACTCGCAAGGAGGTCACGCGGCGCTCTTCGCGGGCCAGATCGCTCCCGAGTACGCACCCGATCTCGACCTCGTGGGCGTCGCCGCCGGCGCGCCGGTGGGCAACCTGGCGCTCCTGTGGAAGGTGACGTGGAAGGTCCCTGACTTCGTGGGCTTCGTCGTGCTCGGCGGCTACGGGTTCGCCGCCGCGTACCCCGACGCCGACCCCGGGGACCTGCTCACCCGCGATGCGAGCGAGGACGCGTCGGCGGTCGAGGAGCTCTGCATCGGCGAGTTGCTCGACGCGTTCGACCGGCCTGTCGACCAGGTGATCGCCCGCAGCCCGCTCGACGTCGCCCCCTGGCCCGAGCTCCTCGACGAGAACACGCCCGGCGCTGTCGCGACCGAGGCGCCGCTGTTCGTGTTCCAGGGCTCCGAGGACACGCTCGTTCCGGAGGCGATCACCGAGGAGTGGTACGGGCGGGTGTGCGGTCTGGGCTCGAAGGTCGAGCTCGCCGTCTACCAGGGCGCCGACCACCGGAGCGTGATGGACGACGCTCGCTCCGACACCCTCTCGTGGATCGCCGATCGGTTCGCGGGTGTCGCTCCTGCGCCGGAGTGCGTGACCCGGAGCTAGGCGGGCCCGTCCCACGCGCCGGCCGGTGCCGGGTCCTGGAAGACGCGATGGGTGAGGCCGTGCTCCGCTCGCGCGGCGGTGAGGCGGTCGGCCTCGCCGGCCTCGAGCGGGAAGTGACAGGCCACGAAGTGCGACGGCGCGATCTCCCGGATCTCGGGCTCCTCACGAGTGCAGCGCTCCTGGGCCTTCGGGCAGCGCGTGCGGAACCGACAGCCGCTCGGGGGCGCGACCGGCGAGGGGATCTCGGTGCCGAACTCCTCCACGCGTCCCGTGTGCAGCTCGGGATCGGGGACCGGGATCGCGGTGAGAAGCGCGGCGGTGTACGGATGGGTCGGTGACTCGTAGAGCGTGTCCGCCGTCGCGATCTCGCAGAGCTTGCCCAGGTACATCACCGCGACTCGGTCACTCACGTTCTTGACGACCGCGAGGTCGTGCGCGATGAAGACCAGGGTCAGCCCATAGCGCTGCTTCATGTCCTCGAGCAGGTTGAGGATCTGGGCCTGCACCGACACGTCGAGCGCCGAGACCGGCTCGTCGCAGATGATGAGCTTCGGGTCGAGGACGAGCGCGCGCGCGATCGAGATGCGCTGGCATTGGCCACCCGAGAACTCGTGCGGCCGACGACGCATGGACGCATCGGGATCGAGCCCCACCGTCTCCAGGAGGTCCCGAACCCTCGCCTCGCGCTCCGAGGCATTCCCGTTCCCCCAGACCCGCATGGGCTCGCCGACGATGTCGCCGACGCGACGACGCGGGTTCAACGACGAGATGGGGTCCTGGAAGATCATCTGGAGCCGCGGCCGGACCCGGCGCAGCGACTCGCCCGAGAGCTCGGTGAGCTCGTCGCCTTCGAAGCGCACCCGGCCCGCGGTGGGCGGAGGGAGCTGCAGGATCGCCCGGCCGGTCGTGGACTTCCCGCAGCCCGACTCGCCCACGAGCCCGAGGGTCTCGCCCGGGAGCACGTCGAAGCTCACGTCGGAGACGGCGTGGACGCTCAGGCCGGTCCGCCCCACCGGGAACTCGACGACGAGGTGCTCGACGCGCAGCAGCGCCTCTTCGTCCGGGCGGAGGTGCGCGGTCCCGCTCCCGGCCATCAGTCGGCGCCTCCGGCCGGTGCCAGCCCCGCAGACCGATTCCGCTCTAGCGCCTCGCGCCCCTCGGGCGTGCCCACCGGGAACCAGCACCGGAACTTGTGGCCGGCGGTCGCGGCCGGCCGCAGCGGAGGCTCTTCCTCGCGGCAGCGGTCCTGCACGTAGGGGCAGCGCGGCGCGAAGCGGCACCCGGGAGGTGGGCTGACCAGGTCGGGTGGGCGGCCCCCGATGGCGTGCAAACGGGTGTGGCTCCGGTCGGCGATCCGGGGGATCGATCGCATCAGCGCCTCGGTGTAGGGCATGCGCATCTCGGCGAACAGCGTGCGGGTGGGCGCCCGCTCGACGATCCGGCCCGCGTACATCACCGCGATGTCGTCGGCACGCCCGGCGACGACACCGAGGTCGTGGGTGACGAGCACGATGGCCATGAATCGCTCGCGTTGCTGCTCGTCGAGGAGATCGAGGATCTGGGCCTGCACGGTCACGTCGAGCGCTGTCGTGGGTTCGTCGGCGAAGAGGAGCTTCGGCCCGCATGCGAGCGCGATGGCGATCGTGACCCGCTGGCGCATCCCTCCCGAGAGCTGATGCGGGTACTCGCGCATCCGCTGCGCGGGCTCGGGGATCCCCACCGAGCGCAGGAGGTTGACGGCCGTCTCCGCCGCGTAGCTACGCGAGACGTCGAGATGGGTCCGTAGTGACTCGGTGATCTGGGCGCCGACGCGCATCACGGGGTTCAGTGACGTCATCGGGTCCTGGAAGACCATCGCCATCTGCGGACCCCAGAAGCCGCGGAGCTCCTTGGGGGACAGGGCCGTGAGGTCTTGGCCGTCGAAGCGCACGGTGCCGCGGCGTACGACGTTGTGGGCGGGGAGCAGGCCCATGATCGACCGGGAGAGCACAGTCTTGCCCGACCCCGATTCGCCCACGACGCCGAGCGTTCGTCCCCGTTCGAGGGTGAACGACACGCCGTCGACCGCGTGCACGGTGCCACGTTCGGTGCGGAACCAGGTCTTCAGACCCTCGACCTCCAGGAGCGCACCGGCCGGCGCCTGGTCGGGGAACCGATCGCCGGCAGGCTCCGCGAACGACGACGCCCCGGCGGTCACAGCCCCGCCTCTTTCACGTCGAAGAAAGCCCGGAGCTGGTCACCGGCGAGGTTGAGGCTCAGCACCGTGAGGAAGAGCGCGGCGCACGGAATGAACACGACCTGCGGCTCGTGCGCGATGTTGCGCGCGCCGTCCGCGATCATCTGCCCCCACGTGATCGACTCGGGATCGGCCACGCCGATCAGCGACAGCGACGCCTCGGCGACGATCACGATCGCGACGACGATGAGCGCGAAAGAAGCCATCGCAGGAAGGACGTTGGGGAGCACGTCCCGGCGCAGGATCCGGCCGCGGGGCGCGCCGAGTGCCCGCGACGCGAGCACGAACTCCCGCTGGGCGAAGACGAGCGTGTTGGCGCGCGCGATGCGGATGATGGGCCAGATGGCGATGATCCCGAGGATGAGCGCGATCTGGCTCACGCCGTTCCCCCAGAACGAGGCCAGCGCGATCGCGAGCACGATCGCCGGGAACGAGAGCATCACGTCGGTGGCCCAGAGGATCACTGCTTCGGTCTTGCCCCGGTAGTAGCCGGCCAGGAGGCCGCCGAGGCCGCCGAGGACGAGGCCGAAGAACGCGGCGCTGAACCCGATGATGAGCGGTACCCGTCCGCCGTGGAGGACGCGAGAGAGGAGATCGCGGCCGAGCTCGTCGGTTCCGAGCCAGTGGTTGGCGCTCGGGCCCGCGAACTGCGCGGTCGCGTCGGTCTCGTTCGGATCCGGGAGCGGCAGCCAGCTAGCGGTGAACACGAGCACGACGATGAGCAGGAACAACCCGGCCGCGATCCAGAATCCGATGCCCAACCGCCGCTTGACCGCGGTCTCGAGCTCCGTGTCGACGAGCTCCACGGACTCCACCGCGTCGGCGTAGACCTCGGCGGGCGCCTCGGCGAAGAGCTGGTCGCTCTCGTGCGGCTCCGTCAGTGCGGGGCCGGCCGGCGGCGCCGACTCGGGGTCAGGCGATAGCTCGGGCATGACGAATCCGTGGATCGAGCCAGGCGTACAGGAGATCGACGGCGAGATTGAACACGACGTACGCGATCGCCACGACCAGGACCACGCCCTGCACCACCAGGTAGTCGTCCTTGAGCACACTGTTGATGGCGAGGCGCCCGATGCCGTTGATGGCGAAGATGAACTCGATGATGAACGCACCGCCGATGAGGCGGCCCATGTTGAGCCCGGCCACGGTGACGAGCGTGAACGTCGAGGGCCGGAAGGCGTGGCGGAGCAGGATCCGTGAACGGCTGAGCCCCTTCGCCTTGGCCATCATGATGTAGTCCTCTTGCAGCGTCGCGACCATGTCCGAGCGCAGCAGGCGCATGTACACGGCAGCTTCGGCGAGCCCGAGCGCCAGCGCGGGGAGGAACAGCGACGTGAAGCGCGCGTCGGGTTCGAACAGCGAGGGGAACCACCCGAGTTTCGAGGCGAAGACGAAGATGAAGACGTAGGCGAGGACGAAGCTCGGGATGGAGAGGAACCCGAAGGCCGTCATCGAGGCCCCGCGGTCCAACCAGCCACCGGCGCGCTGGGCCGCCAGGATGCCGAGCGGGATACCGATCAGGAGCGCCAGCACCTGCGCGTAGATCAGCAGGTAGATGGTGTTGCCGATGCGCTCGGCGATCTTGGTCGAGACCGGTTCCTTGTCGACGAAGGACTTCCCGAGGTCGCCCGTCACCGCGTGGCCGAGCCAGTCGACGTAGCGGACGGGGAGCGGCCGGTCGAGGTCCAGCTCCTCACGGACCGCCTGGCGGTTCTCCTCGCTCGCCGACGCCCCGAGGATGGCCACCTCGGGCCCGCCCGGGAGCAGGTTGACGAGCAGGAACGTCAGCATCGAGACGGCCAGGAGCACCGGGATCAGGTAGAGCACCTTCCGGACCAGGTAGCGCATCGAGCCGCTCGCTCGCTCCTCGTCGTCTCTTCGTGTGTCGAGTCGCTCTCCCGGCGCCTACGAGCGCCAGATCTGTGAGGTCTGGTAGCGCCCGCGGATGATCGGCAGGCCTTCCTCGCCGTCGGGCAGCTGCCAGTCGATCACCGACTTGATGTCGTCCTGCCAGGCCACGCCCCAGGCCGTGTGGTAGAGGCGGACGTAGACGGCGGCGTCGTTCTGACGCTGCGCCACCTCCCAGTAGAGCTCCTTGCGGGTGTCGAAGTCCGTGGTCTCGCGCGCCTCCTGGAGCAGCCGGTCGATCTCGGGGTCACGGTTGCGCACGAAGTTGATCGGGAGCGGGCCGTCGGCGTTGGCGGAGAACCACCAGATCGAGTCACCGTCGGGGTCGGGGTCGCCGAACTGCCGCACGAGGTTGATGTCGTAGTCGCCCGTGATCAGGTCCACGATGAACTCGGACTGCTCGACGAACGTGAGCTCCACGTCGATTCCGACCTCCTCGAGGTTCTCCTTGACGAACTCGACGCTCGCCCGGTTGTTCGGGTTCGGCGTCGTGCCCAGCCGCAGGCTGATCTGCTCGCCCGTCTCGCTCTCGTACTCGTCGACGAGCTCACGCGCCTTGTCGGGGTCGTAGCCGATGTGGGTGACGTTGTCGCCCGGATACCACTTCGATTCGGGTCCCCAGGGGCTGTCCGCGATCTCGGTCACGCCGGCGCCGAGCAGGTCGTTGTGGCCTTCCCGGTCGACGGCGTAAGAGATCGCCATGCGTACGCGCTCGTCGGCGAGCTGGCCGTTGGGGTTGTCCTGGTTGAGGTAGAGGCTTTCTTCTTCGTCGTCGGCCGCGATGAAGTAGTCGATCCCCGACGCGTTCTTGAAGGTCGCGATCTCCTCGTTGCGCTCTGTCTGGGTGAGGTCGATGTCGCCCGTGACCACCGCCTGCGACCGCGCTTGCTCGTCGGGAACGATGCGGAAGGTGATCTTGTCGAGGTACGGGAGGCCCTCGCGCCAGTAGTTGTCGTTGCGCACGAAGACGGTCTCGGCGTCGATCGTCCGGCTCTCGAGCTTGAACGGTCCGGTGCCGATCGGGTCCTGGGGCGCGCCGTCGGGCGCGTCGAGCTGGGACGGCGCAGCCATGTAGCCGAGCTGGTTCGCGAACTGGACCGGCAGCGTCGCCCACGGCCGCTCCGTGGTCAGCTTCAGGGTCAGGTCGTCGACGATCTCGGGGGAGTTGAGCCCCGCGAGCGTGGGTGCGGTGAGCGGGGACTCGAGCAGCCCGTCGAGGTTGCGCTTCACCGCGGCTGCGTCGAGTGGGGTCCCGTCATGGAACTGGATGTTCGGGCGGAGCTTCAGCTCGAACTGGGTGAAGTCGTCGTTCGTGGGCTCGAACGACTCGGCGAGGTAGGGGCGGATCTCGCCGTCCGCGTTGTAGGCCATCAGCGGGTCGAAGACCGCGGCGGCCATCTGGAGGCCGGCGAGCGCCCAGGTGTTCTCCTCGGGGTTCAATCCGTCGGTGTCGGCCTCGAGGCCGGCGACGATCTCGCCGCCCTGTTGCGGCGGGCCCGCGGTCTCGCCGCCCCCGCCGCCGCTCTCGTCGGAGTCGTTGCCGCCCGCGCAGGCGACGAGCGCGAGGCTCAGCGCGGCCCCGACCGCCAGGACACGCAGGCCTGTCGAGCGCCGGTCACGGATCCACTGCAGCACGCTGTTCCCCCCGGATGGACGGCTCGGCCGCAGAAGAACTTTCGCGACCGTGTGACCCCCGTCACATTGCACCGTAGCGGGCGAAAACTAGCAGTTGGAGTCGGCGGCCGTCCCGCGAGCCCGGACCCGACACGGCGGCATCATCCCGAGCGCCAGATCTGGAAGACGCGGAACCAACTGTTCTCGAGCGGGACTCCCTGCGTGCCGTCCGGGAACTCCCAGGTCCCCACGTCCCGGACCGACGGCTGGAACCCGACGACCCAGTTGGTGTGGCCGAGCCACAGGTAGGGCAGGTCCTCGAGCAGGCGCTCGGCGACGATGCGGTACTGCGCCTTGCGCTCGTCGACGTCGTCCGTCATTCGCGCGGCGAAGAGCGCCTCGTCGATGTGCGGGTCGCGGTTGCGGGCGAAGTTCAACGCGATGGGCCCCTCCGCGTTCTCCGAAAACCACCAGATGGAGTCCCCATCGGGGTCTTCCGCGTTGAACTGGCGCCAGACGAGCGCCTGGTAGTTGCCGCTGATCACGTCGGTGATGAGCGTGCTCTGCTCGCTTTGGTCGAGCGTGACGGCGACGCCGACCTCCTCCCACTGTTGGGCGACGACTTGTTGGGTCCGTTCCGCCTCGGGGACCGGGGTGGTCCCGAGGCGGATCTCGACCGGGTGCCCAGTGTCGGCTTCGTAGTCGGCCAGCAGCTCCCGGGCGCGCTCCGGGTCGTGGTCGGGGAACTCCAGCCCTCCCGGGTACCAGGGCGAGTCCGGAGGCCAGGGGCTGTTGGCGAGGCGCGTGATCCCCTCGACGCCCACGAGCTTCAGCCATTCGTCCCGGTCGATTGCCAGGGCGAGCGCAAGCCGCACGCGTTCGTCGTCGAGCGGGGGCTGCTCGACGTTGAGCATCACGAAGCTTTCGTCGCCGTCGAAGTTCTCGAGCGAGTCGAGGTCCGGGTCGTCGCGGATCGCTTGCACGTCCTCCGAACGTTGCGAGGCGGCGATGTCGAGCTCGCCCGTCTGCAATGCCTGGATGCGCGTCACCGTGTCGGGAACGACCCGGAAGGTGATGCGGTCGAGGAGGGGGAATCCCTCCCGCCAGTAGTCGTCGTTGCGGACCACGACGGTCTGCGCGTCGAGGGTCCGCGACTCGAGCGTGAACGGACCCGTGCCGACCGGGGCCTGCGGGTCGGGGTTCTCGGAGTCGAGCCACGAGGGCGCGCCGATGAAACCAGGTTGCCCGGCGAAGAAGACGGGCAGGGTCGACCAGGGCCGCGTGGTCGTGAGCTTCAGGGTGAGGTCGTCGACGATCTCCGGCTCCTGGAGGTCGCGGAACACGGGCCCGACGAGCAGGGAGTCCCGGGCGCGGTCGATGTTGAGCTTCACCGCGGCCGCGCCGAGCGGGGTCCCGTCGTGGAACTGGATGCCCGGCCGGAGCTTCAGCTCGAACTCGGTGAAGTTGTCGTTGGTCGCCTGGAACGACTCCGCGAGGTACGGCTCGAGCGTCCCGTCCGCGCTCGGAGCCATGAGCGGGTCGAGGATTGCAACGGCCATCTGGTAGGTGGCCGGGCTCCACTGGCTCGTCGCGGGGTCGAGCCCGTCCGCCTCGGCGTCCAGGCCGACGACGAGCTCGCCGCCACGCCTCGGCGAACCGCCCTGGCTGTCGTCGCCTCCGTCGTCGTCACCGCTGCTGCACGCGGCGAACGCCAACACGAGCACCAGCACGAACGCGGCCCACCGCAGCCGGCGTCCCCCCGTTCCCCCCACGCGTGAACCCCCGGTCCTCGATCCGGACGAACGGTACGAAGGTCGACGCTCCCACGTCAACGCGCCGCGGGGAGAAGAGATAAGTGTCCGGGAATGCCGCACCCCCCCCGCCTCGTGACGCTTCTCAGGGATGCCCCGTCCGGCACTTCGGGAAAGGGCGCCGGTCTGGCTACGGTGCGCCAGGTGCCGGCGACCGCAGCAAGGGGTTGGTACGCACACACCGAGAGGGGATCGACGAGTGTCTCAACTGCTGCGAGTGCAGAACTTCTGCGTGTCGATGGACGGGTTCGGCGCTGGCGAAGGCCAGAGCCTCGAGGCGCCCTTCGGACATGCCAGCCCCAGAGGTGGTGGCGTCGTCCACCTCCCGGCCGACCTGGCCTCGTGGGCGTTCGCCACCGCGAGCTGGCCGAACCGAACCGAGCCCGGCGGATCCCGCGGGCTGGACGACTACTTCACTCGCGACTACGCGCGGAACATTGGTGCGGAGATCATGGGCCGCAACAAGTTCGGGCCGCAGCGTGGCCCATGGGAGAACCTCGACTGGAAGGGGTGGTGGGGAGACACTCCGCCCTTCCACACCCCCGTTTTCGTCCTCACCCACCACCACCGACCGAGCTTCACGCTGGCCGACACCACGTTCCACTTCCTCGATGCGACACCCGCGGAGGCGTTGCGGCAAGCCAAGAGCGCCGCTGAGGGGAAGGACGTACGGCTCGGAGGCGGCGTCGCCACTGTTCGGCAGTTCCTCGAGGCGGATCTCATCGACACCATCCATGTCGCCGTCGCGCCGATCGAGATCGGCCGTGGGGAGCGACTCTGGACCTCCCACGAGGACCTGGTCGACCGGTACCACCTCGAGTCCGTTCCCAGCCCCAGCGGTGTGACGCACCTACTCTTCTGGCGGCGGTAAGCACGGCGGACAACCGAGTGGTGCCAAGATGATCTTCATCGACGTGGTACATGTCCCGATCTGGGCTTGACTCGCGTTATCAGCGTGGTGCTCGCGGTCACGGTGATCGCTTCGCTTCGCAGTGATTCGAGTCGGGCCACCGTCCTCCCCTCCGGCAACCGGGGCGGTGCTCCCGACCACAGCCCGCACCACAGTGCGCACGTGAGGCTCGACGAAT
>CAYRHS010000004.1:0-34232 GCA_964424125.1 uncultured Burkholderiales bacterium
TTCTGCTCCGACGAACACGTCACCTTCGGGCCCACCCGACCGGTCGCCGTGGGCGATCGGGTGCGCGTGTGGCCGGCGCACGTCGACCCGACCGTCGCCTACCACGAACGGATCCACGTCGTCTCCGGTGACGACGTCGTCGACACCTGGCCCGTCGACCTCCGCGGCTGGTGAGTCCCGGCGGGACGACGCGCGCACTCGACCGCTAGCGTGCCTCCCATGACGGATGCCGCTTTCCTCGACGCCACGGCCCAGGCCGAGCTCGTCCGCTCCGGTGAGGTCAACCCCCAGGAGCTCGTGGACGCGGCCATCACTCGCATCGAGAAGCTGAACGGCGCGCTCAACGCGGTGATCCGCGACCGCTTCGACCTGGCGCGCGCCGAAGCAGCCGGCGATCTTCCCGACGGGCCGTTCCGCGGCGTGCCCATGGTCCTGAAGGACCACGACGGCGAGCTGGGCGGCGAGCCCGTGTACCACGGCATGCGAGCACTCGCCGAGGCCGGGTTCATCGCCGACCACGATTCGTTCCTGATGCAGCGCTTCCGCGCCGCCGGCTTCGTGTTCGTCGGCAAGACCAACACCCCCGAGCTGGGACTCATGCCCACGACCGAGCCCGAGCTCTACGGCCCCACGCACAACCCCTGGGACACCTCAAGGTCCCCCGGCGGCTCGAGTGGGGGCTCCGCCGCCGCGGTCGCGTCGGGGATGGTGCCGGTCGGCCACGGCGGCGACGGCGGCGGCTCCATCCGCATCCCCGCCAGCGCGTGCGGGCTCGTGGGCCTGAAGCCCAGCCGGGGACGTGTGCCCAACGGCCCGGGCGAGGAGGACCCGTGGTCGGGACTCATCTCCCGCCACGTCGTGAGCCGGAGCGTGCGCGATGCGGCGGCGATCCTCGACGCGGTGGCGGGCCCCGAGCTCGGTGACCCGTACTGGGCGCCACCGCCGGAACGGCCGTTCCGCGACGAGGTCGGGGCCGACCCCGGACAGCTCCGCGTCGGGTTCGCGACCGTGAGCCCGCTGTCGCCCGTCGCACCCGAGTGCGTCGCCGCGGCCGAGCACACCGCCCGCCTCCTCGAGCAGGCCGGACACCACGTCGAGGAGGCGGCACCCGCCAAGATCGCCGAGGACCTCTCCGTGCTCGAGCACTTCATCGTGCTCCTCGCGGCCTGGACCAAGGCCGACCTCGAGACCTACGGCGCTCGGGCCTTCCGCGAGATCACGAGCAAGGACGTCGAGCCGGTCACCGCGTTCTACGCCGACAGCGCGCCGATGCACAGCGCCGCGCAGTACATCCACGCGATCGAGGGGCTGAAGCGGTACGCGCGCGAGGTGATCCGCTGGTGGGCCGACTGGGACCTGCTCCTCACCCCCACCCTGGCCTCCGTCCCACCAAAGCTGGGGGAGCTGATCCCCGAAGGGGACGACGTGCTCGACGCGGTGATGCGTCAGACCGGCATGGCCGCGTTCACCGGCGTCTTCAACGCCACCGGACAGCCTGCGGTGTCGTTGCCCATGTCCTGGACCGACGACGGCCTGCCGGTCGGCGCCCAGCTCGTGGCGGCGCCGGCGCGCGAGGACGTGCTGATCCGGGTCGCGGCCCAGCTCGAGCAGGCCGCGCCGTGGGCCGACCGGCGCCCGCCGGTCGCTGCGTGACGTGGTCCGCATCGGAGGCGGCCAGGGGTTCTACGGAGACACCCCGAGCTCGGTCGAGCGACTCCTCGCCGACGGCGTCGACTACCTCTGCCTGGAGGCCCTCGCCGAGCTGACGCTGGCGATCCTCCAGAAGGACCGCCAGCGCGACGAGACGCGGGGCTACACGCGGGACCTCCCCCTGTACCTCGGGGCTGCGCTGCCCGCGATCGTGGACGGGCGCACGAAGGTCATCACTAACGCGGGCGGGGTCAACCCCGCGGCGGCGGGCCGGGCCGCGATCGAGGCCGCACGGGAGCTCGGCGCGTCGGGCCTTCGCGTCGCGACGGTGCTCGGCGACGACCTGACGAACCGTCTCGACGAGCTGCGCGCCGCGGGGGTCTCCCTCGAGCACCTCGACACCGGCGCCGCCTTCGATCCCACCACGGAACCTCGCTTCGCCGCCGCGTACCTGGGCGCGCGCCCGATCGTGGAGGCGCTCGAGCAGGGCGCCGACGTCGTCATTACGGGCCGGGTCGCCGACGCGGCCTTGTTCCTCGCGCCGTGTGTCGCCGAGCACGGATGGGCGTGGGACGACTGGGACCGGCTCGCGGCCGGAGTGCTCGTCGGGCACCTGCTCGAGTGCTCGGGCCAGTCGACGGGCGGCAACTACTCCGGAGACTGGTGGAGTCTGCCCGAGCCGTGGGAGCTGCCGTACCCGATCGCCGAGGTCGACCCCGACGGGTCCGCGGTCATCACCAAGCCGGCAGGTTCCGGCGGTCGGGTGAGCGTCGACACGCTCCGCCATCAGCTGCTCTACGAGGTCCTCGATCCGACCCGATATCTGTCCCCGGACGTCGTCGCCGACTTCACCTCGGCACGCTTCGACGACCTCGGGAGCGATCGGGTGCGGATAACGGAGGTCCGAGGCGCCCCGGCGACCGACAGCTACAAGTTGCTCGTCGCGTCGCACGCGGGCTGGTCCGGGGAAGCGCGGCTGGGGTTCGGGTGGCCCGATGCGGCGGAGAAGGCGAAGGCGACCGCGGCGATCTTCAAGCGGCGCGTCGAGATGGCGGGACTCGACGTCGCCGAATGGTGCTTCGAGTACTGGGGCGTGGACGCGCTCGGCGGACCGACGGTGCCTCCGAGCGAGTGCGAACCACCCGACATCGTGCTCCGGGCCGCGTGGCGCTGCGACGACCAGACGACCGCGGGTCTGGTCGGGCGCGAGCTCGTACCCTTGACCCTCTCGGGCCCGGCGCCCGGGCTCACCACCGCGGGCCGAGCCGCACGTCATCCGAGCGAGCTGCTGAACATCTGGCCCACGCTCGTCGACAAGGCGCTGGTCGACCGGGACGTGCGGGTCGTCGTGGAGGAGGTCTGATGGCTCGTCTCGCGTTGCGAGAGCTGTGCGGCTTCCGCGCCGGCGACAAGGGCGACCTCGTGAACGTGGCGCTCTTCGCGGACGACGACGAGGTCTGGGACGTGATCCGACGCGAGGTCACGGCCGCACGGGTGAAGGAGCACTTCGGGTCGTTGGTCCGGGGAACGGTGGACCGGTACGAGGCTCCGAACGTCCAGGCGCTGAACTTCGTCCTCCACGGCGCGCTCGGCGGGGGTGGTCCCCGGACGCTGCGTTCCGACAACCTGGGCAAGACCTTCGGCGGGGCGCTCGTCCGCCTCGAGATCGACGTCCCCGAGTCGCTGGCGGGCCGCCGTCGTCCGCGCCCCGACGTCTCCTGGGCCAACCACATGGGTGTCTGAGCCTGCGCCGGACAGGAGCTCAGGAAGCGACGGCCCGAGCGGGGGCCACCTCGATCCGGTCCCGGCCGGCCGCCTTGGCCGCGTAGAGGGCGACATCCGCCCGCCGCAGTGTCTCGTCGGGTGCCTCGTCGGGGAGGGCGACGGCGATGCCCGCCGAGAACGTCGTGGCCCCGGATCGCTGCTCCCATGCCTGCTTCGCACGGTCCATCGCGGCGCGGGCGCCGCCGGCGCCCGCGCCGGCGAACACGAGCGCGAACTCCTCCCCGCCGTAGCGCGCCACGCAATCGCCGCCCCGCGCCACCCCGCGGAGGCAATCCGCCATCGTTCGAAGGACCTCGTCGCCGGCATCGTGACCTTCCCGGTCGTTGACCAGCTTGAAACGGTCGAGGTCGACGATGACGACCGCGTCGCCGGGTTGGATCCGATCCAGGGCTCGGGCGTACGAGCGGCGGTTGGCCAGGCTGGTGAGCGCGTCGGTCTGTGCTTCACGGGCGAGCCGCTCCGTGGAGCGGATCCGCTCGATCGCTCGCCCCGCCTCTTCCGCGAGCAGCTCGAGCTCGTAGCGCGTGCCGGCCGGAACGCGTGCCCGTGCTCCCCGCCAGAGCAGCGCGAGCACGCCGAGCACCCCGGGCCTGCCGACGAGTGGAACCAGGAACGCGCTCCGCACGGCCAGCGCGGCGACGAGGTGGTCCGCCCACGGGCCCTGGCCACCGAGCTCGGGGAGCATCACCGGCGTCCCGGCCCGCAGGAGTGCCGACGTGCCGTCGTCCTCCACCGCGAGCTCGAAGCTCACGCGCCCGGCGACGCTCGGATGGCCGGCCACGGCCCGCACGACGTGGCGATCGGCGCGAACGCGCTCGAGAAGGAAGGACACGCCCACGTCCGCGTCGCTCAGCGCGGCTCCGAGTGCGGCGATGACCTCCGCGGCGTCTTCCTCGTGCCCCGCGCGATTGAGCGACCGAACGCCCTGGAGCAGCCGAGCCACCGAACGTTCCGCTCGTTGCTGACGGAGGTGGCCGACGGCGAGCAACTCGCCGATGACCACCGACAGCGGGAGCGCCATCGCCAGGTTGGTGACGGCAACCGCGCTCCAACCGCCGAAGGCGCCGACCGTGAGGATCGAGGCCAGCGCGACAGGTCCGAGCGCCACCACCATGGCGGGACGCTGCGTCACTCCGACGTAGATGAACGGAACCGGGTAGACGGCCACGTAGTAGTCGAGGGTTCCGCCACCGACGATGACCGCCACCGTCAGGACGGCAAGGCCGGACACCGGGTACACGAGCTGGACGCGCTCGTCGAGCCGCTTCCACGGAAGGACGAATGCGGTGGAACCGATGAGGATCGTGAGCAAGCCCGCGAGCGGCTCGAGCCCCGCACCGTCCGAATCCGGGATGAACGCCGAGAGCACGAGCACGACCGCACCCGCGCCCATCAGCAGGGAACCTCCCAGCCAACCGGCCCAGGTGCGGCGGTCGAGGGTGCCGCGCTGTCCTCGGTTCACCGGCCGTGCTCGCGCAAGCATGCAACCCCTCCATCGGCCGGAGTTCCGGGGCAAACAGCCATTCGCGACGTCTACAGCCGCCGTCACCGCGAATTCCCGCATTCCGCCGGGACCTTTGCACCAGTCGGGGCGAAGGTGCAGGAAGCGGTGATTGCGCGGACGGAGGTGGGGGCCTCAGCCGGCCGCGGCGTCGGCTGCCGGCGGCGGGGACTCGAGCGGAGTCTCCTCGACGAGCTCGCCCTTGTTGACGAGCACGAAGAGATAGATGAGGGCGGGCACGAGGATGACGAGGCCGACCGCGACCACGCCGACGACCACGGCGAGCGTGGCGTTCGACCCGGCCGCGTCCTCGACCGTGATCCCCGCCGTACCACCGCGAGGCTCGAGCATGTTCGGCCAGAGGGCCACGCCCCAGGCCCACACCACCATGACGACCGCGAGCGCAGCGCTCACGCGTGCCTCCGCATAGCGGCGATCCCAGATGAACGCGAGCGTCACGATACCGGCGACCACCGAGACGATGATCAGGACCAGCGCCCGTCCCGTCAGGTCGTCGTACAGGTTCGTGGCGTCCTCGCGCAGGATGAAGATCCCGCCGATCGCGACCGCGCCCGTGACGAGCGCGGCGCCGATCGCGCGCCACCGGAACGCCTCCGTCAGTTGTTCGTCCCCCGAGTGGCGGGCGTTGTCACAGAGGTATACCGCGGCGAGGAACGCGCACACGACGACCGCGAGGACACCGCCGAGGACGGAGGTCGCGTTCCACCAGCTCGTGATCTCGTTGCCCGCGGCGTTGCCGACCGGGACCCGTCCCGAAGCGATAGCACCGGCGATGGTTCCGAAGAAGAAAGGAGTGATGATCGATGACAGCGCGAAGATCGCGCCGAAGAACCGCTGCTCGTCGACGCGCACAACCTCTTTGCGAAACGCGAACGCCGAGCCGCGCAGGATGATCCCGAACGCCGCGAGGAGCAGCGGAACGTACAGGGTCGACATGATCGAGCTGAAGACGACGGAGAAGCAGGTCCACAACAACACGAGCGCGAAGATGATCCAGATGTGATTCGTCTCCCACACCGGCCCGATCGACTGCTCGATCAGCGCGCGCATCGGTCGCCCCTTCTTCGCCCCGCCCGCGGTGAGGTCCCAGAACCCGGCACCGAAGTCCGCGCCCGCGAGGACCGCGTAGGCGGAGATGGCGATGAAGAGGACCACGGCGAGGATGTCGGCGAGGATCATCCGACACCTACCTGCTCACGGTCGACCGGCTTGCGTGGCTCCTGCGGTGCCTGGAAGTCGATCGGCGAGCGCGCGAGCCGACGCAGCACGTAGATCGCGCCGACCGTGAGGGCCGTGTAGACGGCCAGCAGCGCGAAGTAGCCGGCGCGCAGGCCGGAGGCGGCGCTGACCGCGTCCTCGACCCGAAAGATGTCGTAGACGATCCAGGGTTGTCGACCGACCTCGGTGACGATCCAGCCACAGATGAGCGCGACACACACGAGTGGCGCGGCGACCACGGCAGCTCGCCAGAACCAGCGGGTTTCGGGGAGTCGACGTTTCCGCCACCACACGAAGCCGAAGAAAAGGCCGAGCAGCAGGAGACCGCTGCCGATGAACACCATGCCCTGGAACGCGAACCGCACCGTGTTGACCGAGGGTTGATCGGCGACGGGCACGGTGTCCAGACCCTGGATGGTCGCGTCGGGATCGTGGTCGGCGAGGATTGACAGGCCATCGGGGATCCCGATCCCGTAGACGACCTCGTTCCCGTTGTACCAACCCAGGAAGTGCAGCGTCGCGCCGGAGGTCGTCTCGCCCAGCCCCTCCTGGGCAGCGAGCTTGATCGGCTGGTGCTGTCCGACGTACTGGGCGGACCAGTCGCCGACCGCGAGCTGGAGCGGCGTCGCCATCGCCGCGATCGAGAACGGGATGATGAATGCGAGTCGGTGGTAGCGGTCGCGCTTGCCCTTCAACCACGCGTATGCGTACACACCCGCGATCACGAACCCTGCGACCATGAAGGCCGCCAGGAGCATGTGGACGATCTCGTGCCACAGGGCCGAGTTGAACACCGCCGACCACGGCTTGATGTTGGTGACGTCGATGGCCGACGGATCCGTGCCGGCCGGGATCGACTGCCCGGCCGCGAGCGGTTCGCCGTTGATCTCGACGGTGAAACCCTTGGGGCCGTTCATCCAGCCGTTCGCCGCGATCACCCAGAACGCGGCGAGGAGCCCGGCGAACGCGACCGGGAGTCCCGTCAGGAAGTGGACCTTGGGCTTCAAGCGGTTCCAGCCGTACAGGTAGATCGCCAGGAAGATCGCCTCGATGAAGAACGCGAAGCCCTCGAGCGCGAACGGGATTCCGAACACGTCGCCGAAATGGCCCATGAACTCGGGCCAGAGGATCCCGAACTCGAACGAGAGGATCGTCCCGGAGACGGCCCCGACCGCGAAGAGCACCCCCATGGCCTTCGACCAGCGACGCGCGATCGTGCGGTAGAGCTCGTCGCCCGTGCGGAGGAAGCGCCACTCGGTGAAGAGCATGAACGATGGGAAGGCGACCCCGAAGCAGGCGATGATCATGTGCCACCCCAACGACACGGCCATCTGCTGGCGCGCGTAGAAGAGGTCTGGCTGGTCGACGCCGATGATCGACACGAGGTGCGTCACCGGATCATCCGCTCACGAATCGGCCAGGCCCAGGTCACGCTTGTTCTCCTCCCAGCGCTGCTTCGCGTCGCGCATCATGAACGACGCGACGATCTCGATGACACCCCAGATCATCATCTGGAGCCCGAAGATCGTCACGACGACCACGAGCGTCACACCCGGCCACGCCAGAGCCAGGAGGCCGAGGAACACGGACACGATGCCGCGGATCAGGTAGAGCCACCAGTGGCGCGTGTGCGTGCTCATCAACGAGTTGACGACGTCGAAGACGCCCCAGACCACGAGGGACCATCCGATGATCACGGCGAGGACGAACAACGTGCGACCGGGCCATGCGAAGGTCAGGATGCCGGCGCCGACGGCGAGTAGGCCGGCGATCGCCCCCAGCCACCCCCATCTCCCCTCCCGACCGGCAATCGCCCCCGCGAGCTGCGCGATCCCCCAGACGACGAGGAACGCACCGATGAACACCGCGAGCGTCAGGAGGGTGACGGACTCGAACGAGAGCACGATCGCGCCGAAGAGGACCGAGAGGATGCCCGCCACCAGGTAGAGCCACCAGACGCGACGTGCGGCGCCGGCGAAGTCGTCGACCGCCTCGATCTGCTCGGGCGTCATCGGGGCCGTCATCGTCGCCTCCGCGTGGGTGGGCTGACCGGCGGACACTCTAGGGCCCCTGCCGCCGTGCGTGCGCGACGCTCACGCTCCGAGGATCGTGGAGGCCGGCGACGACCGGCGCGACGCCGTGGACTTCGCCAGGACCAGCCCGGCGCCGCCGACCGAGAACCCGACGAGCCCCGGCCCCGACGACGGACCCCAGAGGTTTGGAAGTCGCGCCGCCCACCACGCCAGCGACGCGCCCACCCACGTTGCGCAGGCGAGCTGGATGGCACGCTCGGCCCGACGAGAGCCGAGGGCTGTGAGCCCGAGGACGGCCGCCCCGACGGGCGCGAAAGCCGGGAACACCGCCAGGCATGCGCCCGCGGAGGTGGCGACGCCCTTCCCGCCGCGGAACCGGCTCCACGGCGGGAGGATGTGCCCGGCGATCGCCGTGGTCGCGGCCGCACAGGCCCCGGAGTCGCCGGCGACGCGCCGCCCCGCCATGCCGGCGGCCGCGCCCTTGGTGATGTCCGCGGCCACCACGGCTACGCCCCATCCCCTCCCGAGGACTCGCGCCGCGTTCACGCCGCCCGGGTTCCCGCTCCCCGCCGCCCGCAGGTCGACGCTTCCCCGCGTGACCAGGCGGCTGGCGACGTCGGCCGACGGGAACGAGCCGACCAGATACCCGAGCACCGCCGCGGCGAGCACGCGCTGCCCGGTTCGGCCGCCCCGCGAGTGGCGTCGCGGTGGATCAGCCGCCGGAGACGTCGCGGACCCTCGTCTTGCCCGCACCGATCCAGGGCATCATCGCCCGCAGCCGTTCGCCCACGTCCTCGATCGGGTGCTCCGCGCTTTGTCGCCGCAGGGCGTTGAAGGTGGGGCGGCCGGCCTGGTTCTCGTTGATCCACTCCGTGGCGAAGCGCCCAGATCGGATCTCGTCGAGGATGCGGCGCATCTCGGTCCGGGTCTCGTCGGTAATGACCCGGGGACCACGCGTCATCTCTCCGTACTCCGCGGTGTCGGAGATCGAGTAGTTCATCGCCGCGATGCCGCCCTCGTAGATGAGATCGACGATCAGCTTCACCTCGTGCAGCGTTTCGAAGTACGCCGACTCGGGCTGGTACCCGGCTCCCACCAGCGTGTCGTAGCCGGCCTTGATCAGCTCGACGACCCCGCCACAGAGCACGGTCTGCTCGCCGAAGAGATCGGTCTCGGTCTCCTCCTCGAAGGTCGTGTCGAGGACCCCGGCGCGGGTCGCCCCGAGCGCACGGGCGTAGGAGAGCGCGGTCTCCTTCGCCTTGCCGCTCTCATCGGCGTGCACCGCGACGAGCGACGGCACTCCCCCGCCCTCCTCGAAGGTGCGGCGAACGAGGTGACCGGGCCCCTTGGGGGCGATCATCCACACATCGACGCCTTCGGGGGGACGGATCTGGCCGAAGTGGATGTTGAACCCGTGCGCGAACGCCAGCGCGTCGCGCTCCTCCAGATTCGGCGCGATCTCGTCCTCGTAGACGGCTGCCTGCTCGGTGTCGGGCAGCAGGACCATGATGACGTCGGCCTCC
Source organism: uncultured Burkholderiales bacterium (assembly GCA_964424125.1). Taxonomy (GTDB): domain Bacteria; phylum Actinomycetota; class Acidimicrobiia; order IMCC26256; family JAOSJL01; genus CAYRHS01. The sequence continues at coordinate 9,732 of CAYRHS010000004.1, forward strand.
CGGCAGGCCTCGGCGATGGTCGTCACCCGGAGACCCGCGGCCTCCGCCTTGCTCCACGACGACGAACCCTCGCGGAGCCCTACGCGTACGTCGACGCCCGAGTCCTTGAGGTTGCGCGCGTGGGCATGGCCCTGTGAGCCGTAGCCCAGAACCGCGACCTTTCGGTTCTCGATCAGCGCGGGGTCGGCGTCGGCGTCGTAATAGATGGTCGCGGGCATCGTGTCCTCCGGACGTGGGTTACGCGCTGCGGTTCTTGACCGCATGCAGTCTGCTGGGCTCCCGCACGAGCCGCGGGAGCGCGATGCGGCCGGTGCGTTGGAGCTCGACGATCCCGAACGGCGCGAGCAGGTCGCTGAGCGCGTCGAGCTTCCCGGGATTTCCGGCCACCATGACCGTGAGGGCGTCGTGACCGACGTCGTCGATCTTGGCCTCGAAGATCGAGGCCAGCTCGGTGACGTGACCGCGCGCCTCGGACGCGGCCTTCACCGTCACCAGCATGAGCTCACGCTCCACGGCGTCGTCTGGCGCGAGCTCGACGATCTTGATGACCGGGATCAGCTTGTTGAGCTGTTTCGTGATCTGCTCGAGCGGCGTCGACTCGACGTCGACGACGATGGTCATCCTGCTTAGCCGGTCGTCGTCGGTCGGGCTGACCGCGAGCGAGAAGATGTTGAAGCCCCGTCGCGAGAACAGCCCTGCGACGCGGGACAGGACGCCGGGCTTGTTCTCGACGAGGACGCTCAGGATGTGATGGCGCGTCGACATCAGCGGCCTCCCTCTCCTTCTTCGGGCCCGAGGATGATGTCGTCGTTCGACCCGCCCGCCGGCACCATCGGATACACCTTCTCCTGGTAGTCGACCCGGAACTCGACCACGACCGGCCGGTCGGTGATCGAGTTGGCCTTGTCGATGACCGGCTCGACCTCTTCAGCCGTCTCGGCCCGCAAGCCCACACAGCCCATGGCCTCGGCCCACTTCACGTAGTCGGGCAGATCGGGCGACAGGTACACCTCGCTGTAGCGCTCTTCGTAGAAGAGCTCCTGCCACTGGCGCACCATGCCCAGGTAGGCGTTGTTCAGGATCGCGATCTTCACCGGGATCTGCTCCGCCGCGGCAGTCACGAGCTCCTGGGCCGTCATCTGGAAGCAGCCGTCGCCGTCGATGGCCCAGACCGTCTTCTCGGGTCGGCCCATCTTGGCCCCGATGGCAGCAGGGACGGCGAAGCCCATCGTGCCCAACCCGCCGGAGTTCACGAAGGTGTAGGGCTCGGTGAACCGCCAGTACTGGCTCGTCCACATCTGGTGCTGACCCACGCCGGAGACGACGATCGTGCCGTCGGGCGCATGGTCGCGGATCTGCTCGATGCAGTACTGCGGCTTCAGCACGCCTCCTTCGGTTTGCTGGTAGCGCAGCGGGTACTCGCGCTGCCAGGTGGCGAGTTGCTCGTCCCACGCGTGACGGTCGCCGAGCTCGCGCCCGTCGAGCAGGGCCTTCACCTCCCGCACGAGGTTCTCGATCACCTGGCGGCAGTCGCCGACGATCGGCACGTCGGGCCGGCGCACCTTGCCCAGCTCGGCGGGGTCGACGTCCACGTGGATCACCTTCGCGTCGGGTGCGAATGCGCCGACCTTCCCGGTCACGCGGTCGTCGAAGCGCGAGCCGAGCGCGATCAGTAGGTCCGCCTTCTGCAGCGCGGTGACCGCCGTGTAGTTGCCGTGCATGCCCGGCATCCCCAGCGCGAGCTCGTGGTCGTCGGGGAACGCGCCGCGCGCCATCAACGTCGTGACCACGTGGACGTCGGTGAGCTCCGCGAGCTCGCGGAGCGCCTCGGCCGCGCGTGCCTTGAGGATTCCGCCACCCGCATAGATCACCGGCCGGTGGGCCTCGACGATGAGGCGCGCCGCTTCCTTGATCATCCGCGGGTGCCCGCGAGTGGTCGGCTTGTAGCCCGGCATGTCGACGGACTCGGGCCAGTACCACTCCATCTCCTCGTTGGCGACGTCCTTGGGCACGTCGACGAGCACCGGGCCGGGCCGACCGGTGGTCGCGACGTGGAACGCCTCACGCACCACGGTGGGGATGTCGGCGGCTTCGGTCACGAGCCAGTTGTGCTTCGTGACGGGCATGGTGATGCCCGTCGTGTCGCACTCCTGGAACGCGTCGGAGCCGATGGCGGTGCTCGCGACCTGGCCCGTGATCACCACGATCGGGATCGAGTCGAGCATCGCGTCCGTGAGCGGGGTGACGATGTTCGTGGCCGCGGGGCCGCTGGTGACCATCGCCACGCCCGGGCGACCGGTGACGTGGGCGTACCCCTCGGCCATGTGGCCGGCACCCTGCTCGTGGCGGACGAGGACGTGGCGGATCGACGACTCGATCAGCGGGTCGTAGACGGGGAGGATCGCCCCGCCGGGCAGGCCGAAGACGACCTCGGTGCCCTCCATCTCCAGGCTCTTGATCAGGGCTTGGGCGCCGGTCAGCTTCATCGCTCGTCCTCGGGTCTCGTGGCTGCGGTCGGGTCGGGTCGGATCCGGATTTCGGGTACAAGAAACCCCTCGCCTGAGGCGAGGGGCGGAGGCGCGCACGGGCGGTCGGGCCCGCGCGCTACGGAACTACGACGACCGTGCGGTGGAGGTGCGCGAACGTCCTGGTCACGACGTCCATTGTGGACGATTTCCGCCACCCGGGGCAAGCCAGACCCGCGGCGCGGGTGCCCGGGGCTTCAGGGCTTGCGCTGGCTGGCCGATCATCGGGGCGACTCCCCGCCGATCGAAGGCCCGCGGCATGGAGAAGGACGATCGGCAGCTCGAGATCACCGAGCAGGACTGTGCGGACGCACGCGCGCTGGTGATCCCGATGTTCCGGCGTGCTCACACGCCGGTCCTCCTCCTCATCGGGATCGTGAGCGTGGCGGCGACGTCGCTCCAGCAGAGCCTCGCCCCCGATCTGAGCGGCTTCCCGGCTTCACTGCTCACGGCCGGGCTCCTCGTCGCGATCGTGGCGCCCGTCTCGTGGGTGACGTTGCGGTATGGCATCTTGCGCGGCGCTGTCGGGGTACGAGCGACGAGCCTCGCCCGTCAGCGGCAGCTCGAGCGGGACCAGGCGCGTCGCGAACTCGAGCAACGCCTCGCTCGAGCGTTCGAGATGGCCGATTCCGAGGAAACCGCACTGGACGTTGTCGGACGCGCGCTCGAGCTCATCGTCCCAGATCGCGCGGCAGAGCTGCTGCTTGCCGACCACAGCCACGCTCATTTCGAGGCGGCCGCGGTCTCTACCGCGTCCGCCGCTGCACCAGGGTGCCCGGTCGACGCGCCCGACCGCTGCGTGGCGGCGCGTCGTGCCCAGCCGATGCAGTTCACGAGCAGCGGGAACCTCGACGCGTGTCCCGAGCTTCAGCGAGGTGCGGGAGATCCCTGCGCCGCGTGCTGCGTCCCCGTTTCGATCGTGGGACGAACCGTCGGAGTCCTGCACACGACCGGACCCGAAGGCGAGCTCCTCGACGCGCCGACGGTTGCGGCGCTCGCGACGCTCGCCGACGAGATCGGGGGACGCCTGGGGATGCTCCGGGTGATGGCAGAAACCCAGCTGCAGGCGGCGACCGACGCGCTCACCGGGCTCCTGAACCGGCGCAGCCTCGGAAACCAGCTCAGGATCCTGCAAGAGCAGGGCCGGACGTTCGTGCTCGCGATGGGTGATCTCGATCGCTTCAAGGCCCTGAACGACACGCACGGCCAAGACACAGGGGATCGTGCGCTCCGACTTTTCGCCGACACGCTTCGCCGCTCCATGCGGCCCGACGATCTCGTGTGCCGCTGGGGTGGCGAGGAGTTCGCGATCGCGATGGCGGACATCAGCATGCCCGGCGCGGTGGCGGCGCTCGAGCGTGTGCGCGAGCAGCTCGCGCTCGCGGTCGATCAGGGGACGGTGCCCAGGTTCACCGCGAGCTTCGGCGTCAGTGGCGGGGCCCCGGACGACGACATCGACGATGTCGTCGCACGTGCCGACGCGGCGCTGCGCGAGGCGAAGGACGCCGGTCGCAACCGGGTGACCACGGCTGCACCGGCGGCGCTGCCGGTCGTCGAGACCAAAGGCGTGTCATGACACGCAGCGGGACGTACGCGTCGGTCGGGCGCCAGTACATCCCGGCAATCGGACTGTTCGTCGTCACCGATCTGTTCGTCGTCGGGCTCGTTCGGGCACTAGCACCCGGCCTGACCGGTACGCCTGCAATCCTCACCGAGGCAGTGCTCGTTGGAACGATCGCGGTCACAGCGATCGGCGCCGCGATCGTGCGCCCCTACGAACGGCGGATGAACGAGCGAGGACGCCGGGCGCGCATCGAGGAGGCGCGGTTCCGAGCCGAGGTCCACCGTCGTGAGTTCGAGACCCGGTTCACGACGGCCCTGGAGATGGCGGCTTCCGAGGACGATGCCCTGCGCGTGGCGGAACGTGCTCTCGCCGAGGTCGCGCCCGACAGCCGCGCGGAGGTCTTGCTCGCCGACAACAGCCATGCACATCTCGATCGAGTTGCGATCTCGGCGCCGGACGATCTGCCACCCGAGTGCGACGTCGTGTCGCCGAACCACTGCCCCGCGGCGCGCCGTTCCCAGTCGCAGTACTTCCCCGACAGCGAGCAGATCGACGCTTGTCCCCATCTCCGGGACCGCGCGACCGGACGGTGCTCGGCGCTGTGTGTGCCGGTCTCGGTCATGGGCCGGACCGTTGGGGTCGTCCACGTGACGGACCACCGGACCCACGAGTCGTCGGAGCCCCCGCCGCCGGCCACGATCGCCGATCTCGAGGCGCTCGCGCACCATGTCGGCGGTCGCCTCGGGATGCTCCGAGCGATGGCCGAGACGCAGCTCCAGGCGTCGACCGACGGGCTCACAGGTCTCCTCAACCGAAGGACCCTCGAGAACAAGGTGCGGACCCTGCGCGCGCAGGGAACTCGGTTCGTGTTCGCGTTGGCTGATCTCGACCACTTCAAGGCCGTCAACGACAAGCACGGCCACGCCGCGGGCGATCGAGCGCTTCGGCTGTTTGCGACGACCCTCCGTTCGTCGCTTCGCGACAAAGATCTTGTCTGCCGGTTCGGCGGCGAGGAGTTTGCGGTCGTCGTGCTGCAGGTCGACCTCGATTGGGCGATCGAGGCCCTCGACCGGGTGCGATCCGACCTCGCGCTGGCCGCCAACCAGGGAGGCGGGCCGCGGTTCACTGCGAGCTTCGGCCTCGGGCACTCGGACGACGCTTCCAACCTCGGCGAGTTGGTGCGGCAGGTGGACCGAGCGCTGTATCAGGCGAAGGCGTCCGGGCGGGATCGGATCGTGACCACTCGGGATTTGGGGAACGTCCCGGACGAGGACCAGCGCGTCCCCCAGATCTGAGGCGGGCTGTTCCCTGCGTCCAGTGGAGGCACCGAGTTCAACGCTGATGTGCCGGACACCACCAGGTCGTCCGGCCGGCGACCGTGTCGCGGCGCAGCGGTGCCCCGTCCCGGGGACAGACGGTGTTCGGTTCCCGGGGGAGATCGCCGGTGTGCGAACCGCCGCGGCGGCCGAGGACGCGCAGCGTCGTACGGATCGACCGGAGGAGACGACGACGCTCGTCCGCGTCGAGCTCGCCCGCGAGACGACCCGGGCCGAGCGCCGCCCGCCACAGCGTCTCGTCCACGAGGAGGTTGCCGAGACCCGCGACGCGTCGCTGGTCCATGAGCACGGCCTTCAGCGGCGCGCTTCGGCGGTCGAGCGCGGCCGTGAGCTCCCGGCCGGAGAGCGCCAGGGCGTCGGGACCGAGCCGCTCCTCGTCGGGATCGAGCTCGATGCGCCCGAGCCGGCGCGGGTCGCGCAGCCAGAGCCCGCCGTCGTCGTCGAAGCGCACGCCGAAGCGCAGCCACGCGGGATTCTCGCCGTTCGCGCCGTAGACGAGCGGGTCGCCCGCGGCCTCGCCGTCGACCACGACCCGCCCGCTCATCCCGAGGTGGACGCCGAGCACCGGACCGTCGGTGTCGAGGTAGAGCTGCTTGCCCCGTCGGCGGACCCCTCCGATCGTCGTCCCGGTCAGCACGTCGGTCACGTCCGAGGGTGCGGGGCCTCCCTTGATGATCCAGGAGTCGGGCGCGTCGACGGCAGCGATCCGCCGCCCGGGCACCCGCTCGTGCAAGAACTCGCGCGCGGTCTCGACCTCGAGGATCTCGGGCATGCGCGGCTCGCGAGACTCCGCTAGGGAGTGGTGATGGCGCCGTCTTCCGCGCCCGAGGCGAGGCGCGCGTACTTGGCCAGGAAGCCCGATGTGTAGCGCGGCTCGGGGAGCTTCCAGCGCTCGCGTCGGCGAGCGAGCTCCGTCTCGTCGACGTCGAGATCGATCGTGTGCGCCTCGGCGTCGATGACGATGCGGTCGCCGTCCTCGACGAACGCGATCGGCCCCCCATCGACTGCCTCGGGCGCCACGTGACCGACGCAGAACCCGTGGGTGCCCCCGGAGAAGCGGCCGTCGGTGACGAGTGCGGCGTCGCCGCCGCGACCCGCGCCCTTCATGGCGCCCGTGACGGCGAGCATCTCCCGCATCCCAGGACCGCCCTTCGGACCCTCGTAGCGGATCACGACGACGTCCCCGGGCCGGATCCGGCCCGCGAGGATCGCCTCCATCGCGCCGTCCTCGCCGCCGAACACGCGCGCGGTGCCGTCGAAGCGCATCTGGTCGAGGCCCGCCACCTTCACGACCGCGCCGTTGGGCGCGAGCGACCCCCGGAGGACCGCGATGCCGCCGAGCTCGTGGATGGGATCGGCGAGCGGGTGGATCACCTCGCCGTCCGGCGCGGGCGGGTCGAGCTCGGCGAGGTTCTCGGCGACCGTCTTGCCGGTGACGGTCAGGCAGTCACCGTGGAGCACACCCGCCTCGAGCAGCTCGCGCATGACGACGGGGACGCCGCCGACGCGATCGATGTCGACCATGTGGTATCGGCCGTGCGGCTTGGTGTCCGCGATGTGCGGGACGCGTCCACCGACCCGGTTGAAGTCGTCGAGCGTGAGATCGACCTGGGCTTCGCGGGCGATGGCGAGCAGGTGCAGCACCGCGTTTGTGGATCCACCGAGCGCCATCGTCACCGCGATCGCGTTCTCGAAGGCCTCCTTGGTCATGATCTGGCGGGGTCGGACGTTGGCCTCGAGCAGCCGAACGACGGCCCCCCCGGTGGCGTACGCGTCGTCGTCGCGGCGCCGGTCGACCGCGGGCGGTGACGCGCTCCCCGGAAGCGACATCCCGAGCGCTTCGGCCACCGAAGCCATCGTGTTGGCGGTGAACATCCCTGCGCACGAACCCTCGGTCGGGCACGCCCGCCGCTCGATCTGGTCGAGCTCGTCCTCGGACATCGCTCCCGCCGCGCACGCGCCGACCGCCTCGAAGACGCTGACGATGTCGAGGGTCTGATCCTTGTAATGACCGGGCAGGATCGACCCGCCGTAGAGGAAGGCGCTGGGCACGTTGGTGCGCGCCGCGGCCATCAGCATGCCCGGCAGGCTCTTGTCGCAGCCGGCGAAGGTGACGAGCGCGTCGAAGCGCTCCGCGTGCATCATGCACTCGATCGAATCGGCGATGATCTCGCGGCTCACGAGCGAGCCCCGCATGCCCTCGTGGCCCATCGAGATCCCGTCGGAGACGGCGATGGTCGCGAACTCGATGGGAAAGGCGCCTGCGGCCCGGATGCCGTCCTTGGCCCGCTTGGCGAGGCGGTCCAGGGGCAGGTTGCACGGGGTCACCTCGTTCCACGACGACGCCACACCGACCTGGGCCTTCGGGAAGTCGTCGTCGGTCATGCCGATCGCGCGCAGCATGGCCCGGGCGGGTGCCCGCTCCCGCCCGTCGGTCACCTCGAAGCTGTGGATCTTCACACCGTGTTCGCGCGCGTCCTCGCTCATGCCATGAGGCTAACCGTCTCCGTGTGCTAGGGATGCTGCGCATTCGAGACGACGAGGGAGCGGCACGGTGAAGATCGACGGTGGGCTGGGCGGCCCGCTCGCCGAGGTGCCGGAGCGGGCGGCAGAGCTCGAGGCGGCCGGCTACGACGGCATGTTCACCTTCGAGGGCCCGCACGACCCCTTCTTCCCGCTGCTGCTGGCGGCCGAGCACACCGAGCGCGTCGAGCTCGTCACCGCGATCGCGGTGGCCTTCGCCCGCAACCCGATGCTCCTCGCGAACATCGGGTACGACCTCCACGAGGCCTCGGCGGGCCGCTTCGTCCTCGGGCTCGGATCGCAGATCAAGCCGCACATCGAGAAGCGGTTCTCGATGCCGTGGTCGCATCCCGCGCCCCGCATGCGCGAGCTGATCCTCGCGATCCGCGCGATCTGGGACTGCTGGCAGCAGGGCACCAAGCTCGACTTCCGGGGCGACTTCTACACGCACACGCTGATGACGCCGTTCTTCGACCCCGGACCGAACCCGCACGGGATCCCGAAGATCGCACTCGCCGGCGTCGGCCCCGCGATGACGAAGGTCGCGGGAGAGGTGGCGGACTGGTTCCTGGTCCATCCCTTCAGCACCGAGCGCTACCTGCGCGAGCACACCCTCCCCGCGCTCGAGGAGGGGCTCGCAGCCGCCGGACGCACCCGCTCCGACCTCGTCGTCTCGTGGCCGCTGTTCGTGGTGACGGGGAGCGACGAGGCCGAGATGGCCGCGGCGGAGCAGGCGACGAAACAACAGATGGCGTTCTACGGCTCGACGCCCGCGTACCGCCCGGTGCTCGAGGCCCACGGGTGGGGTGATCTCCAGCACGAGCTGAACCGCATGTCGAAGGAAGGTCGCTGGGAAGAGATGGCGGACGTCGTCGACGACGAGGTCCTGCGCACGTTCGCGGTCGTGGGCGAGCCCGACCAGATCGCCGACCTCGTGCGCGAGCGCTACGGCGACCTGGTCGACCGGATCTCGCCCAACGCGCCCTACCGGCCCGTCGACGAGGCCTGGATCGAGATGCTCGGCTCGCTGCAGGAAGCTGCGCCGTGACGGCGATGGTGGCTCAGAGTCGCTCGTCGAGGAGGCGGTTCAGGAGCTGCGGGTTGCCCTGACCCCTGGTGGCCTGCATCGCCCGGCCCATGAAGAAGCCGCGCAGCTTCTTCTTGGTCTTGTCGTCCCCGTCCCGGTAGCGCGCGACCTCGTCCGGATGCTCGGCGACGACCTGGTCGAGCACGTCCGCGAGCTCGGACTCGTCGCTGACCTGCGCCAGCTCGCGCTCCTCGACGATCTGCTCGGGCCGTTTGCCCTCGCGCAGCGCTTCGTCGAGCACGTCCCGAGCCAGGTTGCGAGACAGCGTCCCGTCGGCCACGAGGTCCACGAGCTCGGCCAGGCCGTCGGGGGCCAGCGGCAACGCTCCCGGCGCCAGCGCCGACTCGTTCAAGTACCCGAGGAGATCACCGGTCGCCCAGTTGACCAGGTCGCGAGGTGTGCCCGTCTCGAGCGCGAGGGACGCGGCCTCCACGTACTCGGCCAGACCGGCGACGTCGACGAGGAGACGCGCATCGGCGTCCGTGATCTCCCACGCTGCGGCAAGGCGCGCGCGCCGGGCGGCGGGAAGTTCCGGAACGGCGTCGCGTGCTCGCGCCCGGAGCGCCTCGTCGGGCGCGAGTGGGACGAGGTCGGGCTCGGGAAAGTAGCGATAGTCGAACGCCTCTTCCTTCGAACGCATGCCGTGGGTGCGCTCGTCCTCCTCGTTCCAGTGCCGGGTCTCCTGCACGACGCGCTCACCGTTCGCGAGCAGGTCGCGTTGGCGCTCGATCTCGAACTCGAGGGCGCGCGTGAGCGACCGCAGCGAGTTCATGTTCTTGATCTCGACCTTGGTACCGAGCTCCTCGCTGCCGACCGCGCGGAGCGACACGTTCGCGTCGACCCGCAGCGAGCCTTCCTCCATCTTCACGTCCGACGCCCCGACCGCGGACAGGACACCGCGGAGCTCCTCGACGTAGCCGCGCGACTGCGCGGGGCTTCGGAGATCCGGGCGGCTCACGATCTCCAGGAGCGGGACGCCGGCCCGGTTGTAGTCCACGAGGGCGTGGCCCGCCTCGTGGATCCGCCCCCCACCCCCCACGTGCGTCGTCTTGCCCGTGTCCTCCTCGAGGGGCGCGCGCTCGATCCCGATGCGGGTGCCGTCGACTTCGAGGACGCCGTCGACACAGATCGGCTCCTCGTACTGCGAGATCTGGAAGTCCTTCGGCATGTCGGGATAGAAGTAGTTCTTGCGGGCGAAGATCGACTGCTCGGGCACGTCGCAGCGGAGGGCGGCTCCGACCCGCAGGGCGAACTCCACCGCGCGCTCGTTCAGCACCGGAAGGGCCCCCGGCAACCCGAGGCAGACGGGGCACACGTTGGTGTTGGGCTCGGCGCCGAACTCGTTGGGGCATCCGCAGAACAACTTCGTCACCGTGGCCAGCTCGACGTGGACCTCGAGCCCGATGACCGGTTCCAGGTCGGGGCTCACGGTGCCGCGTCCTCGACGATCGCGGCCGCGCGGAACATGACGGGCTCGCCGCGCGCCGGCGCCAGGACCTGCACGCCGATCGGCAAGCCCTCGGCATCGGCGCCGAACGGGACGCTCATCGCCGCGTGACCCGAGAGATTGCTGGGCACGGTGCAGACGTCGCTCAGGTACATGGCGAGCGGGTCGTCGATCCGGTCGCCGATCGGGAAGGCCGTGGTCGGTGACGTGGGCCCGAGCAGGACGTCGTGGTCGCGGTAGGCGTCGGCGAACTCCCGGATGACGAGCGTCCGGACTCGTTGTGCCTGGCCGTAGTACGCGTCGTAGTAGCCGGCCGAGAGCGCGTACGTGCCGAGCATGATTCGACGCTTCACCTCCGTCCCGAAGCCGGCGTCGCGCGTACGCGCGTTCATCTCCGCGGCGTCGGTCCCGTCGACGCGCAGGCCGTAGCGGACACCGTCGAAGCGCGCCAGGTTCGAAGACGCCTCGGCGGGCGCGATGAGGTAATAGGCGGACAGAGCGTGCTCGACGCTCGGGACCGAGACCCGATCCACCGACGCGCCCGCCGCCTCCAGGGCAACGGCAGCCGCTTCGACGGCGTCACGCACGTCGGGCTGCACGCCTTCGGCCGCCACGAGCTCGTCGACCACGCCGACGCGGAGGTCCGCGACACCCGCATCGAGCACCGGAACGAGCGGCTCCGGCGCGTCGGGCAGCGACGTCGAGTCGGCCGGGTCGGGACCCGCGATCACGTCGAGCACGAGCGCCGCGTCCGCCACGGTCGTCGTGAGCGGACCGATCTGGTCGAGGCTGCTGGCGAAGGCCACCAACCCGAAGCGCGACACGGCGCCGTAGGTCGGCTTCACCCCGACCACACCGCACAACGACGCGGGCTGCCGGATCGAGCCGCCGGTGTCGGACCCGAGCCCGACGGACACGAAGCCCGCGGCGACGGCGGCCGCGGAACCACCGCTGGAACCGCCCGGCACGCGCGTCGTGTCACGCGGGTTCCGCGTGGGCCCGAACGCGGAGTTCTCGGTCGACGACCCCATGGCGAACTCGTCGAGGTTGGTCTTGCCGACCGGGATCGCGCCCGCCGCCGCCAGTCGCTCGACCACGGTCGCCGAGTACGGCGGTCGCCAGCCGTGGAGGATACGCGACGCGCATGACGTGGGGATCCCCCGGGTGCAGAGGTTGTCCTTCAAGGCAACCGGGACACCCGCGAGCGGTCCGGGATCGTCGCCCTGGGCGATCAGCTCGTCGACCCGCCCCGCGGCCTGACGGGCCTCGTCCCCAGGGACGGTGAGGAACGCACCGACCTCGCCGTCGCGCGCCGCGATCGCCTCCAGGGCCTCGTCGACCACCGCTCCCGCTGAGCGGTCGCCGCGCCGGACGGACGCGGCGAGCTCGAGCGCCGTTCCCCCGCTCACGGCTCGTCGCCGAGGATCGGAGGGACCCGGAAGCGGCCCTCCTCGGCCGCGGGTGCCTCCGCGAGGACCTCGTCACGCTCGAGCGTCGAGGAGAGCTCGTCGGGACGCAGAACGTTGCGGAGGGGAAACGGATGCGCGGTGGGCGGGACCCCGTCCGTCGGGAGCGCGGCGACACGCGCCGCATGGTCGAGGATCGCGCCGAGCTCGCCGGTCAGCCGCTCGATCTCGTCGTCGGCGAGCGCGAGCCGGGCGAGGGCGGCAACGTGTTCGACGTCGGCTCGGGAGATGCGCTTGCCCGCCACGACGGCGATCGTACCGGGGGTGTCCGAGCCGTCCCGGAACAACTCGAGCTTCGGTCGACGGGAATCGCCACCGCCTATCATCACCCGGTCTTCCCGGGGGTGCCATGACGGACGAGCCGACCAGATTCCCGTTCCTCTCCGACGAGTGGTTCGAGGCGGTCGCAGGCGTGCTCGCCGCGGAGGAGCTCTCACCGATGGGCAACGAGGTGGTGATGAACCTCGTCGTCACCGACACGCCGTTCGGCGAGCGGCGCGAGCTCCATCTCGGTAGCCGCTCGGGCGAGATCGTCTGGGGCCGTGAGACCCACGAAGAGGCCGACCTCACCATCACCGTCGACTACGTGACCGCCAAGGAGGTCTTCGTCGGGGGCAACGCCCAGATGGGGATGCAGGCGTTCATGGCCGGGAAGGTGACCGTCCAGGGCGACCTCACGAAGCTCATGGCCGTGGTGCAGGGGGAGGGACCCGTGACGGGCGGCGTCGCGCTGGCCCACATGCTCCAGTCGATCACCGAGTAGCGACCCGGCTCGCTCGAACCTGCGTCAGGAGGCCGGCGCGATCTCGATCGCCCCGGGGCGCTCGGCGGAGCGAACGAACACGGACGAGGCCACCGCCACCGCCGCGACCGCGGCGCCGACGATGTAGGCCACGACGAAAGAGCTGCCGTCGTCACCTCCACCCTGCACGGCCGCGAGGACCTGGATGCCGGTGACCAGGCCCATGAGCGCCACCATCTGCTGCGCGGCGTTCGCGACGCCCTGGCGGGAGAGCTCCACGGCATTCGCCACCGAGGAGACGAGGCTCGGGGAGCTGATCCCGTTCCCGAGCCCCGAGAGCACGAGGGCCAGGACCACGAGCGCCAGGGACTCGCTCGCGACTCCGACGGCGAAGACGAGCATCGAGAGCGCGATCGACGCGGTCCCGGTGATCGACGCAGCCCGCTCCCCCACCCGTACGGCGACGTAGCCGGCCGGCGGTGCGGAGAGGCTGTAGGACAACGGGCGGAACAGCATCACCAACCCCGTCGCGGAAAGGGAGTAGCCGAAGACGTTCTGGAGCAAGAGGGGACTGATGATGAAGCCGCCCATGTAGGCGAAGTTGCCCGTCCCGAGGGCCACGAGCGGCGCGCTGAAGTTCCTCCGGCTGAAGAGCCCGAGCGGGAGCACGGGGTCGGGCACACGGCGCTCGGTTCGGACGAACGCGATCAGTGCGATCGGACCCGCGGCGAGGAGCGCGAGCGTCACCGGGGACGCCCAGCCCAACCCCTCGGCGACGTTCAGCGCGACCAGTGGCGGCACGACCGTCAGCGCCAGGAGACCCGCACCCCGCACGTCCAACCTGCTCGTGGCACGCCCCGGGGTCTCGCGCAGCACGAACGCAGCGCCGAGCCAGGCGAGCGCCGCCAGCGGGACCTGGGCCAGGAAGAGCGCCCGCCAGCCGACCGCCTCCACGATGGGACCACCGGCCACGATCCCGATGACGGGCGCACCTGCACCGACGAGCGACCACCAACCCATCGCCTTCACCCTGTCCTCGGGCGGGAACGCGTGCATGATCAACGCCATCGACGCCGGACCGGTGGCCGCGCCCTCGAACCCGCCGAGGACCCGCAGTGTGATCAGCGAGCCCGCGTTCCACGCCAGCGCCGTGAGCCCGGTGAAGACGACGAACAGGGCAAGGCCGGAGAGGTAGACGCGGCGGTGGCCGACGCGATCGCCGACCTTGCCCAGGATCGGCATACCCAGCGCGTAGGCGAGGAAGGGGCCGGTGACGATCCAGGTGAGGGTCGTCTCGTCGGCGCCCAGGTCTTCTGAGATCGTGGGGATCGCGACGGCGAGGACCGTGATCGTGAAGCCCACCGCGAACAGCCCGACGAGGAGCGACCACAGGACCCACCACCGGTAGCGGGCCTCTTCGTGGAGACGACGGTGGAAGCGCGCCCGCCAGAGCAGCGGCCAGGCGACCGCGGGGATCTCCTCCGAACCCGGGTACTCCGCGACGATCGCCGCTTCGTCTTCTCTGCGCGCCTCGTCGTCGATTCGACGGAGTGTAGGAGGCGGTGCCGGCTCCGAAGCCGGGCGATCCCGGGTGATCAGCCGGCTTCGCTCACCCCGTCGCTGATCACGGAGCCACCAGCCGGGGCGCCGCTGCCGTCGCTCGCCGCGAGCTCCTCGAGGTCGAGCTCGAGGAGGCGGGCCGGGTCCCAGCCCGACCCGTACCGTCGCCACGTGACGGCTTCGCGATTCCAGGACGGTGCCGGTCCCGGCCGCCCGGGCCGGCCGTAGCCGTTGCCCGGGTGCGAGAGCGGGGGCCGCCTGGTCGACCCGTGCTGATGCCGGCGGACCTTCACCGGGGGCTTCCGTACACTTCGCGGAATGTGACCAGCATTCTTACCCCTTTGCCCACTTTCCGTGGGATCTCGGTAGAGTTCGGCCTGCCCTACCGCCACCGGCTGTGCCGGATGGTTCACCGACCGCATCCTGACCAGCTCATGTGCGGTACATGCCGCAGCGGAACACGGGGCCCGCGACCCGTCAAGGCCATGACTCCATAGTCAGTTCAGGCGTTGACGCTCCCCTAGCCCGGGCCGCGTTGCTTGCAAACACGAGGCCTCGGCTGGTTCTCACTGTCCGCGCGCGAACGCCCGAGCCGACCGCGATTTTTTCGCGCGCCGGTGGTGACGCCCCGCGCGATTCGGACCAGCCGCCACGATCTGCTGGGCTAGTCCCCCGGTGATTCCGGGGCCATGGCCCGTGTGCGGCGCGAGCGTCAGAAGGCGATGGTGACGACGGTGCCCCGCTTGACCTCGGTGCCGGCACCGACGCTCTGGCTCACGACGCGAGCCCCCGGCGTGTAGTTGGCGGCATCGACGTCGAAGCCCAGGCCCTGCGCCTCGAGCGCGGCCGTCGCGTCGTCGATGCCCAGGTTGACCACGTTCGGGACCTCGACGAGATCGGGACCCTTCG
Source organism: uncultured Burkholderiales bacterium (assembly GCA_964424125.1). GTDB lineage: Bacteria > Actinomycetota > Acidimicrobiia > IMCC26256 > JAOSJL01 > CAYRHS01. The sequence goes on from CAYRHS010000004.1 coordinate 24,892, forward strand.
ACACGATCACCGTGACCTCGGCGCCCCGGGCCACCGACTCCCCCCCGGCCGGGTTGGTGCCGATCACGAGGCCGGCTTCGACGTCGTCGCTGAACTCGTCCGTCTGGGTCGCGACGAGACCGATCGCGCCGAGCTGGCTCGCGGCCTCGTCGAAGCTGACGCCCGAGAGGCCGGGAACGGTGCGTGGCGCCGGGCCCCGGCTCACCACCAGCTCCACCCGCGACCCTCCGGCGACCTGCTCGTTGGCGGCGGGCGTCTGCGAGATCACCGCGTCGACGGGTACGTCCTCGGAGAAGTCCTGCTGCTCTTCGACGAGGAAGCCCGCGCCCTCGAGCTGCGCCCGGGCGTCGTCGACGGCCGCGCCGGTCACGTCGGGAACGGCGACCGGCGGTGGGCCCCGCGAGACCACGATACGGACCTCGCCATCATCGGCCATGAAGGAGCCCGCGGGCGGGTCCTGCGCGAGCACCGTACCCGCGGGCTCGAAGGCATCCTCCTCCCGGATCACCTCGACGCCCACGCCGACGTCCTCCGCGGCTGCGGTGGCCGCGTCGACCGAGAGCCCCACGAGCTGCGGTGAGGCGACGCGCGCGGGGGCCGGCTGGAGCAGCGCGAACGCGGCTGCTGCGAGCGCGGCGACGATCACCGCGACCACGAGGAAGGGGGCCAGGCGCCGCCGGAGACGGCGTTCGGGACCCGGCGACTCGGGAAGGACCTCGGGCTCGGCGTCGGCGTCCTGGTCGAAGACCTTGGGACTCGTCTCCGCCCGCATCTGCGTGGGGTTCTGGTCGGGACGAAGCTCGCCCGGCCCGATCAGCGGAAGCGGAGCGGGCGGGGGGAGCGCGCGGGCGGCGTCGCCGAGCGCGCGGCCCATGGTCGGAGCGTCCGGGTATCGCTCATCGGGGTCGGCCCGCCCCGCCCGCTCGATGACCGGACCGAGCGGCCCGACCGATTCGGGTGCGACCAGGTTCCGTTGCGTCCGGGCGGCGAGCGTCCCGATCGGCGTGTCGGCGACGCCCGGCACGCGACCCGTGACCGCTTCGACGAGCACGAGCGCGAGCGAGTAGAGATCGGCTCGGCCGTCCAGGGGGGATCCCAGCGCCTGCTCGGGTGACGCGTAGCGCGCCGTTCCGAGGATGGCGCCCGCGGGCTCGGTCCAGCTCGCCTCGGCGAGAGCACGCGCGAGGCCGAAGTCGGCCACGCGCACGATGCCGTGCTCGTCGAAGAGCAGGTTCGCGGGTTTGATGTCCCGGTGCACCAGGCCGCGGGCGTGCGCGTACTCCAGCCCCGAGGCGACCTCACGACCCACGTGGGCTGCCTGTGCCGGTGAGAGCCGGACGCCGGCGTCGAGCATGGAGCGCACGCTGCCGCCGGCGAGCATCTCGAGGACCATGAACGGGACGCCGTCCTCGCCCCAGTCGTAGACCGCCATGATGTTGGGGTGGTGCAACGACGCCGCGAGCTGCGCCTCGGCCCGGAAACGGCGCAGGAAGCCCGCATCCTCCGCGAGCGCGGCATGCAGCACCTTGACCGCGACGCGTCGGCGGAGCCGTACGTCGTCGGCCAGGTAGACGCGACCGCCACCGCCGGTGCCGATGGGAGCGCGCAGACGGTAGCGGCCCGTCAGGACGCGACCGACCATGTCGGTGACACCGCTGACTGCCATGTCGGGTCCAAGGTACTGGCCGCGTTGGGTTCGACCGTGGCATCCAGGGCTACGGTCGGGGGCGATGGCCGCTCCCTCGACGCTCCGGGCGACCCGGCGCCACCCCTGGCGGATCGTGATCGTCGTCGTCGGCCTGCTCGCCGCTGTCAACCTGCTCATCGTCGCCGGGCTCCGGACCCAGCAGGGCGGGGAACGGGAGCCGCTTCCACCGGAGATCGAGTCCGTCGAGCCGATCCAGGACGGCCTCGCGAGCTCGAGCAGCAGCATCGTCGTGGACCTGGCCGACGACCAGACGGGCGTGATCATCCTCGACGGCACCGAGATCCCTGAGGACCAGCTGCGCCGAACCGAGGACCTCGGCATCGTCGAGTTCCGGCCGGGTGAGGGCCGCGAGGTCTCCCGCTTCGAGCCCGGCTACCACCGCGTGAGCGTCCTCTACTGGCCGCGCACGGGAAAGCGCTCCGAGGGCCAGTCGTTCAGCTGGGAGTTCCGAGCGGCAGGCTGAGTCGCGCTCGGGGCGACGGTGGTGCGGCGCCGTCTACGGTGGCGGGGCGTGGTCGACCCACGGGAGGTGCTCGAAGCCGCCCGCGTCCTGTGGCGCGCGCGGGTGTTGCAGCCCTACAGCCCCGAGCGCCTGTTCGGGATCCTCCAGGCGCTCCGGCACTACGGCTTCAGCCTCGCGGGAGGGTTCGCCGCCTGCGCGGCCCGCTTCCCCGAGCGGATCGCGGTCGCCGACGAAGCGGGCACGCTGAGCTACCTCGAGCTCGACCGCCGCGCGAACCGGCTGGCCCATTCGTTGGCCCGTGCGGGCGTGAGTCCCGGCGACGGCGTGGCCGTCCTGTGCCGCAACCACCGCGGGTTCGTCGAGATCAGCGCCGCGCTCGCCAAGCTCGGCGCGGACGTCGTGTACCTCAACACGAGCTTCGCCGCTCCACAGCTCGCCGAGGTCGTGGCCCGGGAGTCCATCCGGGCGCTCGTCCACGACGAGGAGTTCGCCGACGTCGCCGCCGCCGTGCCCGAACACGTCCCGCGGTTCGTGGCCTGGTGCGAGGGTCGGGTCCCCGTCCCCACCCTCGACGAACTGATCCAGGCGGGAGACCCCGGCCGGCCTCCCCCGCCCCCGCGTCCGGGGCGGCTCGTGATCCTCACTGCGGGCACGACCGGGACGCCCAAGGGCGTGGGGCGGTCCTCGACCGCCGGCCTGGGTCCGATCGTGGCGCTCCTGTCCCGCATCCCGCTGCGCGAGGGCGACACGACGGTCGTCGCGGCGCCGATGTTCCACTCGTGGGGGCTGGGTCACCTCGAGCTCGGCCTGTTGCTCGGCGCCACCGTGGTGTTGCAGCGCCGGTTCGATCCCGCCGCTACTTTGCAGGCCGTCGCGCAGCACCGGGCCGACAACCTGGTGGCCGTCCCGGCGATGCTCGCTCGCATCCTCGAGTTGCCCACCGGGGTGCTCGACGCCGCCGACACGTCCTCGTTGCGGACGGTCCCGGTGAGTGGCTCGGCGCTCCCGGCGGTGCTGGCCACCGAGTTCCTCGACCGCTTCGGTGACGTCCTCTACAACCTCTACGGGTCCACCGAGGTCGCGTGGGCCACGATCGCCACACCCGCCGATCTGCGCGCGGCACCCGGGACGGCAGGCCGACCGCCACCTGCCACGGTCGTCAAGGTCCTCGACGGCGACGGCAACGAGGTGCCCCCCGGCCGGCCGGGGCGGATCTTCGTGGGCAACGAGATGCTGTTCCACGGCTACACAGGCGGTGGGAACAAGGAAGTCATCGACGGGCTCATGAGCACGGGCGACATCGGACGCTTCGATCCCGACGGTCGCCTGTTCGTCGAAGGGCGCGTCGACGACATGATCGTGTCGGGAGGCGAGAACGTCTTCCCCCGCGAGGTCGAGGACCTCCTCGTCCGTCACGACGCGATCCGCGAAGCGGCCGTCGTCGGGATCGAGGACGCCGAGTTCCAACAGCGCCTGGCGGCCTTCGTGGTGAAGCGGCCCGGTGCGGCGCTCTCCGCCGACGACGTCCGCTCGTACGTGAAGGCGAATCTGGCGCGCTACAAGGTGCCCCGCGAGGTCGTCTTCCTCGATGAGCTGCCGCGCAACCCGGCCGGCAAGGTCCTCAAGCGCCGGCTGCGGGAGACGGCTCCGGCGCACCGGGACCGGGAGCGGCGGGAGACGGCTGCGGACCCGCCCCGCTGACGGTCCCGGCCGGTGCCTCGTGGACGCCGTCGGGCGACTCGCTCAGCTCGGAGGCGTCCCGGTGGCCCGCCGGGCACGGGTTCCCAGCACCAGCACGAGCCCACCGGCGAGCAACGCCAGGCCGAGCGGGAGCAACCAACCGCCCAGGAGCCCGGTGAACGGCAGTCCACCACCCGAAGCCTCGCTCGTGACCTGGTTCCCGGCGACGTTCGCGTCGTCGGCGGGCTGCTCTGCGGCCGGAGCGCTCGGGGTGTCGTCGGGCGACTCTTCGGCGGGCGTGTCCTCGACCGTGACTCCGCCGTTGCTGAAAGTGCACACGGCTTCGTCATCCGCCTCGAGGTCGAGCGCCACTGTTCCGGCCCTCGGGTCCAGCACACCCGCGTTCTCACCGTCGATCTTGCACGCGATCTCGGTGAGCTCCCAGTCGTCACCGGGATCGGACTCGACCACCGTGTGCTCACCGACCTCCAAGTCCTCGAAGGTCTCGGAGTCGCCGTCGTCGAGCGTGAAGGGGTCACCGTCGTCGACTCGGAACTCGAAGCCGGTCCCACCCGCGGGCTCGGTCGCGTTCGTCACCGTGAGCGCCGCGGTCTCGGTCGATGGAGGGATGTCGACCGGGAAGTGCGCCGCGAGCCACGCGTTGAACTCCGCCATCGGTGACCGGTTGAGGAACGAGATGTGCGCGTCGAGGATCCCGAAGATCCCTTCCTTGGGGTCGATCTGGAACGCGCCCCGGCCGTTCTCCGGTTGCTCCGGCAGCGGCGCCGGCAGCCACGGGATGGCGTACTGCACGGGACCGTAGAGCGGCAGCCCCGCCAGCGCGGCCAGCCGCTCACTGGAGAAGTTGGGCACCACGGTGTCGCCGTGTGCGTACACGAGGTCGAACGGGCGTCCGTCAGCTGCGAGCCGAGGTGTGAGGTTGCTCGGCTCACCGGGGTCGACGACCTGTTGCGCGAACGCGGTCAGCGCGGCGGCGTCGGCGAGCGACGCGTCCTGCGAGACGATGCACCCGAAGCACGCCCCTTCCTGGTCCCAGAAGGTCGACTCGGAGAGGATGTGGATGATCCCGTTGCCCGCGACCTGGACGAAGGCGCCGTCCACGCGGGGGTGCGCGGCGACGAAGCCCGCGCCGAGCACGCCGCCGAGCGACGTTCCTTCGTAGAGGATGCGGCTGGTATCGAGGTCGGCGACGCCGTCGCCCCCCTCCCCGAACAGCGGTGTCGGCGCCGCGTCGAGATCCGCGAGCTCGGTCTCGACCGCCCGGAGCAAGGAGGCATGGTCGACGTCCGACTGCAGGGGGATCGACGAGGCCCGGCCGAAGTCCGCGGGCTCCAGCAAGTCGAAGATGTGCTGGTGGTTCGGGTCGCCCTCGACCACCCGCTCGCCGTGATTCGGTTGGTCGATCGTGATGGTGGCGATCCCGGCGGGGCCGTTCGCCAGGACGGCCGCGAGGAACGTCTCCTTGATCACTCCGAGCCCGTGCCCGTAGATGGCGACGGGGACGGGAGTGGACGCCGCCGCGTGGGGGATCGCGAGCACGAACGGGACGCTCTGCGGTGTCCCCTGGTCACCGGCCTGGTACCCGTGGATGTCGCCCGTCCGAGGATCGCGGAAATCGGTCAGCTGCACGTGACCGAGCACGATCGTGTCGATGCCGGGGCAGGCGAGCCCGAGGAAGCACCACGGGTACCCGAGCGGAGAGGTCACCTCGTCGATCGTGACCGGGTGTGCCTGGGAGTCGGTCGTCGCGATCATGGACTCCAGGTTGCCGACGGCGTCGCTTTCGGAGCGGGCCGTGAAGTCCGTGAGCGAGAGCACGGTCTGGCGGTCGATGCCCGCTGCGGTGAGCAGGGGGTCGTAGTGATCACCGAGCGGCGTGCCCGGACCCGCGACTGCCTCTTCGACGCCCGGCGTGCGCGTGTACGGCGCACCGGCGGATCCCAGCGCGGTCGTGAGCACGGCGAGATACCGATGGCCGAACTCCCAGCGCGTGCGCGGCCAGGCCCGCACGACGGTGCCGGCGTTCTCCGTCGGTCCGTTCGGAGCGCCGGGGTCCAGGGCCACGAGCACCGGAACGGTCCCACCTGCGGTCAGGTCGTGCACGACGAGGACACCGGCCCCGTCGGGGGGAAGGCTCGAAGCGTCGACCGGCGCCTCGAGCTCGAAGAGCACCGGCGAGACGCTGCTGAAGCCGTCGGCACCGTCGAAGATCGCGGACGGCGACGCGCTCGTCGGGTACTCGCCGACCACGTCGGCGGCGATGACGCTGTCGGGGATCTGGAGCTTCCCGGACGGGTCACGGAAGAGGTCGCTCGGCCAGGGCAACGCGCAGGAGTGAGGGTCGTCGGGATCCGTGTCGTCGCCGAGCCCGAGCGGGTTGCAGTTCCCGGGCAGCGGGATGGCAGCAGGGGCGACGGCCGCGGCCACCTCGGGCGGGCCGGGATCCTCGCTCGTCTCGTCCCCCGGCGTCCCCGCGGGCTCGGACCTCGTCTGCGATTCGCGGGCGGCCGCGACCGACGCGAGCCACGCCCGCAGCCCCACCAGCCATCGGGGCGCGCTGTCATGGGCGCTCGGCTCCTCGGACAGAGCGGGTTGGTCCGGAGGCTGCTCGGCCGTGGGCGGAGCGGCGGGATCGGCGGGATTCGGGGTGCCGTCGCCGGGCGGAGGGGCGGGATCCTGGTCGCCGCCCTCGGCGGGCGGCGGATTGTCGCCCGGGGGTGGTTGCGCGACGCAGGCAGCCGCGAGCAAGGAGAGCACCGCCAGTGCCGTGAGCAATCGCCGCACGTGTCCCCTACGAGCCTCGTTTCGCCCCGCCTGGGCGATCCGGACAAAGGGTATCAAGTCCCGATCTGCTCGGCAAAGGGTGAGGTCAGCCCGGACACCCCGCAGAAGGGACGGAGGGGCTAGTCGGGACGTTCTCCCGCGAGGAGCCGCGCGAGGCCGGACTCGTCGATCGTCGTGATCCCGAGTTCCTCGGCCCGGGCCAGTTTCGTGCCCGGGTTCTCGCCGACGGCGACGTAGTCGGTCTTCTTCGAGACGCTCCCCGTGACCTTGGCGCCCCGGGCGGTCAGCGCGGCCGACAGCTCCTCCCGACTCCCCCCGGCGAACGTCCCCGTGATGACGACGGTGAGCCCGGCGAGCGCGTCGTCCGCCGTCGTCGACTCGGGCCCGGTGAAGTTCACGCCTGCGGCCCGGAGCTTCTCGATGACCGCTCGGTTCCGCTCGCTCGCGAAATAGCCCCGCACGCTGTCGGCGATGACGCTGCCGATGCCGTCGATCGCGACGAGCTCGTCGACGGATGCGCCGGCGATGGCGTCGAGGTGGCCGAGACGGGCGGCGAGATCGTTGGCCGCGGCCGGGCCCACGTGGCGGATCCCGAGCGCGACGAGCAACCGTGCCAGTGGCCGGTCCGTCGAGGCTTCGATCGCGCGTACGAGGTTGGTCGCGGACAGCTCCCCGATCCGCTCGAGCGGCACGAGTCGCTCGACGGTCAGCGCGTAGACGTCGCCGAAGTCGGCGAGGAGTCCGGCCTCGACGAACTGGCGCACCCGCTCCTCACCGAGCCCCTCGATGTCCATCCCCGACCGGCCTGCGAAATGGACGATGCGTTGTACGCGCTGCGCCGGGCAGTCGAAGTTCACACAGTGGTGGTCGACCTCGCCCTCGAGCCGCACGAGGGGTCCACCGCACACCGGGCACTCCGTGGGGAATTTCCACCGCCGCAAGCCACGCGGTCGCTTCTCGAGCACGGGGCCCACGACTTCGGGGATCACGTCGCCGGCCTTGCGCACGACGACCGTGTCGTTCGGGCGGACGTCCTTGCGAGCAACCTCGTCCTCGTTGTGGAGCGTCGCGAGCCCGACCGTCGACCCGCCGACGAAGACCGGATCGAGCTGCGCGAACGGAGTCGCTCGTCCGGTGCGCCCGATGCTGACCATGATGCCCTGGAGCTTCGTCGTCTTCTCCTCGGGCGGGAACTTGTAGGCGATCGCCCACCGCGGTGCCTTCGTCGTGAAGCCGACCTCCTCGCGCTGCGCGAGCTCGTCGACCTTGACGACCACCCCGTCGATCTCGTAACCGAGGTCGTGTCGTTGGCCCTGCATCCGGAGGCAGTACTCGTGCACCTCGTCGAGGGTCCCGTGCCGCTCGATATGCGGGTTCACGGGGAGGCCGAGCGCGGCCAACCACGCCAACGTCTCGTGGTGGGTGGGCGGGACGTGACCACCCCGGATCGCGCCCTGTTGGTAGCAATAGAGGTGCAGGTCGCGGCGTGCCGTGACCTCGGGATCCTTCTGGCGCAGTGATCCCGCGCCGGTGTTCCGGGGATTGGCGAAGCGCGGGAGGCCCGCGGCCTCCTGCTGCCGGTTGAGCTCCTCGAACGCGGCGAGCGGCATGAACACCTCTCCCCGCACCTCGAGGACGTCCGGCACGTCCGGACCCCGGAGCTCGCGAGGCACGTCGGTGATCGTGGCCACGTTCGCGGTCACGTCCTCGCCCTCCACGCCGTCGCCCCTCGTCGCGCCACGCGTGAAGCGTCCCTGCTCGAAGAGGAGCGAGATCGCGAGCCCGTCGAGCTTCGGCTCGCACACGAACGCGGGCGCCACGCCGAGGAGCTTCTCGAGCCGTCGCCCCCAGGCTCGGAGATCGTCGAGGTCGAAAGCGTTGTCGAGCGAGAACATCGGCTCGAGGTGGCGAACCGTCGCGAACTGCTCGGCCGGTCGGCCGCCGGGCTGCTGGGTCGGCGAGTCGGGCGTGACGAGCTCCGGATATTCGCGCTCGAGCTCGACGAGCTCGCGCACCAGCTCGTCGAACTCCGCGTCACTGATGACGGGCGCGTCGAGCTCGAAGTAGCACCGGTTGTGCTCTTCGATCTCGGCGCGCAGCTCCGTCACACGCGCGACGACCGCGTCGGGTGCAGCCACGGCGGCGAGCCTAGGCGGGCCCCGAATGAGCGACCGCGACGGGATCGCCCGCGCCCGGTGCCCGAAGGCGTCGACCCGCGAGGCGAGCTACGACGACGGCGTCACCGAGGCCGTCGTGCTGGTCGTCGACGTGCTGGTCGTCGGCGGCAGCGTGGTCGTCGTGCTCGGTGGCTGCGTGGTCGGGGGCTGCGTGGTCGGGGGCTGCGTCGTGGGCGGGTTCGTCGTCGTCGTCCTGGGAAACGTCGTCGTGGTGAACGACGTCGAGGAGCTCGAGCTCGTCGGCTCCTCGTCGCCGTTGCCGCCCGAGTCGCCGATGAGCAGGATCAGGAGGACGATGATCACGCCGACGCCGAGGATCGCAGCCGCGATCACGGCCGGCTTCTTCCAGCCGCCACCGGTCGGGGCGGGCATCGGGGGAACGGGCGGCTCGCCGCCACCGCCGCCGGTCGGCATGGCCTGCGTCGCGTCTGCTGCGGGCACGGCCTCGGTGGGCTGCTCGGCGGCACCGGGCTGGGTGGCATCGCCGGGCTGGGTGGCATCGCCGGGC
>CAYRHS010000004.1:34332-42748 GCA_964424125.1 uncultured Burkholderiales bacterium
CTGCTCGGCGGCACCGGGCTGGGTGGCATCGCCGGGCTGGGTGGCATCGCCGGGCAGGCCCGGATCCTCGGGCTGGTCGGCCGGTGGTTCGGGTCGCGTGGGATCTGGCATCGCGTGATCCTCGGGACGGGGCTGCGCGGGCGATCCTCCGACGAGTGCTCGGCAGCGCGAGCTGGAAGGCTCCGTAGTATACGGACGCGCACCGAGGAGGCACGTGACGACGCGGTCCCCCACGTTGTGGCTGCTGCGCATCGCGTGGGCCGTGCTCCCGCTCACCGCGGGCGGTGCGCTCGCCGACGCCGTCAGCTCGTGGCCGGTCGCGCCCCGAACGGTGGCGTTCGTACTCCTCTGGGCGGGCTGGGCCGCGGTCTTGCTGGCGACCTTCGCCCCGAGGCCGGCGGGCCTGACCGCGCTCCGCATCGGTGGCCCCGTGTGCCTCGCCGTCGTCGCGCTGGCAGTCGTTGCCGGCGACGTGGACACGGGAGCGACGGCCGCTGCGATCCCCGGTGCCGCGGTTGCGGCGCTGCTGGCCATCGCACCGCCCGTCGCCGCCCAATGCGTGCAGGGCGCCGCGTACGGCGACGAGCGACGGATACCCCTCCGGATCCCGCCCGTCCTCCTCCTCGGACCGGTCCCGGTCGCGGTGGCAGCAGTGGCCGCCGGGGTCGCGTCGGGCCCGCTGCTCGTCGCGGACGGCCGGCTCGGGTGGGGCATTCCCGCCCTGGTGATCGGACTTCCGCTCGCGGCCGCGCTCACCCGGTCGCTGCACGTGCTCGCGCGCCGCATCGCGGTCGCCGTGCCCGCGGGGCTCGTGGTCGCCGACCCGCTCACGTTGCTCGACGCGGTACTGCTCCCCCACTCGCGGCTCGCGGCGTTCGCGGTGGCGTCGGCGCGCCTGCCCACGGACCCGGGCACGGTCGACCTCCGACTGGGCGCGGTGCGGCGCTCGTTGCGGATCGACTTCGGCGAACCTGTAGCGCTGACCCTGCGGCCACGTCCGGGACGCCCGGCCGCGAGCACCGCGGCGTCCGCGGTCCTCGTCGCGCCGACCGACGTCGACGCGGTCGTCGCCGCCGTCGCGGCGCGCGCTCGTCGCACCAGGGCCGGCTGACCGGGGCCGGGCCCGTTCCGATGCTGACAGATGCGTTCACCACGCGCGCCGAGCGCGCGTGGTGAACGCATCTGTCAGCCTCAGGCGGCGACGGCGCTTCCGAGGAGCACGTCGCCGTCGTAGAACGCGACCGTCTGGCCGGGAGCGACACGGGGCTGGGGTTCCGCGAAACGCACGAGATCCCGTGCAAGGCACGCGGGAAGGGCACGCCCGTGAGCTCGGGTCTGCACGTCGACCACCGCGCCCTCCGTGACGGGGGCGTCGACGAAGCACAGGTCGCGCACCGCAAGGGAACGACGGAGCAGCGCGTCACGGGAGCCGATCGTCACCGTGGCCGTCGCGGCATCGAGATCCACGACGTAACGGCGCTCGCCGGCGGCCACTGCGAGACCGCGTCGCTGTCCGATCGTGAAGTGCTCGATGCCGAGGTGGTGGCCGACCGTTCTGCCGCCCACCTCGACGACGGGTCCGGACCGCGACGGGGTCCGAGCCGCCAGGAACTCCGCCCGCTCACCGCGGCGCACGAAGCAGACGTCCATGCTCTCGGCCTTGGATGCGGTCCGGAGCCCGAGGCGTGCGGCCCGGGCGCGCACATCCGCCTTGGTGAGCTCGCCGATCGGGAGCAAGAGCCGGGAGAGCTCCCGCTGGCCGAGCATCGCCAGGACGTAGCTCTGGTCCTTGGCGGAGTCGGCACCACGCCGGAGCCGCCAACGGCCCGCGACCTCCTGCACGCGTGCGTGGTGGCCGGTCGCGAGGCGGTCGAACCCCAGCCGTTCGGCGCGCTCGAGCAACAGGCCGAACTTGACCGTGCGGTTGCACTCGATGCACGGGTTCGGCGTCCGCCCCTCTGCGTACGACGCGGCGTAGGGCTCGACGACCGCGGCCTCGAACTCGTCGCCGAGGTTGAAGACGTAGTGCGGGATGTCGAGCTGGGCCGCGACCCGGCGCGCATCCTCCACGTCGGAAACGCTGCAACACCCCGAGTCGCTCGGACCGCCCCACAGCCGCAGGGTCACGCCCGTGACCTCGTGGCCCGCGTCCCGGAGCAGGGCAGCCGCCACCGACGAGTCGACGCCGCCGCTCATCGCGACCAGGACACGGCTCATCCGGATCGCCCCCGCCGGTCAGCGGCGCCGCGCGGGTCGGAGCTGCGCGACCGCCTCGGGGAGGAGGGCGAGCGCGCCGTCGACGTCGGCATCGGTCGAGGTCCAACCCAGACTGAGTCGGATCGACGAGCGCGCCGCTTCGTCGTCGAGCCCCATCGCGAGCAGCACGTGTGACGGGTCGAGCGCGCCGGACTGACAGGCCGAGCCCGCTGCGGCGCACAGACCGTGCTGGTCGAGGAGCAACAGGAGCGTCTCGGCCTCGACGCCCGGGAAGCCGACGTGCGTGTTGCCCGCCACCTTCCGCAGGGAGTCGCCGTTGAAGAAGGCGGTGGGAATCGCGTCGCGCACACCCGCCACGAGTCGGTCGCGCAACGCCGCGATCCGCCGCACCTCGTCGTGTCGCGCCTCGGTCGTGGCGCGCAGGGCCGCTGCCATCCCGACGGCGCCGGGCACGTTCGCAGTGCCCGAACGCATCCCGCGCTCCTGGCCGCCCCCTTCGAGGATCGGCTCGACGCGCACGCGGTCCCGCACGACGAGCGCCCCCATCCCCTTGGGACCCCCGAACTTGTGTGCGGACACGGCGACGAGGTCGGCCGGCGCGGCCGCGGCGGCGACTTCCACCCACGGAACCGCCTGCACCGCGTCGGTGTGGAGCACCGCACGAGGGCTGCGTTCACGCACCAGGTGCGCGACCTCCTGGAGCGGCTGGATGGTCCCGACCTCGTTGTTGACGAGCATCACCGACACGACGACCGTGCGATCGTCGAGCGCGTCGGCCAGGCGGTCGAGATCGGCGACGCCGTCGCGCCGGGCACGGACGTGGGTGACTCGGAACCCCTCGCAGGCGAGACGATCGGACGACTCGAGCACCGCCTTGTGCTCGATCGCGGTCGTGACCACGCGGTCGCCCTCGTTACGGGCAGCGCGTGCCGCGCCCTTCACCGCCAGGTTGTCGGACTCGGTCCCGCCCGAGGTGAAGACGACCTCGCCCGGCTCGCAGCCGAGGCACTCGGCGACGGTCTCCCGCGCCTCCTCGAGGGCCGTCTTGGCCGCGCGTGACGCGGCGTGGAGGCCCGAGGCGTTGCCGAAGACCTCGGTGAGGAACGGCTGCATGGCCTCGAGCGCGGCGGGCCGCGTCGGCGTCGTCGCGGCGTGGTCGAGGTAGATCACGACGCGAGTGTACGAGCCGCGCCCCCCGTTCTCGCCCGAGATCGGAGGGCGCGACCGTCGCCTAGCTGAGCCCCGCGGTCTCGAACCCGCCGAGGTACGCGAGCATCCTCCCGCCCACGTATCCCGCCCACAGGGTCTGGAGCCCGTCGAACTTGTCGGAGACGTCCCCCTCACGGTCGATGCGGCCGGTCTCGTACGCGCCGACCGAGCCCACGGGCTCGACCTCCTCGCTCCGCAACGTCGTGATCGCGCCTGCGAGCTGCTCCTCGGCGAGATCCAATGCCGAGATCAGCGCCCGCTCGTTGGTGACCCCGACGATCTGCAGGTTGTCGTCGAGCTGCGCGCCCAGCGAGTAGTACTCGGCCATGAGCGCGCTGGTACGGCTGTAGGCCGCGAGCGCCCCGCCGAGCGCGGCGTACGCCGACGTGTCGGCGTCGCCGAAGTAGTCACTCAGCCCGGAGAGCACGTTCAGCCCCTGGACCGAGAGTGCGTAGCCGAACTCCTGGTCGAGGAACGCCGTCTTGACGACGTCGGCGCTCACCCCGGCGGCGTCGGCCTCCGGCTGGATCACGACGGTGTCGAACGCGTTGAGGTTCGCTTCGGCCGCCTTGCGGAAGAAGTCGCTGACCGCGGTGAGATCGACGTCCTCGTCGACCGCCGGGCCGCCCATCCCGCGGCCGAAGTCGAGCTCGTCTTCAGCCGCCTCGATCAGGGTGCGAGCGAACTCGAAGAACACCCCCGCGGAGACGAGGTCCTGGACGGCTTGCTCTTGGGAGTCCGCGGGCCGCGTGAGCAGGTCATCACCGAGCAACGACAGGCTCACGGCATCGACCGCGTTGGTGTACGCACCGATGAGCGCCGACGCGTCGCTCACCGACTCGGGCTGGAACCCGCCCAGCTTGTCGACGAGCGCCTGGGACTCGGCGACCACGGCATCCCCCGAGCCGAGCTCGGCCGCGAACGCATCGATGCCCTGGGTGAGGAGCGTCTGGAAGGAGTCGCCGATCGTGACCGCGGCCGACCCCAGCGCGGCCGCCTGGACCGCGGCGCTGTACGCCCCCGCAGCCAGACCTTGATCGCTCAGGCTGCGCGCCTTGTCGGCAGAGGTCGCGGCGTCGTCGAACAGCGACCCCAGGCTCGACTGCGCCTCCGGGCCGAGCGCAGCGAACTTCGCTTCGGCCTCGTCGTAGCGGGCGAGCCACTTCGTGACCGCCGCCTCGACGCGATCGGTCGCCTCCGGGTCGAGATCGGTGTCGCCGGTGTCGTCGGGACGCGGCAGCTCCTCGCCCGTGAACTCCTGGTACGCCTCGTAGATGTTGGCGACCTCCCGGACCTCGACGCCCTGGCTCGCGGCGAGGTCGGCGACGTTCACGCTCTCACCCGTCTCCTCGTCGACCGCCGTCGTCTGCCCGGCGGGGATGAGCATCACGACGTCGCTCGAGTCGCTCGAGTTGCTCGAGTCGCCCGCCGGACGCAGGGACGCGGGCTCGACGCCCATCGACTGCTGGTCGTTCCCGTCCCCCTGGTCTCCACCGGAGTCACCGGACCCCGAGTCCTCACCGATCGCGGCTGCGCCCTCCACCTTCTGCGGGATCCCGCCGACGGGGCCGATCGTGCCGTCGGGGTTGATGGTGCCGGTCATGACGACGTTCGGATCGAGCTCGTCGCCCCGGAAAGCGGCGAGCACACCGACGGTCATCGCGCCACCGGCGCTCGGGCCGTCGATCCTGCCGGTGACCTGGAATTCGACCTTGCGACCCGTGAGCGCCCCGCCCGAGATCAAGGTCGCGACGGTGGCCGCCTCCCAGCCGGCCGCGCTCCACTGGTCGCCGGTGCCCGCGACCTCGTCCTCGGTGAAGCTCACCTGGAACGACTCGTCCGAGGACTCGCTCACCGAGACCTGCACGGGGCTGAACCCGCCCGAGGCCGACCCGTCGGGCTCCTGCCGGAAGAACAGCGCGTTGAGATCGACGGGGCCGCCGCTGCTCGGCGCCTCGGTCGTCTTGCCGCCACCACCGTCGTCGTTCCCACATGCGGTTGCGAGCAGCGCGAGCACGCACAGCGCCGCCACGACCTGCAGCGAGAGGGTGGCCCTCGCGCGCCTCATCGTCGCTCCTGTCGTCGGGTTCGGGTCCTCATCGGCCTCAGAGATTCGACCCTGCGCGGCGCCACGATGCAAGCACCCGGTGCCGGATGGCGAGATCGCCAGGACCTTCGACCCTGGCACACGACCGCCCGAGCGCGGAGCATCGGGGGCGCCGGTTCGCGGCTTTGGGGCGTAGAGGGGCGCGGAGCCAGGAAGCGAGCGATGTCGGGACGCATTCCCGGGCGGACGAGATGGGCACGGGCGGGGGTGGCGGGGCTCGCCGTCCTGACCCTCCTGGCGGCAGCGTGCGGCGGCGACGACTCGGCCGACGACACCACGACCACCACCGGCGGTGAGACCGGGGACCGCGAGGCGGCGGGAATCGACTTCTCGGGCCTGTCGCTCCCCGGCGGCGAGGCCTACGCCGACTACACGACCGTCACCGACGACAGCGGCACCCTCGAGGTGGAGGTCCCGACCGACTGGGACGACGTCGACCCGGGACCCGGGACCGATCCCGACCAGGAGGGCCAGGACGACGCCGTCTCGTACGACCAGATCCTGGCCTCCACCGACGTCGATGCGTTCAACAGCGGGTACGGCACGCCCGGCGTGGTGTTCAACGACGCGCCCGTCGAGACCAAGGCCGGCGGCGTGTCGGCGAGCGAGCAGCAGCTGACCAACTACGCCAACCGGATCGGTCTCGACGACGCCTGCGGCGACAGCGAGACCTTCGACTACGACGACGGGACGTACACGGGATCGGCCGAGCTGTGGCCCGATTGCGGGGACGACGCCGCCGCCGTGGTGGCGGTTTCGGCCGCGCCGGAGCAGGGCAGCCGCCTCTTCGTCTCGGTCCAGATGGTGACCGACCCCGACATCGACGCCGCCGTCAAGGTCGTCGAGACATTCAAGCAGGTCAGCAGCGGGACCGACGGTTCCGAGGACGGCTCCGAGGACGAGGCGGGCCCGGACGGGGTCGAGCGCATGGTGCCCGACGAGTGCCAGGCCGCGATCGAGGACGGCAACTCGCTGCTGTCCCTCCTGGGTGATTCGCTCGACGCCACCACCGACGCCATCGCCGCGTTCAACGCCGGCGACGAGGCGGGTCGCCAGCAGGCCATCGGCCGTCTCGACCAGATCGGGACCGAGGTGGGGACCGCCGAGGACGCCTACCGGATTGCGTCGGCCGACTGCCGGGACGTCGAGGAAGCCACCCCGGCCAGCTGCCTGGACGCGCTGGATGCCGGTGACCAGCTCGTGGACCTGATCGACCAGGCCCTCGCCGCGTCCACCTCCGCGGTCGCGGCCTACAACACCGGAGATACCAGCGGTGTGGACCAGGCGATCGGCCAGATCGACCAGATCAGCGGGTCGGTGGGCACCGCCGAGGACGCATGGAACGCAGCGGCGGATGCGTGCGTTGGACAGGTAGGAGCGGAGTAGCTGTCACACCCGAACGGGATGATGGGGCCATGAGAAGCGGGCGGAGCGGAGACCGGGCACGGCGCGCGCGAGAGCCGGACGTGAACCGGCGTCCTCCGAAGACGCGGCGGAACCGCGGGGCTCAGCTGACCCTCGTCGATGGCGAGGCGCAGCCGTGGTACCTGAGCCCCCGGACCCGGAGCATCGGGAACGCCGGGGTCGCCCGAGCCCGCGACGCGCTGGCTCGGGCCGACCGGCCCGAGCCGCGAGAGGCACGGCGCGCCGGCTGACCGGGACGTCCTCGACGCGTAGGGTGCACGCGAAAGCACCCTCAGGAGTCAGAGGAGTCACTCGTGCAGTACGAGATCGAATGCGGTCCCGCGTTCGCGGTTGTCACCGTCACGCTCGATGCCGGCGAGCAGGTCGTCGGCGAGGGCGGGGCGATGGTCGAGATGTCCCCCAGCCTCGAGGTCTCGACCGAGGCCACCGGCGGGGTCCTAAAGGGACTCAAGCGCAAGGCCCTCGGGGGCACCACCTTCTTCATGAACACCTACTCGGCCAAGGAGGGGGGCGCGGTCACCTTCGGGGCCAAGCTGCCCGGCGACGTGGTTCGTTACTCGCTCGCCGACGAGACGATGTACGTCCAGTCGGGGTCGTTCCTCGCCGCCGCGGGCGACATCGACGTCGACACCAAGTGGGGCGGCGCGAAGACGTTCTTCTCCCGCGAGGGCCTGTTCCTCCTGAAGTGCTCGGGGACCGGTGAGCTCTTCGTGTCCAGCTTCGGCGCGATCCGCAACCTCGACCTCGCGGCCGGGCAGTCGGAGATCATCGACTCGGGGCACATGGTCGCGTTCACCGACGGCGTGGAGTACAAGGTGCGCAAGTTCGGCGGCTGGAAGTCGACCATCCTCGGCGGCGAGGGCCTGGTCGTCGAGCTCACCGGCCCCGGCCGCGCCGCCATGCAGACGCGCAGCCCCGAAGGCCTCGTCGAGGCGATCGCCCCCCTGCTCCCCAAACAGAACGACTGACCGGCGCTCGCGATACGCCATCCCCGACCCCTGCTCGCTCGGGGTCGCTCGGGGCTCGGCGTCGCCTCTACGCTGATCCGAGGAGAATCGGAAGCAGAAGCAGGTGAGCGCGATGGGCGAGCGAGGCGAACGGCCGTCGCTCGAGGACTGGCGGGAGCTGGCCGACAAGGAGACCAAGGGCGACGCTTCCGCCCTGGACTGGGAGACGCCGGAGGGCGTTCCCGTCAAGGCCCTCTACACCGCGGCCGACCTCGAAGGACTCGAGGCGGTCGACTCGCTCCCCGGCTTCGCGCCGTTCCTCCGCGGCGTCCGGGCCACGATGTACGCCAACCGGCCGTGGACGATCCGCCAGTACGGGGGCTTCTCCACCGCCGAGGAGTCGAACGCGTTCTACCGCCAGAACCTGGCGGCCGGGCAGATGGGCGTCTCGGTCGCCTTCGACCTCGCCACGCACCGGGGCTACGACAGCGACCACCCGCGCGTCGTCGGA
>CAYRHS010000005.1:0-40486 GCA_964424125.1 uncultured Burkholderiales bacterium
CAGCTCCAGCGCGACCTCCGTCGGGCCGATCCCGCGCATGCAGTGCGCGAGCCGGGCGGGCCCGAGACGGGCCGGGCCCAGCCGGTGGCCGTTCCCGCGCCCGCCGAGCACGTGATCGGCGGGGACCGGCAGGTCGGTGATCCGGATCTCGCAGTGGTTCCCTTGGCCGGCCAGCGTATCGATGTCCCGTACGACCTCCCAGCCGTCGGCGGGGATGTCGACGAGGAACGCCGTGTTCGCGGCCTGGGGCGGGTCGGCGTCGGGATCGGTCTTGGCCACGAGGATCGCGAAGGCCGCGCCCCGTGCTCCGGAGATGAACCACTTGTGGCTGTTGACGACCCACTCGTCGCCATGGAGCACGGCGGTCGTCCGGATCCCGGTGGGGTCCGACCCAGCGACCTCGGGCTCGGTCATCGCGAAGCAGCTGCGGGCGCGGCCCTCGACGAGCGGCAGGAGGTACCGGTCCTGCTGCTCGGGCGTGCCGTGGTGGAGCAGGGTGTGCATGTTGCCCTCGTCGGGCGCCTGCGCGTTCAGCACGAACGGACCGAACGTGGTGCGCGCCGCCTCGGCGGACACGAACGCCATCGCCGTCGGCCCGAGGCCGAGGCCGCCCCACTCGACCGGCATGTGGGGGAGGAACACCTCGGCGTTCCGGGCCCGTTCCCGCAGCTCGACGATCATCGCCACGACGTCGCGGCGGGCCGGCTCGCCTCCGGGGGCCTCCCCGAAGAGCCGCGCTTCGGCGGGCCGCACCTCGGTGTCCATGAAGGCGCGGACCCGCCGGCGCACGTCCTCGACGTCGGCCGGCAGGGTGAAGTCGATCGCCATGGCGGCCAGTGTGGCCCAGCGCGGACGTTCGGCGTCAGCAGCGAGGAGCTGTTCCGCGTCGCTGGCGCAACGACGTCCCTTGGGTCCGCCAGCGTCGGGGGGTGCCGAGGACGGCCCGCGGGTAGTCCTCGAACATCCACCGGGCGAACTGGCGCCGGGTCCAGGGCGTGAGGTCGACGGCCCGCAACGCCGCGCGGGTCCCCAGAGGGCGGGCGAGCACTCGCTGGAGCAAGGCGGCGAGACGGAGGTCGGCTCCGAGCGCTCGCTCGACGGAGTGGCGATACCGATCGGTCACGGACTCAGGCCAGCCGCCCGCGACCACCGCCTCGGCGGCCAGGATGCCGGTCTCCAGCGCCTGGGCGATGCCCTCACCGGTGAGCGGATCGACCACGCCGGCGGCGTCGCCCACGTAGAGCACGCGCCGGGCGGTCAGCTCGTCGACCTCGAGGTGGCCGGGGATGGGCCACGCGCGGTGGGGCCGTTCGGGGCGACCGTCGCCGAGGACGCGGCGCAACGTCGGTCGCCCGAGCAGGTCGCGCCAACGCGCCGCGAGCTCCTTGCCCGTCAGCTCGGGCCCGCGCAACACGCCGAAACCCACGTTGGCCCGCCCGCCGGGGAGGGGGAACACCCAGGCGTAGCCGGGGAGCAGGTCGGGCTCGAAGAGCACCCACAGCCGGGGGTCGTTCACCTCCGACCAGTACTGGCGGAACGCGTGCCACGTGCCGAGCCGTTTGGGCCGGTGAGGCTGGAGGATCCGGCGGACGGTGGAGAAGTGGCCGTCGGCGGCGACGAGATACGGGGCCCGCACGAGGCCGAGCGCCGCCGTCCGGACCGTGACCCCGTCGACCTCGTCCTCGACGTCCACGACAGCAGCGCCCTCCCGCACCTCGACGCCGCGCTCGCGGGCCAGGTCCACGAGCGCGGCGTCGAGGTCCCGGCGGGAAACGACCCCGGCGTGCTCGCCATCGGTGGGCAGCCGGAGGACGACCCGTCGCCCACTCGGCGAGACGACGACGCATTCCGACACGGGCGCGTACCCGGGGAGCTCCGGCGCGGCGAGGCCGAGGTGCTCGAGGTGACGGAGAGCGGCGGCGGTGAGGCCGTCGCCGCACGTCTTGTCGCGAGGAAACGTCGCCTTGTCGATCAGCACCACGTCGAGCCCCGCCGTGCGCGCCGTCAGCGCGGTGGCGACGCCGGCCGGCCCGGCGCCCGCCACCGCCAGGTCGCAGCTTCGTTCGGAGGGCACGGTCGCCGACCGTACCGGCGGGTTCGGGCCCGCTCCGAGCCGAGGTCCTATCGTCGGGAACCCCACTTGCGGTCCGCCGGAGGCGACGTGGGCGTCATCGAGGTCGAAGGGCTCCGGAAGCGCTACGTGGGTTGGCGTGGGAAGCAGACGACGGCGCTCGACGGCCTCGATCTCTCTGTCCCCGAGGGTGGCGTGTACGGGTTCCTCGGGCCCAACGGCTCCGGGAAGACCACCACGATCCGCTGCCTCCTCGGCCTGATCCGGCCCAGCGCGGGCTCCAGCCGGGTCCTCGGTGTCGACTCCCGACGTTCCCTCGGCGAGGTCGTCTCGCGTGTCGGCTCGATCGTGGAGACACCGCGGTTCTTCCCCAACTTCTCGGGCGAGCGCAACCTCACACTGTTCGCGGGGCTCGACGGGATCGAGCC
Organism: uncultured Burkholderiales bacterium; assembly: GCA_964424125.1. Lineage (GTDB taxonomy): Bacteria > Actinomycetota > Acidimicrobiia > IMCC26256 > JAOSJL01 > CAYRHS01. The sequence continues at coordinate 2,500 of CAYRHS010000005.1, forward strand.
GACGCGGGTACGGGCTGCGCTCGAGACGACGGGCCTCACGGAGCGAGCACGGGACTCGTTCCGCTCGTATTCGCTGGGGATGAAGCAGCGGCTCGGGATGGCGGCCGTGCTGATGAAGGACCCGGAGCTGCTGATCCTCGACGAGCCTGCGAACGGCCTCGACCCGGCCGGCATCGTCGAAGTGCGGGAGCTCGTCCGGCGACTCGGAGCCGAGGGCCGCACCGTGTTCGTGTCGAGCCATCTCCTCGCCGAGGTCCAGCAGATGTGCGACCGCGTCGCGATCCTCAACCGGGGGCGCTGCGTGGCCGCGGGGCCAGTGGACGACGTCCTCACCCAGGGGGGCGGCGGCCGGCTCGTCGTGCGCGTCGAGGAACCCCGGCGGGCGGAGGACGTCCTGACGCGAGCGGGCTTCGAGGTGACACGCGACGGTGACGCGGTCCTCGTGACCGGCACGGGCAGGGACGGCGCGCAGGTCTCCCGGTGCCTCGCGGGAGCTGGGATGTACCCGTGGGAGATCACGGCTCAGACCGTCGACCTCGAGACCGTGTTCCTCGAGCTGACCGGCCGGGAGACCTCGGGTTGAGCGCGCTCCTCGCGGTGGAGCTCCGCCGAGCGTTCTCGCGTCGGTTCGTGCACGTCCTGGCCGCGATGGCACTGGCGATCATCGTCGTGGCCGGGTTCGGCGTCTTCCTGAGCGCGGAGACCGAGGCGCCGGCGGCGAAAGCTCGGAGCGAGCTCCTCGAGACCTGCCAGTACGAGAGCGACGTCGCGCGCTGCCAGGCCGAGGTCCCGACCGTCTCCGAGATCGAGTCCGGAGACATCTTTGTGGTTTCGGACGATCCGCGCTTCGAGCTGACCGAGCTCTGGCCCGACGAACCCGGCTCCTTCGACATCGGAATCCTTCCCACGACGACGCTGCTCGGCTTCTTCCTCGCGATCGTGGTGGGCGCGTCGCTCATCGGTGCCGAGTACCGGGCCGGGACCATCGAGACGTTGCTCGTGTGGGAGCCGCGTCGGCTCCGCGTCGTCGCGGCCAAGCTCCTGAGCACCGCTGTCGTCGCTCTCCTCCTCTACCTGACGTTCCAGACGCTGCTCGCGCTGGCGCTGCTGCCCACGGCCGTGTTCCGCGGCGTGACCGAAGGGGCCGACGCGGCTTGGCTCGGCCATCTCGTGGTCTCGCTTCTCCGTATCGGCGCCATCGTGGCCGCGTTGGCCGTCGTTGGCGGGTCGTTCGCGGTGATCACGCGCAACACCGGGGGCGCAATCGCCCTCGTGTTCGCGTACCTGATCGGGGTCGAGGTCATGGTCCAGAGCCTGAGCGACGGGTTGAACAGGTGGTTCGTCGTCCCCAACCTCGTCCTGGCGACGGGTCTGATACCGGTCGACTTCGAGCTGACCCGCTCGGCGGCGGCAGCGACCGTGCTGTTGCTCGGCTACCTGGCGACGCTGGTCGCGGTGACGGCCGGCCTCTTCCGGACCCGGGACCTGGGCTGAGGGCGGCCCGTTTCGACCCGGGCCCCGACGAGCGACCAGTATTGGACCGACCCAGGCCCGAGCATCGGGTTCCGGCGCGCAGCGCTGCCCGCATGCAACGGACCGACGAGCCGAGAAGCGGCGGACCACGAACGGAGCGTCATGAACGTCGTCGTCTGCGTGAAGCAGATTCCCGACCCGGCTGCACCGGGTGAGCTCGACTCCGACAACACGTTGAAGCGTGAGGGCAAGCTCATCCTCGACGAATCCGACAGCTACGGCGTCGAGATGGGCCTCCAGCTCGTCGACACGGCGGGTGAGGGGGAGGTGACGCTGGTCTCGATGGCCCCCAACGGGGAGGTCTCGGGGCTGCGTACCGCCCTCGCGATGGGTGCCGCCAAGGCCGTGCTCGTCTCCGACGACGCGCTCGCCGGCTCCGACGCGCTCGGCACCGCGAAGGTGTTGGCGAAGGCGATCGAACGGGTCGGTGACGCCGATCTGGTGCTCACGGGAACGGAGTCCACCGACGGCTACACGGGGACAATCCCCACCCAGGTCGCCGAGCTGCTGGGCTGGCCCGCGCTCACGTTCGCGAAGCACATCGAGATCGGCGACGGCAAGGTCACGATCCAGCGCCAGACCGAATCCGGCTACGACACCGTCGAGTCCCCGCTCCCGGCGATCGCGAGCGTGACCGCCGGTGTCGTCGAGCCCCGCTACCCGTCGTTCAAGGGGATCATGGCCGCGAAGAACAAGCCGGTCGACGAGGTGACGGTCGCGGACCTCGGCCTGGAGGGTCAGGTCGGTTGGTCCGGTGCGCACCAGGCGATCACCGAGGTCAACGACGCCCCCGAACGGGAGGCCGGCGAGAAGATCGAGGACGAGGGGGAGGCGCACGAGCGCATCGTCGCCTTCCTCGACGAGCTCAAGGTCATCTAGGGCTCAAGCTCATCGAGGAGAGGGAAGATGGGAATCGGAACCGTCTGGGTGTTCGCGGAGGCCGACGGCGACAGCGTCGCATCGGGCACGCTGGAGCTGCTCACGAAGGCCCGCGACCTCGGTGACACCGTCGAGGCCGTGTACGCGGGCGCCAACGCCGACGCGATCGCGGGTGCGCTCGGCGAGCACGGCGCCACGACGGTCTACGCCGTCGATCCCGGCGACTCGCTGGTCGGCGTCATGGGCGCGGCCGCGCTGACGAAGCTCGTCGGCGAGCACTCGCCGGCCCTGGTCATGTTCGACCAGAGCTACGACGGTCGTGACGCCATCGCCCGCCTCTCGGCGCGCATCGACCGAACGGTGGTGACGAATGCCGCCGACGTCAACGTCGACGGTGGTCAGGTGCGCGTCAGCAATGCCATCTTCGGTGGCACCAAGATCGTCCAGACGGCCTTCGAGGGCGAGCCCCCGTGTCTCATCGCCTTCCGCCCCAAGTCGTTCGCGGCGGAGCCGTCGGGTGGGGGCGCGGCCGAGGTGGTCACGGTCGACGGCGTCGACGCCGGTCGCGCCGCCGAGGCGAAGGTCCTCGACCGCCACGTCGAGGAGGCCGAGGGCCCGAAGCTCGAGGACGCCGACGTGGTCGTCTCCGGGGGTCGCGGGCTCGGCGGCGAGGAGCACTACTCGCTCGTCGAGGCACTGGCCAAGCTGCTGAAGGGCGCGCCGGGCGCGTCCCGCGCGATCGTCGACGCCGGCTGGGTGCCGTACTCGCACCAGGTCGGCCAGACGGGCAAGACGGTCAAGCCCAAGGTGTACATCGCCCTCGGCATCTCCGGAGCGACCCAGCACCTGGTCGGCATGAAGGGCAGCGACACGATCATCGCAGTGAACAAGGACCCCGAAGCGCCGATCTTCTCGGTGTCGGATCTCGGAGTCGTGGGTGACGTGCACAAGGTCGTCCCGAAGCTCATCGAGGCGCTCGAGGCACGGGCCTGACGGTCCCCTTGCATCCCGCGGTCGCCCCGCTCGCGTTCCTGCTCGGGACGTGGCGGGGTGAAGGGCGGCGTGACTACCCGACGATCGAGCCGTTCGCCTACCAGGAGGAGACGGTCTTCGCCCATGTGGGCAAGCCCTTCTTCTCGTACGCACAGCGGACGCGAGCGGTACCCGACGAAGCCCCGCTCCACGGCGAGACGGGGTACCTGCGGCCAACGAGTGGGGGCGCGCTGGAGCTCGTGATCGCCCATCCGACCGGGATCCTCGAGCTCGATCTCGGCCACGTCGATGGGACCACGCTGGCGCTCCGTTCGGACCGCGTGCTGTGCACCCCCACGGCCAAGGAAGTCGTCGAGCTGCGCTACGTCCTCGACATGGCCGCGGTGGGCCAACCGCTCACGTTCCACCTGGAAGCCACGCTCCGTCGCGTCCGCGCCTGAGGAGTGCCGGCGCAGCCGGACCTAGTCCTCTGCGGTGAGACCGCGAAGTTGCGCGTCGATCACCTGCTCGGCGAGGTCCTCGGGCCACGGGAAGTGCGGGTGCGACAGCTGGAGCGAGGTCACCCCGTGCACCACCGTCCAGAGGCCGGCTGCGGTCTCGAACGCGTCCACCCGACGGAACGCACCCGCTTCGACGCAGCGTTCGACCGCATCGACCAGATGGATGAATGCCTCCGAGCCCGGCATCCTCTCGAGCTCGAAGTCGTCCCGCACGTGGACACCGCCCATGAACAGGAACCGATAGGTGCCGGGGTTCTGGAGGCCGTCCTTGACGTAGGCGAGGCCCCGAGCGCGCAACGCCGCCACGGGATCATCGACCTCGGCGGCCGCGGCTTCGGAGCGGGCGTCCATGCGGGCGAAGTGACGGACGCAGACCGCCAGCATCAACGCGTCCTTGTCCTCGAAGTGGCGGTAGATGGACGGTGGCGTCACCCCGACCGCGTCGCCGATGGCGCGGATCGAGACCGCGTCCTCACTCCCCGCCTCGATCAACAGCCGTTCGGTCGCGTCGAGGATCTCCTCACGCGTCCGGTCGCCTTCTCCTCGCGGTGCGCGCGGGCGAGCGGAGGATCCGGTGGTGCTCACCGGGAGCCTGCCTTCTCCCCGATTCCGTCCGACCCGAGTGGGAGCTCGAGGTCGGGCGTCAGGTCGACCGCCGGCGTTTCGGGTCCTGCTTCGCTGATCCCGAAACGGTCGTAGATCCGCTGCATCCACGCCGGCGCCCACCAGTTCCAGCGTCCGGCCATGCGCATGAACGCGGGGACGAGCGTGCCCCGCACGACGAAGGCGTCCATGAGCACCGCGATCGCGAGCCCGAGGCCGAAGAGGATCATGAACGACACGCGTGCCGTCGCGAAGGCGAAGAACACGATGCTGATCAGCAACGCCGCCGCAGTGATGATCCGGCCGGTCCTCTCCAGCCCGAGGGCGACGGCGGCCGTGTTGTCACCGCTGGCGTCGTACTCCTCCTTGATCCGAGACAGGAGGAAGACCTCGTAATCCATGGACAGACCGAAGGCGACGCAGAACATGAGGATGGGGATGGTCGAGGTGAGCGTGCCCGTGGCGGTGAAGCCGAGCAGGCCGGAGAGGTGGCCGTCCTGGAAGATCCACACCATCGCCCCGAAGCTGGCCGTAAGGCTCAGGACGTTGAGCACGAGCGCCTTGAGCGGCACCACGACGCTGCCGAAGGCGAGGAACAGCAGGACGAACATCGCCGAGGCGATCAGGATGAGCGCAAGGGGCAAGGAGTCGAAGAGCGCCGCCTTCGAGTCGACGAGCCGCGCTCCCTCGCCGCCGACGAGCACGTCGAAGGGAGCATCGAGATCCCGGACCTCGTGGACGAGTGCCTCACCTTCGGGTGACACGGGTTCGAGATCGGGGACGACCGACCACCACGTGGCGCTCTCCGCGCGGAAGCGGTCGCCGAGTCCTCCGCCGTCGGTCAGGGTCGCGCCATCGAAGAACGAGAGCACGGCTTCCCCGTCCTGGTAGATCCCGGTCCGGGCGTCCACGCGCGCGACACCATCGAGCGTCGAGAGCTCGGACGCATAGGCGTCGATCTCGCCTGCACGGGCCAGGGGATGGCCGACGTCCTCGGCGACGACCTGGATCGCCCCCGCTTCGTTCGAGTCGAAGTTCTCGCGGATGTCATCGGAGACCTGACGGGAGGCGGCGTCTTCCGGCAGAACGCGGTCGTCAGGGAGTCCGAGCTCGAGTCGCAGGAACGGCGATCCGAGGAACAGGAGGAAGAGGATGACGAGGGTCGCGACGGGGAGTGGCCGCCGCATGACGACTGTCGCGACGCGATGCCAGACCCCTTCGCTCGGTCGCTTCGGCGGCCGACGGAGCACCGCGAGACGGTTGACGTTGGGCCCGAGGACCGCGAGCAACGCGGGGAGCGAGAGGATCGCAGCCGACGCGGCGACGAGCGCCACCGCGATCCCCGCGTAGCCGAACGACCGGAGGAACGGAAGCGGGAAGACGAGGAGGGCGGCGAGGGAGATCGCGACCGTGACCGCGCTGAACAAGATCGTGCGGCCCGCGGTCTCGACGGTGCGAACCACAGCGGCGTCGGCGCTCCTTCCGGCCGCCAGCTCCTCCCGGAAGCGCGAGACGATGAAAAGGCTGTAGTCGATGGCCAGCCCCAAGCCCATCGCCGTGGTCATGTTCAGCGAGAAGATCGAGACCTCGGTGAAGCCGGCGACCAGTCGCAGGATCAGGAACGTGCCGATGATCGCGACGAGCCCCACGCCGAGTGGAAGAGCCGCAGCGACGAGCCCGCGGAAGACGAAGAGGAGCAGGATCAGCGTGAGGGGAATCGCGATGAGCTCGGCCCGGAGGAGGTCCTGCTCGATGATCTCGCCGACCTCCGTGAAGACCTGGGCCGAGCCCCCGACGCCCACGACCACGACGTCGTCCTCGATGGTGAAGCGTTCGGCGTGCTCGCTCACCCAGTCGTCGACGTCGTCATGGCTGCCGAGCACGTCGGCGACGACGAGCGCTTGATCGCCGTCGGTGCTCCGCAGGGGCGATGCGTTCTGGTCCCAGTACGAGACGACTTCGCCGATCTGTTGGTCGGCGTCGAGCTCACGGGCGAGGGCCAGCCCCCGCTCCCGTACCGCAGCGTCGTCGACGTTCCCGTCCCGGGCGGTCACGAGCAAGAGGAAGTTGGGAGTGCCGGAGCCGAACTCCTCGGTCAGGACATCCTCGGTCCGGCTCGACTCGAAGCTGTCGTTGTCGAAACCGCCCGAGGAGAGGTGCTCGGCCACTCCGCCCCCGAAGACCGCGGCGACGACCACCCCGGCCGCGGTGAGCACGAGGAGCACGACCCGCCGGCGGACGATGAAGTGCCCGAGCCGCTGCATGGCTCCTCCCGCAAGGGCGTAACAACGTTAACGTAACGTCGGAAACTTTCCGCGAGCCTGACCGATCGGGCCGACCGTGTCGACATGACATCGGTCACAGGCGAGGATCGGCCCGTGAACGTGTCGACGGAGGGAGCGAGCACGGTGCTGGTCGATGAGCGCCGCCTCACCGCGTGGATGGACGACATGGGCCTCGCAGCCGGCGAGCCGCTCGACGTCCAGCGGATCACCACCGGACACTCCAACGAGGTCTTCCGAGTCGTGCGGGGCGAGCTCCGGCTCGCGCTCCGACGTCCCCCCCGGACTCCGCTCTCGCCCACCGCGCACGACATGGCGCGCGAGCACCGCGTGCTGCGTGCGCTGACCGCAGGTGCCGATGTTCCCGTGCCGCGTCCGGTTGCGCTGTGCGAGGACGAGGGAGTGATCGGTGCCCCCTTCTACCTCATGGAGCTGCTCGACGGCGTCGTGGCGCGCGACGCCGTGCCCGAGGAGTGGAGCGCGGCACCGGGACTTGCATCCGACCTCGCCCACGCGTTGGTAGACACGCTCGTCGGCGTGCACGCCTTCGACTGGCGGGCGGCTGGGCTCGACGACTTCGGGAGACCCGAGGGCTACCTCGAACGTCAAGCGACCCGCTGGCTCGGCCAGCTCGAGCGCTACCGGACGCGGCCCTTGCCGGACGTCGAAGTCGCGGGGGAGTGGCTCGCGGCCCACGTACCGCGGATGCAGCCACCCACGCTGATCCACGGCGACTACAAGCTCGACAACCTCATGCTCGAGCGCGACCTCCCGGTGACGCCGGTCGCGGTGCTCGACTGGGAGCAGGCGACGATCGGCGACCCGCTCACCGACCTCGGTTGGATGCTGGGCCTGTGGCTCGAGCCCGGGGAGCAGGGTGTCTTCGTCGGTGCCAACACGCCGATGCTGGCCCTCGAGGACGTTCCCGATCGGAACGCGCTGGCGCAGCGCTACGCGGCGCGAAGTGGTCGCGATCTGGAGCACCTCGCGTTCTACTGCGTGCTCGGGCTGTTCAAGCTGGCGTGCGTGATGGAGGGGTCGTACGCGCGGCATCAGGCGGGGACGTCCGACGATCCGCTCTTCGATGTGCTCGACGAAGGCGTCCCCGCGCTCGCGCGCCGGGCGTTGTCGTTCATTCCTTGACGCGCCGCCGGCGGTTCGCGGCGACGACCGTGACCCCGGCGAGCACGACTACCAAGGCGAGCACGATCAGGAGCGCGAGCTCGGCGCCGGTCGCCGGCAGCGTCGCGTCGGCGTTCCCGGTGCCGCTCGGGTCGGCGGCGTCGGGCGTGTCGTCGGGCGTGTCGTCGGTGTCGGAGGGCGGGAAGCACGTTCCGTCGCTGTCGGAGTTGCCGCCGTCGTCGCTGATCGCACCCCCGGCATCGGTGGCGCAGTCGTTGGGCGTGTTGGCGGTGATCGAGGAGCCGGCCACCGCCGCCGTGGCTCCGTCGGAGGCGGCCAAGCCGCCACCGGTGTCGCCTGCCGTGTTCTCGGTGATCACCGTGTCGGCGACGTCGAGCGTCGCGGGTCCGCTGGTGACCGCGGCCACGACCAGCCCGCCGCCCACTCCGTCCGTGCTGTTCCCGGTCACCTCGGAACCGGTGACGGTCACCGTTCCGGCGATGTTGGCGATGCCACCGCCGGCGAAGGGCCCCGAGTTCTCGGTGATCTCGACTCCCGAGAGGGTGGCGGTGGCGCCCATGTTGACGAGGCCGCCGCCGAGTCCCTGTGCGGTGTTGTTCGTGAGCTCGTTGGCGGTCATCGAGAAGGTCGAGCCGCCAGTGTTCAAGATGCCGCCGCCGGCGCCCTCGCCGTCGTCGTCGTCGGTGGTGTTGCCGTCGACCGTGACGTCGTCGAGGGTCACGGTGCCGCCGCCGTCGTTGTAGACGCCGCCCCCGCCCCCGCCGGTGTTCCCCGTGATGGAGCCGCCGCTCATCGTCACCGTTCCGCCGTTGTTGCGGAAGCCGCCGCCGTCGGTCGAGGCGCTGTTCTCCTGAATGGTCGTGTCGGTGAGGGTGACGGTGCCGCCGTCGTTGTCGAAGCCGCCGCCCCGCTCGTCGGAATCGTTCTCCTCGAGGATGCTCCCGCTCGCCGCGAACGTGGCTCCGCTCGCGTTGTAGACGCCGGCACCGAGCTCGTCACCGCCACCCGTCATCGCGTTGTTGACGACACCGGATTGATCCAGCGTCAGCGCGCCGGTGTTGGCAATCCCCGCGCCCCGAATGGAGTTGGAGCCCGAGGCCGAATCGAGCGTGTTACCGCCGACGACGGCGTTGGTCAGTGTCAGCGTTCCTGCGTTGCGGATGCCGGCGCCGGTCTCCTCGCTCGCGCTGGCGACCGCTCGCCCGGCGACGATGGCCATGGCGATCAGCTCGACGGTCCCGCCCTGGACGTCGAGAACGCGGGTCTGATCCTGGCCGTTGACTACGGTGTCGGTCGCGGTCGCCGTGGCGCCGCGCATCGTGAGATCGCCCGTGACCACGAGCGGCCCGTTCGCGCCGTCGAGCACGAACGGGTCTCCGAGGCCGGCGGCTTCGAGGTTGATTTCGTCGAGACCGGCATTCGCGTTGGCGGCCTCGACCGCGGCGCGCACCGACGTGCAGACGCCCCCCAGGCAGCTGCCGGCACCGGGGGCCTCGTCGGCCTTGTTGGCGCTCGGGACGGTGAACGTCGCGGCCGCGGCGGGAGCGGCCCACACAACTGGGAGGGCGAGTGCGACCGCGAGGACGACCGTCACGGCGCCACGTCGGCGAGACCGACGATTTCGGGCGCGCCCCAGAGCTTCGGGACCGATGACACGCACGTGCTCCTATCGACGGACGCGCTCCGGACTTGAGCTGCGACGCGTTCGGCCACGGAGCGCGCGACGGTCCACCACCTCCGCCTCCCCAGCGCGGACAATGCTGGCCATGGATCGCCTCACCCGCGGCGTGCTCGAGCTTGAGGCCGGCCACAGGATCGGCGTGTCCTGGGCCGGTCGGGGCATCCCGGTCGTACTCCTCCACGGCTTCGGCGCCGAGGCGCGGGTCTACGCGCAGAGTGCGTCGCGACTGACGCGTCTCGGCTTGCGCGTGATCGGCATCGACGCGCCCGGCCACGGCGAATCGTCGGGCCCAGGAGCCCAAGCCGCGCTCGCCGATTGGGCGACACACGTGGACGACGTCCTGACCCACCTCGGCATCCGGCGCGCGGTGCTGCTCGGGCACTCGATGGGCGGCCGGCTGGCCGCCGAGGTCGCCGCTCGACGCCCCGGCCGGGCGCTCGGGGTCCTGCTCGTCGACGCCATCCTCGGCGATCCGTGGGACCGGCGGCTGCGCCGGGCGCTCCGGTTCCCGCCCGCCCTGTCCGCGTTCGGTGCGGCGTTCCTGTTGGACAGCGCGCAGACGGCGGCGCCGCATCGTGACCCCGCACAGGCCCGCAAGCTCTGGCGGCTCTCGATGCCGATGTGGCGAAACCGCCTGACGAATCCCCTGCACACCCTCGCGGCTGCGCGGGCGGTGCTCCGCTCGGAGCCGTCCGTCGAGGTGCTCGAACGGCTCCGAGCGGCCGAGATCCCGGTCACCGTTCTCCACGGTGAGCGTGACCTCGTGGTTCCTCTCGACGCCGGGCGCGACGCGGCGGCCCGGACCGACGCGGATCTCGTCGTCGTCCGTGGGGCGCGTCACTCCTGGCCGCTGAGCTGTCCCGAGACCCTGCCCGTGATCGTCGAGGAGTTGCTCGGGGGCCGGCTGGGTGACGCGGTGCTCGGCGCAGCTCGACAGGCAGGGATCCGACGCGAGCGCCCCACGGTCGCCGAGCTCGAAGCAGTGCTCTACGACGACGGGGCGGCCGCGCTCCGGTTGCCGACCGTCCGGCGACTGAAGCCGCCGGAAGAGCAGATACCTCGCTTCGATTGGCGGATCGAACGACCGTCGGCGACGGCGCTGCGGGTCACCGCCTGAGTCCCGCCTCGCGATCGGCTGCGACGGAGCCGTCGGCGGGGATCAGAGGTCCAGGTCGACGACGACGGGCGCGTGGTCGGATGGCTGCTTGCCCTTGCGCGCGTTCCGGTCGACGGTTGCCCAACGGACGGCTTCGGCTGCGGGTTTCGTCATGTACACGAGGTCGATGCGCATCCCACGGTGCTGGTGGAAGTCACCGCGCCGGTAGTCCCAGTAGGTGAACAGGCCGTCGTCCTCGTAGCAGCGTCGGAACGCGTCCTCGAGGCCCCACGCGCGCAGCCCCGCGAGTGCGTCCCGTTCCTCGTCGGTGACGTGGGTCGCGCCGACGAATGCGGTCGGGTCCCACACGTCCCGGTCCTCGGGCGCGACGTTGAAGTCGCCGACGAGCGCCAGCGGTGTCTCGGGTGTGAAGGACGCGTCCAACCAGTCCCGCAGGCGTTCGAGCCAGACGAGCTTCCGGTCCCAGAACTCGCTTCCGACCTCCCGACCGTTCGGCACGTAGACCGACACGCATTCGAGAGCACCGCAGCGGGCAGCCACCAGACGGGCGTCACCCGCGTAGGGATCCTCGAGATCGCCGAAACCGGTACGCACGTCGTCGAGGCCGACCTTCGACAGGATGGCGACGCCGTTCCACCGGCCTTCCCCGTAGTGGACCGCGTCGTAGCCCAACGCCTCGAAGGTCAGCTGCGGGAACGCGTCGTCCGCGAGCTTCGTCTCCTGGAGGCAACAGACGTCGGGTTGCGCATAGCCCAGCCACTCCTCGACGCGCGGGAGGCGGGCCTTCAGCGAATTGACGTTCCAGGTCGCGAGTCGCATTCTTCGCGCCGCCGCGTCAGGGTGCGGCGCGGCGCCGGGCCTGGACGAACACCACGACCAGTCCGCCTGCGACCACGACGATGACCACGATGAAGATGATCAGGCCGGCATTGCTCCCACCGCCGCCATCTTCCTCCGTTTCGCTCGTGCGGAGCGCAGCGCGACCCTCCGTCTCGAGCTGCACGACTTGCTGGAACGTCGGCCGGTTCACCCAGTTCATCGGGGGCAGGCCCACGACGAGGGAGCCGTACCTGATCTCGTCGTCGGCGACCGTACGCTGCCAATCGGCGACCTCGGCCGAGCCGAACTCAGCCTCGAGGATCGGAATCGTGTCCTGCAGCGAGTCCCACAGGGCTTGGCGGCAGGCATCGCGATCGCCGCCGCCGCAGTAGTCGCGCTCCCATGCGCCGTCGAGCTGATTGCCCGCGACCTTGCCGAGATCGTTCAGTACCTGCGAGTACGAGCCGTTGGCAAACGACGATCCCTGGTGGTCGTCGCCGGGTGCGTCGTGGTACTCGGCGTTCTCCTCGGCTTGGTCGGTCTCGGTCGTGTCCTGTTCGTTCACGTCGAGATCGAGCGCCCGGAAGGCGTCGCCACTTCGTTCGGCAAGGACCGCGTCGGTGAGCGGTGCCCACCAGGCGTCCATGATCGCCGGTGGCGTTGCCTGCTCGTAGACCTGGTCGTCGGGGCCTCGTGCCTTGCGATGGGCGCCGGTGTCCGCCCACGTCTCGAGCTCCTCCCGCATCGCGGCGAGGCGCTCGTCCATCCCTTCGGGCGGGGTCAGCCCCATGAGGTCGAGCACGACGGGGAGCACCTCCTGACCGCGCAGGTCCACCGTCGCCGCGTCCTCCATGACGTCGACGACAGCAGCACGGTCGAAGGGCTCGCCGCTCTCGATCCCGTCCTCGAGGCGGCTGTTCAGGAGCTCGACGCGGTGAGTCGGACCGAACGACCACTGCTGGTCTGATGCGGCGAACTCCGGGGCCTGCTTGTTGTTCCAGGACGTGATGTAGCCGGCGTCGGGGTTCGAGTCGAAGGGCTGGTCGTCGCTGGCGAGGAAGCCCTGCCAGTCCCACTCGCCCGTGCCGAACGCCGGAAGCGCCGGGTCCACGCCCTCGGCCCGCAGCGGGCACTTGCACGACTGCTGGTAGCCGATGGTGTCGGCATCGACGTAGAACCAGTTGAAGGTGAAGTCGATGCCTTCACCCATCGCGCGACGGAAGGCCTCGAAGCCTTCCTCCATGAACCGCGGGTCGTTGACGTTGCGGAAGCCGACGCCCGAGGTGATCTCCCCGAAGTAGGTCGATCGGTGGTCGGCGATCGCGATCGGCGTGCCGTCCTTCAACGTGCCGCGCTGGTTGATCGGTCCGTGGTCGGGACTGCGCTGGATGGTCCACGTGAGCGTGATGGGATCTCCGGAGATCAAGCCGTCGGTGGTGGCGACGACGTGGTCGAAGGTCTCGATCTCCTTGCATTGTCCGTCGTGCTCGTAGCCCATCGACTCGATGGTCGGCTCGCCCCCGGCCGGGTCGCAGAGCCGCAGCACGAACTGGTCGATGTTGTCGGCACCCGACGAGGTCGCCGACCACGCATAGTCGCGCCCCCGGCCGATCTGGAGCCAGAGGTCGATGCCGAGGAAGCCGACACCGCGGGCGTCGATGCCGGGACCGTGGACGTCGTGCTCGACCATCAGTTCCGGAACCGAGTACCCGATCTGGGGTCCGAAGACCGCGATCGGGTGTCCCGTGTCCGTGTGCTCGCCGTCGACGAGGATGGCGTTGCTGGCCGCGACGGGTTCGGCGGTGTCGAGCCGGTCGAGGAAGTCGATGATCGAGTCGGGGACGTCGGAAGCCCTCAGGGCGGCACCGCCCGCTTGGTCTGCCGCACTCCCGGCGGCCGGGACAGGCTGGCCGGCCTGCGCGTCGTCGGCGCCGACCCCGACGAGGCTGGAGCAGTCGAGATCCGGGATGGCCGAGTCGTCGACCTGGCCGAGGTCGGTGTTGTAGGGGGCCTTGCGCCTCGACGTGGTGGGAGCATCCGGGTCGTTGGCGAACTTGAAGTCGTCGAAGACCGTTCGCGCCACGTCCTCGCTTCCGAGTGTCTCGGTCATCGCGTCGAGCCCGCAGAGGTTGGAGACCTCGCGGCCACCGCCCCGCCCGAAGATCCCTCCGATCAAGGCCCCGATCGCCACTGCGTCCGTCGTCTTCCACGGTGCCGGCGTCTTGCCGAGCAACGTGTACTCGAACGGGAGGATGCTCGGGTCCTGGCGCGCTTCCTCGATGAAGGCGTTGACACCCGCCGTGTACGCGTCGAGGTCCTCGATTGCGGCCGCGCCTTCCGCTCCCGAATCACGCTGCTCGTCGACCTGGGCCTGGAGGTCCGCTTCCGTGTACGGGGCGCTCTCCAGCACCGCGATGTCCTGTCCGATGAGTTCGTCGGAGAACCCGACGAACTCCGAAAGACGCCCGCGCCCGGTGTTCCGCAGCACGTCCATGTAGAGGATGCGGTCCTCGGCAGTGGTGTAGCCCTCGGCGAACATCGTCCCCTCGCGGGTCTCGCCGAAGATGTGGGGGACGTTGAAGCTCTCGTCCCGGATGACCGTGACGTCGTCACGCCCGCCGGGCTGGTAGGTGCGCCCGATGTCGTCGGGCGGCACGCCGAACGACGCGTCCTTGAAGAAGTCGGTGAGCTGGTCCTCGGCGAGGCCTGGACTGTTGAAGACCAGGTCGTTGTACATCTTGCGCTGATCGGCGAAGTACGGCGGGAAGCCCGTTTCGTCACCGGCGGTGTTCGCCTCGTTGGCTTGCGCGAAACCGGCCTGATCGAGTGTGGCGGTCTGGCCTGGAGGCAAGATGTTCAGGAATCCTCGTGCGTCCCCGAATTCCTGGTACTGCCCTTCCGACTGCGCGTCGGCCCCGGCGCTGCTGCTGTTGGTTCCGGTGGACCCGTCGGAGTCGGGTTCGCCGGCCCCGGCCCCGGCCGCGCCACTCCCGATGACGAGGGCGCCCGCCAAGGCCGCCGCGACCGCACGCTTGCTCCGCATTCTCGCCCCCCGCTCCGGGCGCCGCCCCGGCGCTGCAGTGCAGGAGACGGTACGCAGCCGGCACGGCCGGTGCCAGTAGGGGTGGATCGCGGTAGTTCCGGTCCGACGCCGGAGCGGGCGTACGCGTACGTTCCTGCCACTGATCGGAGAAGGGGAGCGGGCGTGGGACCACTCGGGGGATTGCGGGTCGTGGAGATCGCGGGCATCGGACCGGGCCCGTTCGCGGCGATGATGCTCGCCGACATGGGGGCCGATGTGATCCGCGTGGACCGACCGCAAGCCGTGCCGCACGACTTCTCCGGACCCAGCCCGGAGCTCGTGTACCGGGGGCGCCGCTCGGTCGCGGTCGATCTCAAGGCACCCGAGGGTGTCGAGTGCGTGCTCCGCCTCGTGGAGCGAGCGGACGCGTTCCTCGAGGGCTTCCGGCCCGGGGTCGCCGAACGCCTGGGGATCGGTCCGGACGTGTGCCTGGAGCGCAACCCGAAGCTCGTGTACGGGCAAATGACCGGGTGGGGCCAGGAGGGTCCGTATGCCCGGGCCGCCGGCCACGACATCAACTACATCGCGCTCGCCGGTGCGCTCGCGCACTTCGGCCGGGCGGGCGAGAAGCCGACCCCACCGATCAACCTCGTCGGCGACTTCGGTGGTGGGGGGATGCTGCTCGCGTTCGGGATCGTCTGCGGGATCGTCGAGGCGGCCCGGTCGGGCCGGGGCCAGGTCGTCGACGCGGCGATGGTCGACGGCACCGCGGCGCTCATGACGATGGTCTGGGGCCTCCAGGCGCAGGGCTTCTGGAGCGACGAGCGTGGAACGAACGTGCTCGACACGGGCGCGCCTTTCTACGACACCTACGAGACCGCCGACGGGAAGTTCGTCAGCGTGGGCGCGCTCGAGCCGCAGTTCTACGACACGCTTCTGGAGCTCACCGGCCTGAACGACCAGGACCGTGCGCGACAGATGGACACCTCGGGTTGGCCGGAGTTGCGCGCCCGCCTCACCGAGGTGTTCAAGTCCAAGACCCGTGACGAGTGGTGTGCGGTACTCGGCCAGACCGACGCCTGCTTCGCACCCGTCTTGACGATGCGCGAGGCCCGCGAGCACCCGCACCTGGCGCAGCGAGGCACGTTCGTCGAGGTGGCGGGGGTCGACCAGCCCGCGCCCGCGCCCCGGTTCAGCCGCACGACCGCGAACATCCAGCGCCCTGCGGCCTGGCCGGGGGAGCACACCACCGAGGCGTTGACCGACTGGGGTTTCGATCCTGGTGAGCTGGACGGGCTCCGCGAGGCCGGCGCGATCAGGTGAGCGTCAACCGCTCCCGGGCACGCCGACCGTCTCGGTGTCTCGGCCTGACCGCAGGAGCGTCCCGGCGAGCTCGCCCGTGCTGTCGTCGTCGGCGACGGTGACGCGACCGTTCACCCAGACCCGTCGGATGCCCTCGGACCGAGAGAACAACCGCTTGCTGCCCGCGGGGAGGTCGGCGACGAGGCGGACCGGTCCGGCACCGATCCGTTCGGGATCGAAGAGCACGAGGTCGGCGTGCCAGCCCTCGACGATCCGGCCGCGCTCGCGCAGGCCGAAGAGGCGCGCGGGCACATCCGTCATGAGCTGGACGGTGCGCTCCATCGACAGGAGCTTGCGGCCGCGAATCATGTCGGCGAGGAAGACGGTCGGGTACGTGGAGCCGAGCATCCGGTCGAGGTGCGCGCCGCCGTCGGATCCGCCGACCATCGCCCGACCCGAGTCGACGAGCTCCATGCGCATCCTCCAGCTCGCGTCGTCGTCCTCGAGCGGTCGGGGCCACAGGACGGTCCGGAGGTCGTCGGCGAGGACGATGTCGAGAAGGGTGTCGAACGGCTCCCGGCCCCGCTCGGCCGCGATGTCGCCGACCCGTCGGCCCTCCAGGGAGTGGTTCTCGCCGGAGAACGTGTCGCCGATCTCGTAGTCCGCCCAGCGGTTGAAGCGCTGGAAGACGCCGGCGGTCTCGGCGTGCGCCGCCTCGTCCAGCTTCTTCCGGACTCCGGGATCCCGCAGCTGCTGCATCCGTTCGGGCACCGGCAGGGTCAGGACCTCCTCCCAGCCCGGGATGAGGGTCAGCGCGCAACGAGTCAGAAAGCTCATGTTCATGGGGACGAGCACGGGCATCGTGAGGGCCACGACGCGGGCGCCGCGCTCGGCGGCGTAGGCCGATGCCTCGAGTTGGTGTTCGACCGCGCCGGGATCGTTGGAGTCGACGGTGAGCACGTTCCAGTTGAGTGGGCGGCCGGCCGCCAGCGACATCGCAGTCAACCGCTCGATCTCCTCGCCGGTGAAGCCCCTCAGGCACCCGTCGGTGATGTACTCGAGCGTGGTGCCCTCGTACTCGGACACCACCCGGGCGAGCGCGAGCACCTCGGCGGTGGTCGCGAATCGTGACGGGATCGGCTTCCCGTCACCGTCGTCATGGGTGAACGACTGGGACGACGAGAAGCCGATCGCTCCCGCCGCCAGCGCCTTGCGGAGCTCGTCGCGGAGGGCCTCGAGCTGGTCGGGAGACGCCTCGTTCCCTGTTGCGTCCGCTCCCATCACGAAGCGCCGCAGCGAGCAGTGGCCGGCGAGGAACGCCGCGTTCACGCCCAACCGCCCTTCGAGGGCATGGAGGTACTCGTCGAAGCTCGTCCAGTGGATCTCCACGCCGTCCGCGAGCGCGTCGAGCGGCATCCCTTCGACCGCCCCCAGCATCTCCAGCGTCCACTGCGCGTCGTCCGCCCGGAGTGGGGCGAGCGTGAAGCCGCAGTTGCCGGAGAGGACCGTGGTGACCCCGTGGACGTTCGACGGGCTGGCGAAGGGATCCCAGAGGAGCTGGGCGTCGTAGTGGGTGTGCGGGTCGACGAACCCGGGACAGAGGACCAGGCCGGTCCCGTCGACGCGTTCGGTGGCCGGCTCGTCGATCTCGCCGATCGAGGCGATGCGCCCGTCCCGGATCCCGACGTCGGCCCGGCGCGCCGGCACGCCCGTGCCGTCGACCACGTTCGCGTTCTCGATCAGGAAGTCGAGCACTCTGTTCCTCTCCTCCACTCGTCGTCCACCGGCAACGCTAGAAGGCGAGTCCCGAACCGCGCAGCTGCGCCAGTCGGTCGTCGAGCGTGGCCCGGTCCGCGGCGGTGATCGTGACGTGGCCGAGCTTGCGGAGCGGACGGGGCTGTTTGCCGTAGTCGTGGAGGTGCGCTCCGGCGACGGCATCCACGGTCGCGACATCGGGCACGGCTCCGAGGCAGTTCACCATCGCGGCAGTGCCGGTGATCTCGGTCGGGCCGAGCGGCCAGCCGAGCACCGCGCGCACGTGGTTCTCGAACTGGCTCGTGGCTGCGCCTTCGATCGTCCAGTGACCCGAGTTGTGCACGCGGGGCGCCAGCTCGTTCGCGAGTAGCTCGCCACCGACGTCGAAGAGCTCGACGGCGACGACACCCACGTAGTCGAGCTCGTCGAGAATTGCGCCGACGAGCTCTCGCGCCGCTCGGCTGGTCGCGTCGCTGACATCGGGCGCAGGTGCGATGCTGCGACGCAGGATTCCGCCCTCGTGCGCGTTCTCGACGAGCGGCCAGGTGCGTGTGGCACCGTCGATGCTGCGAACCGCCAGGACGGAGAGCTCGCGGTCGAAGGGCACGAGCGTCTCCGCCAGCACGCGCGCCCCGGTGACGGACTCCCAGGCGACGTCGACGTCCTCCGGCGTGCGCACGACGGCCTGGCCCTTGCCGTCGTATCCACCCGAGCGTCGCTTCAGTACCGCGGGTAGCCCGACCGCGTCGAGCGCGGGAGCCAGATCGGCGCGACCGTCCACGACCGCGAACGCGGGGCTGGCGATGCCGAGTCGGGTGAAGAGCTCCTTCTCCCGGAGCCGGTCCTGGGCCACGTCGAGGGCGGCGGCCGGGGGTCGGAGCGGTACACGCGTGGCGAGATGACGCGCGGCCGAACCGGGCACGTTCTCGAACTCGTAGGTGGCGACGTCGACGTCGGCCGCGAGCTCGTCGAGGCGGCCCTCGTCGTCGTAGGCGCCGACGAGCAGTTCGCCGACCGCCCTTGCAGGAGCGTCGGGGGACGGGTCGAGGAACGAGCACCCGACGTCGAGCGCTCGCGCGGCCTCGCCGAGCATCAGTCCGAGCTGCCCTCCGCCGACGATCCCGAGGCGCACGGGGCGGCACGGTACAATGCCGAGCGCGACACCGGCGTCGCCCCCAACCGATCCCCCGGCTCGTGGGCAACTCACACGTCGGTCGAGCGCCCCGGGCCCCCAGCCAGGAGCCCGCCCGTGCGTGCGAACAGCGCCACGCTCTGCCCCGCACCCCTCGACCGCGGCCGCACCGCGGCCCGCCGCCGGGCCGAGATCGACTCGTGCGGGATCGGATTCGTCGCCGACACCGCCGGGAGTCCGAGCCGTGACATCGTCGAGCGGGCGCTCACCGGCCTGGCCTGCGTGAAGCACCGAGGCGCGGTCGCCGCCGACGGGCTCTCGGGCGACGGAGCCGGGTTGCTCGTCCCGATCCCGCGGGAGTTCTTCGCTCGTGTGGCCCGGGACGAGCTGGGTGAGACCGTCGATCACGATCGCGTCGGGGTCGTGACGGCGTTCCTCGACCGCGATCGGGACGCGTCTCGGGCCGAGGCGCTCCAGGCCCTGTCGTCCGCCTGTGCCGAGGAGGGCATCAAGCTCGTCGGTTTCCGCAAGGTCCCCACCGACACCTCGCAGCTGGGCGAGCAAGCCCGAGCCGAGCTCCCGGCCATCGTGCAGGCGATCGTGCAGCGTCCCGAGGGAGTCGGCGACGTCGAGGCGGAGCGACGCGCTTATCGCGCCCGGTGCCGAGCGGAGCGCCGCTGCGCCGAGGGCGGTGTGCGCCACTACTTCTCGAGCTGGTCGTTCCGGACCGTCACCTACAAGGCGTTGGTGATCAGCGACCGCCTCGCTGCGTTCTACCCGGACCTCACCGCGCCGGACTTCGCCGCTCCCCTCGCGGTGTTCCACAGCCGCTTCTCGACCAACACCGATCCCGCGTGGGAGCGCGCACAGCCGTTCCGGCTCATCTGTCACAACGGCGAGATCAACACCATCCGTGGCAACCAGCACCGGATGCTCGCTCGGGGCCGTCTGGGGACCGAAGAGGTCGGCCTCGGCGAGGAAGCGATGTTCCGGCCCGTGCTCGATCCCGACGACTCGGACTCCGGGAAGGTCGATGCCGCGGTGGAGCTACTGCTCCGAGGCGGGCGTGACATCCGCCACGCGGTCGCGATGCTCGTGCCGGAAGCATGGGAGGGCCAGCGCGATCTCGATCCCGAGGTGCGCGACTTCTTCCGCTACCACGCGTGTCTCAGCGAACCGTGGGACGGGCCTGCCGCGATCATCTACACCGACGGGCGGCGCGTGGGGGCGACCCTCGACCGCAACGGGCTTCGTCCGATGCGCTGGCAGGTGTGCGAGGACGGGATGGTCGTGTGCGCGTCCGAGGTCGGCGCGGTCCCTGTGGACGGCCGCGGGCCGGTGAAGCGTGGCCGGCTCGGACCCGGCCAGGCGATCTGCGTCGACCCCGACGCGGGCGGAGTACAGCACGACGGCGAGGTCAAGGAGTGGCTCGCGAGCCTCGCACCGTGGGGCGAGTGGGTGTCCGACGGCCTCGCCTCCTTCTCGGGCGGAGCGCCCATCGAAGCCGTCCCGCCCGAGGACGAGTTCGAGCACCGCCAGCGCATGCATGGCCTCACCCGGGAGGAGGTGGCCATGGTGCTCAAGCCCATGGCCACCGATGCCAAGGAGCCCACCTTCTCGATGGGCGACGACACTCCCTTCGCGCCCGTCGCCTCGTTCCCGCGGCCCGTGTTCAACTACTTGAAGCAGCGCTTCGCGCAGGTCTCGAACCCGGCCATCGACCATCTTCGCGAGCGCCTGGTCATGTCGCTGCGCACGTGTCTCGGCGCCCACGAGCCCTTGCTCACCCAGCATCCCGAGGCGGCACAGCTCCTCGAGCTCCGGTCCTTCTTCCTCTATCCGTCGGCAGTGGAGGCGTTGCTGCGCAGGGATGCGCCGTTCCCGAGCGTGCGCATCGACGCCACGTTCCCGACGGCTGACGGTCCCGGCGGGCTGGAACGCGCGCTCGACGGCATCACTGCCGCGGCCGAGGTCGCTGTCGACGCCGGCGCGTCGATTCTCGTGCTCTCGGACTCCGACGCTGGGCCGGAGCGCGCTCCGGTACCGTCGCTGCTCGTGGTCGGCGCGGTTCACCACGCGCTCATCGACGCCCTGGTGCGTGACGCGACCTCGCTCGTGGTCGACGCGGCTGACGCGCGCGACACCCACGCGATGGCCTGCCTGCTCGCCTTCGGCGCGGACGCCGTGTGTCCCCGCACCGCCCTCAAGACCGTGGCCTCGATGGCCGACGAAGGTCAGCTCGGGGAGCACCCCGCTTCGGAGGCGCAGGCCAACTTCCAGGTCGCGATCGAGGACGGTGTGTTGAAGATCCTCTCCAAGATGG
Organism: uncultured Burkholderiales bacterium; assembly: GCA_964424125.1. Classification (GTDB taxonomy): domain Bacteria; phylum Actinomycetota; class Acidimicrobiia; order IMCC26256; family JAOSJL01; genus CAYRHS01. The sequence continues at coordinate 23,584 of CAYRHS010000005.1, forward strand.
GGATCTCGACGGTGGACGGCTACCGCTCCGCGCAGATCTTCGAGGTCCTCGGCCTCGGACCGGACGTGGTCGACCGCTGCCTGCGCGGCGCAGCGTCGACCGTGGGCGGCGTCGGCTTCGCCAAGCTCGCGGCCGACCTGCTGGTCAACCATGCCGCGGCGTACTCCGTCGAGGCACCGAAGCTCGAGAGCCCGGGGTTCATCCGTCACCGCACCGGCGGTGAGTACCACGGCAACAATCCCGACGTCGTCGACGCGCTCCACGCCGCGGTCGGAGTCGTCCCCGCCGACGGGGCCCGCGGCGGGCGCAAGAAGCAGGACGGGAGTGGCAAGCTCGCCACCATCCCGGTTGCCTCCGCCGAAGACCAGGGGAAGGTCATCTACCTCGGCGCCGACGGCGAGCCGGTGCCGCGGGCCGCCCCCGTCGACGTCCAGGCCGCGCATCTGCTCCAGGACGCAGTCGCCGAAGGTCGGGACGACCTCTACCAGCAATTCAGCCGCCTCGTCACGAACCGTCCGATCACCGAGGTGCGCGACCTCCTCGAGCTCGTCCCGGTGGGCGAGCCGGTCGCGCTCGAGGAGGTCGAACCGGTCGAGGAGATCACGCGCCGGTTCTCGACCGGCGCGATGTCGCACGGCGCGCTCTCGGCCGAGGCGCACGAGACGCTCGCGATCGCGATGAACATGATCGGTGGTCGCAACAACTGCGGCGAGGGCGGAGAGGATCCAGCCCGGTTCCGCACGCGGGGAAGCGCGCGCGACCGCAACTCACGGATCAAGCAGATCGCGTCGGGCCGCTTCGGCGTGACGCCCGAGTACTGCTCGTTCGCCGACGAGCTCAACATCAAGGTCGCGCAAGGGTCCAAACCTGGTGAGGGGGGCCAGCTCCCGGGTCACAAGGTGAGCCGCGAGATCGCGCGTCTTCGGCACACCCAGCCCGGCGTGGGGCTCATCTCCCCGCCACCGCACCACGACATCTACTCGATCGAGGACCTTGCGCAGCTCATCTTCGACCTGAAGCAGGTGAACCCGAGGGCCGAGGTCTCGGTGAAGCTGGTGGCCGAGGAGGGGGTGGGCGTCATCGCCTCAGGGGTGGCCAAGGCGCTCGCGGAAGTGGTGCAGATCTCGGGTTACAACGGGGGAACGGGCGCGTCATCGCTGTCGTCGATCAAGAACGCGGGGATGCCCTGGGAGCTCGGTCTGGCCGAGACCCACCAGGCGTTGGCGGAGAACGGGTTGCGCTCCCGCATCAGGGTCCGCGTCGACGGCGGATTCCGCACCGGCCACGACGTCCTGGTCGCGGCGCTACTCGGTGCGGACGAGTACTCCTTCGGCACCGCGGCGATGCTGGCGGAAGGTTGCGTGATGGTGCGCGCCTGTCACCGGGACACTTGCCCCACCGGGGTGGCGACGCAGCGGCCGAACCTCCGCGCCAAGTTCGTGGGGACGCCCGAGGGCGTGGCCACGTACATGGTCTTCATGGCCGAGGAGGTGCGGAGCCTCCTTGCCGGCCTCGGCTTCCGCTCGCTCGACGAGGCGATCGGGCGCGGCGAATACCTGCGTCAGCGCACGACGGGCGACGCGAACGCGGACGCGATCGACCTCGGGCCGTTGCTGCGGCCCCCGACCGATCCCGATGCCGCCCGACACTTCGTCTCGACGGTCCCCGTTCAGCGGGCGCGATCACGGCTCGACGCCCGTCTGCTGGACGACGCCTTCGCCGCCCTCTGGGAAGGCCGAGACCTCGCCCTCGACTACGAGATCCGCAACGCGGACCGGACGGTCGGCGCGTCGCTCGGAGGGGCGATCGGCCTGGAATGGGGGAGTCATTTCCCTCCCGGCCGGGTCACGGCGCGGTTCACGGGGTCCGCGGGCCAGAGCTTCGGCGCGTTCCTGGCCGGCGGCGTCCGGCTCGAGCTCACCGGGGACGCCAACGACTACCTCGGCAAGGGGATGGCTGGTGGCGAGATCGTCGTGCGTGCCCCTGCGCACGACGCCGGCGATCCGGTGCTCGCGGGCAACACGGTGCTCTACGGCGCCACCAACGGCCGGGTGTTCATCGCCGGGTCGGTCGGCGAGCGGTTCTGTGTCCGCAACTCCGGTGCCACCGCGGTCGTCGAGGGTGCGGGCGACCACGCCTGCGAGTACATGACGGGTGGCACGGTCATCATCCTCGGGCCGATCGGCTACAACCTCGGCGCGGGCATGACGGGCGGCCAGGCCTACATTCACGATCCCGACGGGCTGCTCGTGACACGGATGAACCAGCAGCTCGTGGACGCCTACCGTCCTCAGGACACGGCCGAGCTGCGCTTCCTGCTCGGCCAGCACGCGCAACTCACCGGGTCACCGCGCGCCGCCCACCTGCTCACGCGTTGGGACCAAGTCGAGAGCGACTTCTGGCGAGTGGCCCCGATCGGCGAGGTCGCCCGCAAGGAGCGCTCGCAGCAGGGAGTCATCGGCGTCGCCGGCTGATCCTTGCGTGAGCGTGGTATGTGACGCTTGAGGATCGCATCTAGCCTGCGTGGTATGGAGATCGAAGTCGGTGAGGTCGCCGAGCTCGTCCAGGCCCTGATCCGCAACCGGTGCGTGAACGACGGCACGCCGGGGTCGGGTCAGGAAGCCCGTAGCGTCGATCTGATCGCCGGGTACCTCGAGGGTGCCGGCCTCGACCTGGAGCGTTTCGAAGCCCGTCCGGGTCGCGAGAGCCTCGTGACGCGCATCGAGGGCAGCGACCCCGAAGCGCCGTCGCTGATGCTGCTCGGGCACACCGACGTTGTCCCGGTGAACGAGGACCGCTGGAGCCGCGATCCCTTCGGTGGGGAGCTGGTCGGCGACGAGCTGTGGGGCCGAGGCGCGATCGACATGTTCAACCTGACGGCCTCGATGGCCGTGGCCACGCGTCGCCTCGCGGTCGCGGGTTTCCGTCCCCGCGGGACCCTGCTCTATGTCGCCGTCGCCGACGAGGAGGCCTCCGGTCTCTACGGAGCCAAGCACCTGGCCGAGCGCGAGACGGACAGCGTCCGTGCCGACTACCTCATCACCGAGTCGGGGGGGTTCCCGATCGACGCCGGCGACGGTGCGGTGACGCTTCCCGCGATCGTGGCCGAGAAGGGGACGATGGCCTCACGGCTCCGGGTGACGGGTACTCCCGGCCACGGCTCGATGCCGTACGGGACCGACAACGCGCTCGTCAAGGCCGCCGAGGTGGTCCGGCGCCTGGACGCCTACCGACCCGCCACGCGCGTCTCGGACCACTGGCGAGACTTCGTCCGGGGCTTCGGGTACCCGCCCGAGCTCACGGAACCGCTCGTCGACGAGGACACGCTCGCCGACACCTGCGCGGCGCTCCCGCCCGCGATCGCGAAGCTCGCGTACTCGTGCTGCCACACGACGCTCACGCCGACGGTGCTGCGGGGAGGCACGAAGCGGAACGTCATCCCCGACGCGGTGGAGATCGAGCTCGACGTCCGGACGCTCCCCGGCGACGACGTCGAATCGGTCGGGGCGGTGATCGATGCCGCGCTGGGCGACCTCGCCGACGAGGTCGAGTTCGTTCCGGGCGTCACGATCGCCGCCAGCGAGTCGCCGACCGAGACGCCGTTGTGGGACTCGCTCGGGCGGGTGGGGCAGCACTTCTACGAGGGTTCGGCCCTGTTGCCCATGCTGATGCCGGGCGCCACCGACGCGCGTCACTTCCGGCCGCTCGGGACGACCTGCTACGGCTTCGGCATCTACTCGCGCAAGGTCCCGTTGGAGACGCTGGCCACGATGGCGCACGGCGACGACGAACGCGTCGACCTCGAATCGCTGCGGATGATCACCGACATGTGGGACGTACTCGTCCACGACTTCCTCGGTTGATCCCTCCCTGGAGCCCGCTCTGCGGGCTCCAGGGAGGCATCAAGTGAACACGACGGGGAGGGCTGTCGGGGTCCGGAACGAGGCGCCGGTGATCGTCGGGCGCTCGGCGTCGGGGTCGAAGCGCAGGCCCGGGAGGCGCTCGAGCACGGTCTCCAGGCAGGCAGCGATCTCCATCCGGGCCAGGTGCATGCCGAGGCACATGTGGACCCCGGTGGCGAACGCCAGGTGCGGGTGACCGGGCCGCGTCACGTCGAAGCGCTCGGGGTGGTCCCAACGAGTCTCGTCGTGGTTGGCGCCGGCGAGCGACGCGGTCACCGCGGCGCCCTCGGGGATCGGCACCCCGCAGAGCTCGGTGGCGCGCGTCGTGGTGCGGCCGATCGCCGTGGGCGAGCACTCCCAGCGCAGGCTCTCCTCGACCGCGGCGGGGACGAGGCTGCGGTCGGCCTTGACGGCGTCGAGCTGGTCGGGGTGGGTGAGCAGGGCGTAGAGCATGTTCGACGAGCCGCGGTAGGTCGTCTCCGCGCCCGCGGGCAGCAGCATGAGCAGGAAGCCGACGACTTCGTCGTCGTTCAGGCGCTCACCGTCGACCTCGGAGTGCATGAGCTCGCCGATCACGTCGTCGTGGTGGACGCCACGGCGCATCTCGGCTCGCCGTTCGGCGATCACTCCGCCGAAGTAGCCGCGCAACGCCTCGGCTCCCCGGATCCCGCGCTCGAGATCGGAGAAGAGGCAGATGACCTCGGCGGCCCGCGCGTGGAACCAGTGGAGATCGTCGGCGGGCAGACCGAGCACGTCGGCGATGACCATCACCGGGAAGCGGAACGTCAGGTCATCGATGAGATCGGCGCGACCCCGGGGCGCGATCCCGTCGACGACACGCCGCAGGATCGGTTCGGTGCGCTCGCTCCGCCAGCGTTCGACCGCCTCGCGGCCGAATGTCGGCTGGAGCAGAGCGCGGTGACGCCGGTGCTCGGGCTCATCCATCGAGACGATCACCTTGCCGAAGACGGCGCCGGTCACCTCGGCGTAGCCCGCGGAGGAGAACGTCTCGTGGTCGCGCAGCATCGTCGCGACCGCGTCGTACGACACAGCCGCGTACTCGGGTCGATCGCGGCCGAGGTCCCTGCGTAGCGCCGGCACACCGAGCAGGTCCGGCAACGAACCCTCGTGGACCGGGGCCCGGTCGCGGAGCTCGGCGAGGCGGGGATAGACGTCGCCCACGAGCCCGACTCCGCCGGCGGCGTCGAAGGCCGCGAACGGGTCCTCGATCTCGTGGACGTCGGGGCGGGCGGTCTCGGCCATCGCTGCTCCTCGCCCTTCCCGCGGGTCAGTGGACCCGGCGCTCCTGACGGGCCCAGTACGGCTCGCGCAGCACCTGCTTGAGGACCTTGCCCGTCGGGTTCCGGGGGAGGGCCTCGACGAGGTCCACCGACGTCGGGCACTTGTAACCCGCGAGCCGTTCCCTGCACCACGCGACGAGGTCGTCCACGGTCGGCTCGGAGCCGGGCGCGGCCACCACGATCGCCTTCACCGTCTCGCCCCAGCGGTCGTCGGGCACGCCGATGACGGCGACGTCGGCGACGCCGGGGTGCTCGACGAGCACGTGCTCGACCTCGGCCGGGTACACGTTCTCGCCGCCGGTGATGACCATGTCCTTCACGCGGTCGTGGATGAAGAGGTAGCCGTCGTCGTCCAGGTATCCGGCGTCGCCGCTGCGGAACCAGTTGTCTCCGCTCAGCGCGTCCGCGGTGGCCTCGGGCAGGTTCCAGTACCCGATCATGTTCTGGGGCGACCGGATCCACACCTCGCCGACCTCGTGCGCCGGTTGCTCCTCTCCGGTCGCGGGATCGACGATCCGTAGCTCCGTCGAGGGGAGCGGGACGCCGGCGGAGCCGAGCCGTTCGATCCGGGGACCGTCCAGGTCGTGGTCCTCGGCGGGGAGCATCGTGATCCCGCCGCTCGTCTCGGTGAGCCCGTACATCTGGAAGAACTTGCAGCGGAACCGCTCGACGGCGCGTGTGAGGATGTCGGGAGCGATCGGTGACGCTCCGTAGGCGATCACCGCGAGGCTCGAACAGTCGGCTTCGTCGATCCGTGGATGGGCGAGCAGGAACTGGATCACGGCCGGGACGAAGACGGCATGGCTGATTCCGTGGCGCGGGACGGCACGCAGGACCTCGTCGAGATCGACGTCGCGCAACATCACGCAGTGCGCTCCCGCGGCGAGGCCGACGAGAGCCCAACCGCTGCCCGATACGTGGAAGAGGGGCATCATGACGAGGAACGTCGAGTCGGCCTCGACGTCCCATTGCTCCCAGATCCACGGGAGGTTCTCGAGCAGGCCGGACGCAGCCAGCATCGCGCCCTTCGGGAGGCCCGTGGTTCCCGAGGTGTAGTACTGCATCGCGATCTCGTCGGCGCCTGGAGCGTGCCCCGGGTCATCGGCGGGGTACCGGTCACGCCACGCCTCGTAGTGGTCTCCGAGCGCCGAGTCGTGCTCGCCGACCACCGCGACTTTCCGAATGCCCGTGAGCTGCTGGCGGACCGTGTCGACCTGGGGAAGCAGCTCGGCGTCGAGCACCAGCACCGTTGCCTGCGAGTCGCCGAGGACCTGCGCGATCTCGGGGGGCGCGAGGCGCCAGTTCACGGCCACGGCCACTGCTCCGAGCTTCGAGGCGCCGAAGAGGGTCTCGAAGTACTCGGGCAAGTTCTTGCCGAGCCACGCGACGCGATCCCCGGCGCCGACGCCCTCTGCCGCCAGCGCGTTCGCCACCCGGCTCGCGGCCGCGTCGAGCTCCCGGTAACTGATCGTCCGATTTTCGAAGGTGATCGCGGGGCGGTCGCCGCTGTCGCGCGCCCGCGCCCGGATCAGCTCCGCCAGTGACCGCTCCATCCGACCTCCCGCCGATCCGGGGAGCGGATCCCCGAGCGTGAACGATAGTTAACATTGGTCCGGTCGCGCTCGGGAGGTCGGCCATGACCGAGAAGACGAGCAGGTGGCGGCGGGACGCCGATCAGATGTTGGACGAGATCCGCGAGCACGGACTCGAATCCAACGTCGCCGAGCTCGACGTGCTCGGCTACACGGTCGTACCCCCGGAGCGGGTCGGGACGCCCGCGACGACGGAACAGCTGCGGAGCGCGGTCCTCGAGGTCGACCTCCGCCGCACCGGCCGCAAGCCCGACGTCGTCGTGGGGACGTCCCACCCGATCCAGATGCCCCTGCCGTACGTGCTCTTCGAGGACCCCATCTTCGAGGAGGCGCTGATGAACCCGGTCGCGCTGACGCTCACGACCTACCTCGTCGGTCGGAGCTGCATCCTCAACCTCGCGAACGCGTTCGTGAAAGGACCCACGACGGATCCCGCGCTGCATCCCTTCACCCTGCACTCCGACAGCTTCGCGATCCCCGAACCGCTCCCGGAGCGGGCGCAGTACGCGAACGTCACGTGGGCGCTCACCGACTACACGCGTGCCGGCGGCGCCTTGGCCCTCGTCCCCGGGAGCCACCATCTCCGCCGCCACCCGCTCGAGTCCGAGAAGCCGCTCGTGGGCGAGCACGCGAACCCGGACGCGATCGCCGTCGAGGCGCCGGCCGGATCGCTCATCGTGTGGCACGGCAACACGTGGCACGGCTCGTACCCGCGCACCGAGCCGGGTTTGCGGGTGACCTTGGTCTTCGCGTTCTCGAGGATGTACGTCCAGACGCACGAGCGGATCCGCGAGAAGGTGACCTCCGACATGCTCGATCGCAACCCGCCCCGGTTCGCGGTCCTCACCGGCCAGGACTCGCCGTACCGCTACCCCGACAGCGGTGCGGAGTACGAGAAGATCCCGGCCTTCTCCCGCGCCCAGGCCAGCGTCTTCGGCTGAGTCCTCGGACGTCCTGGCGTCCGTTGGTGAACGATGGTTAACTCTGCGGGACGGGCGATCGTGGGGGGACACCAATGCGCACACGTCGGTGGCGACACCTGGTGAGGGTCGGGGCGCTGCTCGGAGTCCTGATCCTGCTCGCAACGGCGTGCGGGAACGACGACGACGGCGGCGCGAGCGAGTCCAGCTCGACGACGGATCCCGCGGCGGCGCTGAGCGGCGAGCCGATCCGGCTCATGGTGATCTTCGAGGGCACGGGAGTCTCCGCCATCCCTACCACGCCCGACGGCGCGATCGCGGCGGCCGACGCCGTCAATCGCGACGGCGGGATCGACGGGCGGCCCGTCGAGGTCGTCGAGTGCGACACGGGCAACGATCCCAACACGGCGGCGGAGTGCGGCCGCAGGATCGTCGACGAAGGCTTCCTCGCCGCCGTGGGGAGCCTGTCGCTGCAGACCAGCGAGTACCTTCCCCAGTTGGCTCAGGCGAAGATCCCATCGGTCGGTCAGGCCCCGACGACCGCCGACACCTTCACGTCCGAGGCCTCGTTCCCCATCCAAGGTGCGGCCGTCTCATCGATCGCCGGGCTGGCCGGAGCGCTCGCCGACATGGGCTCGACGAACATCGGCCTGGCCCGTCCCGACCTCGCCGCGGGCGGTGCCATCGCGGGCATCGCGAACACCGGGCTCGAGCGTTTCGGGATCGAGATCGGAAACGACGTCCCCGTCCCCGAGGGCGCACCCGACATGGCCCCCTTCGTCGAGGCGGCGCTCAAGGGTGGGACCGACGGGGTGCTGGTGACCCTGGCGGGCCCGGAGGCGGCGAGCTTCCTCACCGAGCTGCGCGCCACCGATCCCGACGTCCCGGTCGCCGTCGTCACAACGTTCAGCGATGAGGTGTTCAAGTCCCTTGGTGACGCGACGGAGGGCCTGATTCTCCAGACCCAGTTCCTCGAGCCCGACTTCTCCGACGCCCCGGGCGTCCAGGAGCTCACCGACGACATGGAGGCCGCGGGCTTCGAGGACTTCTCGGGTCCTCGTCCCCCCAACTCGTGGTCGGCGGTGATGATCGTGGCCGAGGTCCTGCGCGACGCCGCCGAGATCACTCCCCAGGCCCTCTGGGACGAGCTCGGCTCGGGTCGGGAGTTCGAGACGGGGTTGACCCCGCCGGTCCAGTTCGCGACTCCGTCGGGGAGCTTCCCGCGGATCTTCAACGCGTGCCTGATCATCACGACGATCGAGAACGGGGAGCCGGTTCCCGTGACCGGCGAGTTCCAGGACGCGATCACCGGGGAGCCCTGCGAGCAGCCGTGAGTCATCGCGACGGCGGCGTGGGCGACTTCCCGGCGACGCGGCCGAACATCCTGCTGCTCATGGCGGACCAGCACCGCCACGACGTCATCGGGGCGGCCGGCCATCCTGTGGTCCAGACCCCGAATCTCGACCGGTTGACGGGCGAGGGCGTGCGGTTCTCCCGTGCCTACTGCCAGGGTCCGCTCTGTATGCCGGCCCGTGTTTCCGTGCTCACGGAGCGCTACGTGCGGGACCACGGCGTGTTCGGGATCCGCACCGAAGCCGATCCGGCGTGGCCCACGTTCGTGCAGACGTTGCGCGATGCCGGATACCACACGACGTGCATCGGGAAGATGCACTTCTACCTCCACGACCGCGACGGCAACACCGCGGATCACGCCGACCAGATCGCGGCCCACGGATTCACCGAGAACATCGAGACCGTCGGCAAGCTCGCGAGCCGCCGCCTGGAGAGCCCGTACACGGACTACCTCCGCTCGGAAGGACTCTTCGAGACCTACCGCGACTTCATCGGCGTGAGCCGCTACAGCGACTCCGTCGTCGCGGGTCAGCGCGTCGAACGGCTCCCGCTCTGGCACACGGAGTCGATCCCCCTCCCGGCAGACGCCTACATCGACGCCTGGCACGGCCGGCGCACCGCGCGGTGGATCGACGAGTACGAGGACGACAAACCGTTCTTCTGCTGGCTCGGCTTCCCGGGCCCCCATGATCCCTGGGACGCGCCCGCCGAGTACGTCGACCGCTACCGCGAGGCCGACATCGCGCTCGACTCGACCGTTCGGCCGACAGTTCGCCCGGACACGAGCTTCGGGACGTTCCTCGACTTCCAGCTCAACACCTTCGTCGGCACCGACGATCTCAGCGACGAGCGCATCCGCGACGTATGCCGTTACTACTACGCCAACGTGACGGTGATCGACGATGCGGTCGGCAGAATCCTCGACGCCCTCGATCGCCGAGGGATGCTCGAGAACACGTGGATCGTCTACACCTCCGACCACGGCGAGATGCTCGGGGCCCACGGGCTGCTCTCGAAGATGGTCTTCTACGAGCCTTCGGTGCTCGTCCCGCTGCTGATACGTCCTCCGGGCGGGACGACGAAGCAAGTGGTGGACGTTCCCGTCGAACACGTCGACGTGTCGACCACCTTGCGGGCCGTCGGCGGCGCAGGTGAACTCCCGGGTTCCGAAGGTCGCTCGCTGCTGGACCTGATCAGCGGCGGCGCCGCATCGTCCCGTGAGGTCGTTCACACTGAGAACCTGGGCTTCGGCGCCTTCGTCACCGACCGGTACAAGCTGGTCGTCGACGAGGACGACGTCGCACCCGCCCAGCTCTTCGACCTCGTCGAGGACCCGGAGGAAGACCGCGACATCGTCGACGATCCCGCCTACGTGAGGGTCGTCGACGAGCTCATGGCGCGGCACGCGCGTCCGTTCTTCTCGACGCCGCCTGCGCGCCCCGAACCGAGCTTCTCCCAGCTCTTCGCCGAGCTCCAGGCGTGGAGGGCAGCGACGGAAGCGAACGGGCCGGAGGGAGGCCGAACGTGACGCCGAACGTGCTCCTTCTGATGTCGGACCAGCACCGATTCGACACGATGGGCTGCGCCGGCCATCCGGTGGTGGCGACTCCCAACCTCGATCGTCTCGCCGCGGAGGGCATGCGATTCTCGCGTGCCTACTGTCAGGGTCCGCTGTGCATCCCGGCGCGGGCCTCGTTCCTCTCCGAGCGCTATGTGCGCGACCACGGTGTGTCCGACTTCCGCTACGAGATCCCCGTCGAGACGCCGACGTTCCTGCACGCCGTGCGGGCCGCTGGTTACCACACGGCCTGCGTCGGCAAGATGCACTTCCACCGACCCGAATACGGTGGGCGAACGAGTGACCGTCTCGCAGAGATGCGCGCCCACGGGTTCGACGATGTCATCGAGGTCATGGGCAAGACGGAGGCGATCCACGTTCGCAGCGAGTACTCCGACTTCCTCGAGCAGCGCGGCCTCTACGATCGGTTCCGAGAGTGGATGGCGTCCAACGACTACTACGACCAGATCATCGACGGCCGCACCATCCCGCGCTCTCCGATCTGGGAGCCCGGGTCCACACCGCTGCCGACGGACGCGTTCGCAGACCTCTGGATCGCTGACCGGGTCGTGCGCTGGATCGAGGACTACGACCGCGACGAGCCCTTCTGCTGTTGGGCCGGCTTCGTCGGCCCGCACGACCCGTGGGAGGCGCCGGCGGAGTACGTCGACCACTATCGCGATGCGGACGTCCCACTCGACACGACGGCTCGTCCCCCGCTGCCGGAGGACGAGCAGTTCCGCGTCTTCGTCGACTACTTCCTCAATGAATGGAGTCAGACCGACGGGATGACGGACGAGGTCATCCGCGAGCTTCGCCGCTACTACTACGGAGGCGTCTCTGTCATCGACGACGCCGTCGGTCGTATCCTCACCGCGCTGGAGCATTGCGGACTCCTCGACGAGACGCTCGTCGTCTACACGTCGGACCACGGCGAGATGCTCGGAACGCACGGCTTCCTCACCAAGATGGTCTTCTACGAGCCTTCGGTGCGTGTCCCTCTCGTGATACGCCCGCCGGGGGGTTGCGCGCCGCAGGTCGTCGAGGGGATGGTGGAGCACGTCGACGTCCCCGCGACCATCCGGGCCGCCGCCGAGGCCCCTGACGTCCCGGGCTCGGAAGGCCACTCGCTGCTCGGTCACCGTTCCCGCCCCGGCGCGGGATTCACGCGAGACGTCGTGCACAGCGAGAACTGGGGCTTCGGGCTCGTGGCGACCGAGCGGCACAAGGTGGTCGTCGACGAGGACCGTCGGGTGCCGGTGCAGTGCTTCGACCTCGACGACGATCCCGACGAGGAGCACGACCGCATCGATGACCCCGACTTCGCGCCGACGCTCGCGGCGCTGATGGACGGTGTCGTGCGGCCCTTCTACACATCCGGCGTCTTCCGGCCCGTTGCCGACGCCAACTTCGCCGACATGCGCCGGACCATCCAGGAGCTCGCGCACCTCGCCGAAGAGCGGGGCACGACGGCCCGACCGTGAGCCGGGCCGTCTCGAACCCGGCCGGCGACCGACTGTTCGGGCTCGTCGAGGCATACGCCGAGCTCGGCGATCACCGGACGGGCAGCGACGTGGACGCCGCCACCTCGGACTGGTTCGCCGCCGAGCTCGAGGCCCGCGGCGCGGTTGTCGAGACGTTCCCGTTCGACTTCGACGTCTATGAGGCCGAAGCGTCCGTGGCAATCGACGGGCAGTCGGTCGATTCGCTGCCCTTGTTCTACGAAGCCGTGGGCTCGCTGGAGACCGCCACGCCGGCGGTGGCGGAGCTGCAGTTCGTCGGGGGGTTCCTCCCCGGTGAGGTGGATCAGGTGGTCGCGTCGGCGCGCGCCGACGCGCCGACATCGGTCGGGGCGGTCGTGCTCGCGACCCGTGGTCACGGCAACCGACTGGTTGCGCTCAATCGTGCGCCGGAGCTTCGTGACGGCACCCCCTCGGTGCTCGTGGCGGGCCGCGAGCTCGATGCGCTCACGGACGGTTCGATCAGAGTTCGATGGGAGGCGAGGATCGCCCCGGGGTCGTCGACGAACGTGATCGGGCTCGTCGGAGGGTCTGCCCCCGACCCGTATGTGATCGCGACGCCGCTGTCCGGCTGGTTCGCGTGCGCCGGTGAGCGGGGGACCGGGATCGCGCTCGCTCTGGAGGCGGCGAAGGAGTTGGCGGCTACGCACCCCGTGCTCGTAGTCGGGACGGCGGGACACGAGCTCGAGTACCTGGGCCAGCGCCGGCTCCTCCCCGAGCTCTCGTCGCGTATCGATCGACCGCGTGCGGTGGTCCATCTCGGCGCGGGCGTCGCGGTGGGAGAGCTCGCCGAGGGCGGGGGGTTCTCCGCGCCCGCCCTACGGCTCGCCATGGTCGCGGCTCGCGGGGGTGCGTCAGCCTCGTTGGCGGAGGTGCTCAGGCCGGCCGGCTACGAGGTCGGACCCGGACCGGCGATCTGGCCGGGCGAGGGCGAGGCGTGGCGTCAGCACGGAGCACCGACCCTGTCGCTGATCTCGGCGGTCGAGCGGATCCATACCCGTGACGACCTTCCCGAGCAGACGACGAGCCCCGCGATCCTGGCGGACGTCCACCGCGCGATCGTGGACGCGATGCAACGGCTCGTGCGATGACGACCCGTGACGACGCCTGGCTCGACGGTGCGTGCGCGCTCGTCGACGCTCACCGAACCGGTGATCGCAGCCCGCTCGAGTCGGTCGAGGTGGCGTTGGATGCCATAGAGCACTCTTCAATCGGGGCGTTCTCGTTCGTCGATGCGGAAGGTGCCCGGGCCGCGGCGCGCAAGACCGATGTCGACCTCCCGTTCGGTGGCGTGCCGATCGGCGTGAAGGAGCTCTTCGCCGTCGACGGATGGCCCGATACGAAGGGGTCGGCTGCGCTGGCGGACCGAGTGGCTGGCCGGGACAGCACGGTGGTCGCCCGGCTGCGGGCCGCCGGTGCGATCCCCGTCGGCCTCACCACCTCGCCCGAGTTCGGCTCCGCGCTCCAGCACGAGAGCCCGATGGCGCCGACCACGAGAAACCCGTGGCAGCTCGACCGGAGCCCGGGTGGGTCGTCGGCGGGCGCGGCCGCGGCCGTCGCCGGCGGTCTCGTCCCGCTGAGCGTGGGCTCGGACGGCGGCGGTTCGATCCGGGTCCCGGCGTCCCTGTGCGGGCTGCCAGGTCTGAAGGTCACCTACGGGCGCATCCCCGCCGGACCGGGCGCGCTGGTCGGTGGTGTCCACTCGGTCCCAGGCGTGCTGACCCGATCGGTGCGCGACGTGGCACGCTTTCTGGACGTCGCCAATGGCTACGAACCGAGCGATCCGTTTAGCTTGCCCCGCCTCGACGGCTGGGAGTCCGGGCTCGGCTCGCAGCTCGGGCGCGAGGTTCGAATCACGATCCTTCCCGGCTTCGCGGGCACCGTCGCGCGCGAAGACGTCGCCGAGCTTGCCGTCGACGCGGCCGAACTCCTGTGCGACGAGATCGGCGCCCGTCGCGTTCGGGCTCCTGTCGAGCTTCCCACACCGACGATGGACTGGATGCTCAGCCTTCGCAGCGAGACCGTCGCCGAGCTCGATGATCGCTACCCGGACTGCCGGGACGAGTTGACACCGAGCCTCCGTCTGCTCCTCGACCTCGTCGAGCAGCGGTACGACGTCCGGCTGCGAGCGCGGATGGAGCGCCAGCGACGGGACATGGTCGAAGCGTTGGCATGCGTGTTCGAGGAGACCGACGTGGTCGCGACGGTCACACAGCCGGACGTGGCCTACGCACTCGAGGGTTGGCCGGACGACGGTTCCGGCGGGGCCCCGGATGCTCCGGTGTTGAATCGCGTGCTCCCGACCATCCCCGCCAACATGGCCGGGGTCCCGGCGATCACCCTTCCGGTCGGGACGGTGCGGGGCCTCCCCGTCGGGCTGCAACTCATGGCGCAGCACCATCGCGAGGGCTTGCTGCTCGATCTCGCGTCGGTCGTCGAACGTGTGCGTCCCTGGCCACTCGTGGCCCCCGGCGCACCCTGCTGAGCATTCCGATCGTCGCTCAGCCAGCCGAGCGCGCGGCGGCAATGTCGTCGGCGAGCGTGTGGCGGGCACGGGCGACGACGACGGCGCCCACGATCGCCGGGAGCACGGCCACCGCCATTGCCGCTCGCAAGGATCCCGTCACCTCGGAGACGCCGCCGATCAGGAGCGGTCCGAACGCACCGCCGAGCGCGGTCATGAGTGTGAAGAGGGAGAAGCCCGTGCCGCGGCGACCGGCCGGGAGTACGTCGGCGGTCGCGGCCGCGAAGTTCGGGATCGACAGCGCAAGCCCGAAGAGCGCGGCGGCAAGCAGCGCGATGGCCGCTCCCAGCGTGGGAGAGAGCACCGCCGCCGCGAGGAGACCGGAACCGACTCCCATGCTGATCGCCACCGCGGACATCCGTCCGCCACCGTGCCGACGCGTGAGTCGGTCGCCCAGGAAGCCCCCGGCGAGCGCCCCCGGTACCGCCGTGACGATGGCGACGGCGCCGGTGATCCCGCCCGCCGCGCCTTCGCCCAGGTCGTGGGCGCGCTCGAAGAACGACGGGAGCCAGAAGATCACACCCTGGAGTCCGAGCAGAGTCACCGTGAGCCCGAAGTACAGCGATCGGACCGTCGGGATGCGGAGCAGGTCGCGAACGACGCCCAGATACGCGCGCACGCCGCCGCCGTCGGGGAACGCGCCGGCCGGATCGGCTTCTCCCTCGGGTTCGCCTTCTGCGACGAGGGCGAGCGGACCGAGGTCCTCCTCATCCGGCGCGGCATCGTCGGCGTTGTCCATCCCGCCCCGGGTCGGCTCGTAGAGGATGACGCAGAGCCCGGCGACCACCAGGGCGGGCGGTACGAGCGAGAAGAACGCGGCCCGCCAACCGAGGAGCTCACCGACACCACCACCGAGTGCGAGTCCGATCCCGGTGCCGATGAGCAGCGCAACCCGCTGGAGCCCGAAGACCCGACCTCGCCGCGACGGCGGGTAGAAGTCGGCGAGGAGACTGGACGCGGCCGGGTTGTCCACCGCGTTGGCAGCGCCCAGGACGAGACGGAAGAAGAGGAACATCCAGAACGTCGCGGCGAACGCCGCGCCGGTCATGAGCACCGCCCACGACAGGACCACCACGCCGAGGAGTCGCGTCCGGAGGAGCTTGTCGGCCATCCACCCCGCGGGCAACAGGACCGCAGCCGAGATCAGGGCATCGAGGGTGGGGATGGCGCCACCGATCGCGTCACCGAAGCCGAACTGGTCCTGGAGGAGCGACAGCGTGCCGGCGAGCACGCTCTTGTCCGCGCCGTCGACCGCGTTGACGAGCACGAGGATCAGAGCCGGCGTCCAGCCGAACGCGAGCGCCCCGGCCGCTCGAGGACGCCCGACCCGGCCCGATTGCAGCATCGAGCGCGAGCGCGCCTACCGAGCGAGCTCGGCGAGGCTCTCGAGCTGCTCGAGGCGCGACGCCTGGTCCAGCGCGAGCAGAGCGAGGTTCAACCCCGTGGCCCCGGCCTCCTCGAACGCGGCGAAGCGGTCCTTCACGTAGGCCGCGTCGCCGATTGCGGAGACCTCGTCGACGATCTCGTCGGTGACGGCGGCCATCGCTTCCTCGCGCTTGCGGTCGAGGTAGAGGTCCTGGATCGTCTTCGCCTCCTCCACGTAGCCGTACCGCCGGAAGAGTCGGTTGTAGAAGTTCTTCTCGCGCGAGCCCATCCCGCCGATGTAGAGAGCCAGGGCGAACTTGGCGATCGCCTTCGTCGAGGCGGGATCGTCGGTGACGGCAGCGGTGACGGACGGCATCACCTCGAGGTCGCCGAGCTCCGAGGATCGCTTCGCCTTCCCTTCGGCAAGGGCCGGGCCCCAGACGTCGTTCGCCTTCTCGGGTGAGAACAACACCGGCAGCCACCCGTCGGCCAGCTCGGCCGTCAGCTCCACGTTCTTCGGCCCGAGCGAGGCCAGGTAGATCGGCACGTCGGCGCGCAGCGGGTGGTTGATGAGCTTCAGGCCCATGTCGAGCTGGTAGATCTCGCCGTCGTAGACGAGCTTGTCGCGCCGCAGGATCGTACGAATGATCTCGATCGCCTCGCGCTGACGCTGGATCGGGCGATCGAACGGGACGCCGTGCCAGCCCTCGACGACCTGGGGCCCCGAGGTACCGAGACCGAGGATGGCCCGCCCACCGGAGAGGCGGTCGAGCGTCGCGATCGACTGGCCGAGGAGCGCGGGCGTTCGCGAATAGACGTTGGCGATGCCGGTGGCGAGGCCGATGCGCTCGGTCGGTTCGACGAGCGT
>CAYRHS010000006.1:0-605 GCA_964424125.1 uncultured Burkholderiales bacterium
CATCGAGGCGGATGGTCTCGGCAGCTACTCCGATCTGACCGATGCGGTTCGCGACGACTTCATCGCCCGCAATCTGAACAGCCGGCCGACCATCAACAACATGACCTGCATCATGTCGCCCAACAGCGCGGCGACGGCGACCCACGAGCCGGGTGCGGGCTGGCACTTCCGCGAAGGCATCTGGCCGACGGTGAACGACTCCATGATCATCAGCTCTTTCGGTCCGGATTCCGCTGACGACAACACCTGTCTCAACATGGCGAGCGACAAGTGGCTCCGACGCCTCGCCGAGCTGTGCTCTCGCTACGACATCCTGCTGATCGTCGACGACATCCAGGCCGGCTTCGGACGGACCGGGCCGCTGTTCTCGTTCGAGCGGGCTGGGATCGAGCCCGACATCGTGTGCATGTCGAAGTCGCTCTCCGGCATGGGCCTCCCGTTCTCGATCACCCTCATGCGTCCCGAGCTCGACGTGTGGGAGCCGGGCGAGCACAACGGAACCTTTCGGGGGAACAACCTCGCGATGGTCACGGCTGCCGCGGCGTTGGAGACGTTCTGGAGCGACGGTGAGTTGCAGCGCGAGGTCGAACGCAAGGCGGAGATCG
>CAYRHS010000006.1:615-37313 GCA_964424125.1 uncultured Burkholderiales bacterium
TGCTCGCGGAGAAGTACCCGCTCGCGATCTCCGAGCGGCGCGGTCTCGGGATGATCCAGGGACTGCACGTGCGCCTCGACGGCCTCGCCGAGGAGGTGTGCGCGGCCGCCTTCGAGCGGGGGTTGCTGCTCGAGACGTCGGGTCCCGAGTCCGACGTCGTCAAGCTGCTCCCACCACTGGTGGTCGACGACGCCGACCTCGCGTCGGGTCTCGACACGCTCAGCGACGCGCTCGTGAGCGTCGTGTCGCAGCACGGCCTCGACGGGGTCGTCACGCGGCAGGTGGACGACTCATGATCGTACGAACGCTCGAGGAGACTCGCGGGTCGGAGCGCGAGACGGTCGCGCCGACGTGGACGAGCCGGCGGTTGCTACTTCGCCGCGACGGACTGCGGTTCTCGCTGCACGACACCACGATCCGGGCCGGAACCGAGACGACGATGTGGTACCGACACCACGTCGAAGCGGTGTACTGCATCGAGGGAACCGGGGAGCTCCAGGACCTGGAGTCGGGTCGGACCCTCCCGCTCGAGCCGGGGACCCTGTACGCACTCGACGGCCACGAACGGCACATCGTGCGGGCCCACACCGGCCTGAGGATGATCTGCGTCTTCGACCCCCCGTGCACCGGGCAGGAGGTCCACCAGGAGGACGGCTCGTACCCGCTGCTCCAGGACGAGGGAGCGACGCAGGGACGGCGAGCGGAGGAGGAGTCGTGACCGACGCGGCCACGCGAGCCGACGACTACCCGTCGCGGGTGTCCGGTGACCCGGCTCGGTCCACGCGTCTGGATCCCGTCGTCCACGGCTCGCCGGGCGACGGGCCGCTGAGCCCGGGCGCACTCGCGTCCTTCGAGCGCGACGGCTTCCTGGTCTGCGAAGAGCTCCTCGACCCCGACGAGGCGGCCTCGCTGCTCGCCGACGTGCGCCGCCTCACCACCGATCCCGGCGTCGCCGCCTCGGAACGCTCGATCGTCGAGCCGAACGGCGGCGCGGTGCGCTCGATCTTCGACGTGCATCGCCGCGATCCCTCGTTCGTGGCGCTGGCCGTCGATCCACGGCTCCTGGGCATCGCCCGCCAGCTCATGGGGTCCGACGTCTACGTGCACCAGAGCAGGGTCAACCTCAAGCCCGGGTTCCGGGGACAGGAGTTCTACTGGCACTCCGACTTCGAGACCTGGCACGTCGAGGACGGCATGCCCCGGATGCGCGCGGTGAGCTGCTCGGTCCTGCTCACCGAGAACCACGCCTGGAACGGGCCGCTCATGCTGATCGCCGGGTCGCACCGCTGGTACGTGGCGTGCGTGGGCGAGACCCCCGACGATCACTACCAGCAGTCGCTGCGCAAGCAGGAGTATGGGGTGCCCGATGACGCGAGCCTGACGCGGTTGACCGAGGAAGGATCGATCGAGGTACCGACCGGCGCGCCCGGTTCGGTGGTGTTCTTCGACTGCAACGTGATGCACGGCTCCAACGGGAACATCACCCCGCACCCTCGTTCCAACGCGTTCTTCGTCTACAACAGCGTCGAGAACGCGCTCGTCGAGCCGTTCGGTGGGCGTGCACCGCGCCCCGAGTTCGTGGCGAGCCGGGACTTCTCGCCGGTCGCGTCGGGCGGGGGTCGTTAGACCCGAGACCTTCCCCCGGGCGTCAGCTCTCCGTCACCTCCAGTTCACGCCGTTCTCGTACCGTGCGCGGCGATGCGATCGCACTGGGCCTCGGAGCGGTCATCGTGACCGACTGGATGCAACAGCTCGGCTGCCCGACGATCGACACTGGTTCAACGCATGCGTCGACACGCTGGACGAGACCGGGTTCCGGGGCCTCGCGATCGCGTATCCCCACTCGATCCGGCAAACCCATGGATTTCCTCGCGCCGCTCGTGCTCGCCGGCTACGTGGCCCGAACCACGACGTCGGCGGTCGTGGCCCGGCCGTGGGCCATGATGGGGCGGGCGCGTAGCTCAGTGGTCAGAGCAGCGGACTCATAATCCGTCGGTCGCTGGTTCGATCCCAGCCGCGCCCACGGCGTTCCGGCTCGTCGCGTCGCGCGGAGCAGGACGAACGTGCTGGTGTCCCCTAGGTCGAGGCTCGCGCGCCTCCCCTGGCATGTGACCTGATGAAGTCGACGATGTCGGTCGTGCGGGAACCGGGGAGGAACACGCCTGCGCAGCCGGCCTCGCGCAGCGCGGGGATCTCGTCGCGGGGAATCGGGCCACCGGCAACGACCAGCACGTCCCCCATATCGTTCTCGTGCAGCAAGCGCAGCACCTCGAGCGCCGCACCGATGCGGCCTCCGATGTTGAGGCCGACGACGTCGACGTCCTCCTCGAGCGCGATGTGTGCGATCGTCGCGGGCGTTATCTGGCCGCCGTAGATCGCCTCCATGCCCGCGTCTCGCATCGCGGTCACGACAGCGATGACACCGCGGAGGTGCCCGTCGAGACTGGTCTTGGCGACCAGGACGCGCAACGCGCGGTGCCGAGCAGGCTCCTTGCTGTCTTCGATTCGCCAACGCTAGCCTGCGAGTTAGCCGTCGTTCACAGGGCCGCCCGGGCGATGGATGCCGGGACCCGACTCGGCCACGTCGAGAGCAGCGGCCGTCGACCAGCGGGGGGTCACGTGGGTTACGAGACGATGACCTACGAGACCCGAGACGGCATCGCGACGATCACGATGAATCGTCCCGAACGGTCCAACGCGATGAACGCCCAGTGGTTCCAGGACTTCGGGGCCGCGCTGGAACGGGCCAACCTCGATCCCGAGGCGCGGGTCGTGATCATCACCGGCGCCGGGAAGGCATTCTGCACCGGCGGCGACATGAAGGAGCCCATCCCCGAGCTCCTCACCGAGGGTGAGCGCCAGCTGCGCCGGTCGCCGCTCTCGGGTGGCCTTCCCATGTTCACGCTCCAGATTCGTGCCCTCGAGAAGCCCTCGATCGCGGTGGTCAACGGGGCCGCGGCCGGAGGCGGGCTGGCGGTCGCCCTCGCATGCGACGTCATCGTCGCCTCGGAACGGGCGAGATTCGCGCTCGGCTACATCGATCGAGGCCTGATCCCGGACTCGGGGACGACCCACCTCCTCACGCAGGCAGTCGGGCTCCACCGGGCGTGTGAGCTCGTGTTCAGCGGTGAGGTGCTCGATGCGGCGCGAGCCTTCGAGTACGGGCTGTGCAACCGCGTCGTCGCCCACGACGAGCTCATGGTGTCGGCTCGTGGTCTGGCGTCCGTCATGGCACGGAAGGCCCCGGTGGCGTTGCGGCTCTCGAAGCGCGCGCTCTATCGAGGTGCCGAGAGCGATCTGGCGACTGCCGTCGACTACGAGCTCTTCCTCATGCATCACTGCGCGCAGACCGCCGATTTCGCCGAGGGGAAGGAAGCCTTCGTCGAGAAGCGAGATGCCGCCTTCCAAGGTGACTAGAGACGGCCACGAACGAAGGAAGCACGAGGTGACCGAAGCAGCTGGCGGCGACGGGGTGACTCTGGCGCAGGACGGCAGCGTGGCCGTGATCACCTTCGATCGGCCCGAGAAGGCGAACGCACTCCGACTCGCCGACTACGAGCGCTACCTCGAGCTCGTGAAGCGTTGCGAGGACGATCCGCAGGTGCGGGTGGTCATCGTGACCGGCGCGGGCGACAAGTACTTCACGGTCGGCGACGACTACACCGACTACGACAGTGAACACATGGCCGAGTTCCGAGCGCGGAACGCCTACGAGCGGATGGCACACCTCGACCCTGTCAGCACAGCAGGCCGCATCCTCTGGAACTCGCCCAAGATCTCGATCGCCGCTGTCAACGGCGCCTGTATGATGCCCGACATCCTTTGGTGGTCGGATCTCCGGATCATGGCCGACACCGCCACGCTGAACGAACACCAGGTGGGCCTCGGTGTCGCACCGAGTTGCGGGGGGACGCAGCTCCTTCCCCGCCTGGCCGGCCGGGCCAAGGCGCTCGAGGTGCTCCTGCTCGGTGCGCCCCTCACCGCGCAGGAAGCCCTCCGTCACGGCGTCGTCAACGCGGTCGTGCCGCTCGCCGAGCTCATGCCGACCGCACGACAGTGGGCCGAGCGGATCGCTGCATCGCCCGAAGCAGCGGTCGCGATGACCAAGCTGTCGGTCAACGCTTCCCAGGACCTGCCGCTGGAGTGGGGGGCACGGCTCGAGCGCTTCGGCTCGTACGTCTCCGAGCTGACGAGCGACATCTGGGAACGCACCGCCGAATTCGTGAAGGCCAAGGGCGGGAGCGGGTGAGGCCGTCGTTCGCCTTCACGGCCGAGCAGGAGGCATGGCGGCAGGAAGTGCGTGCCTTCCTCGCGGAGGCGTTCACGCCCGAGCTGCGCGCCGAAGTCGGGGCCGTCGGTTCCGAGGAGGCCGGCGCGTCGGCGGCCATGGCGGACTTCCGCAGGAAGATCTGCGAGAAGGGCTGGTACGGGCTGAACTGGCCCGAGAGCTACAGCGGCCTCGGCAAGTCGGCGGTCGAGATGCTCATCTTCGCCGAGGAGTTCGAGCGGGAGGACGCGCCCACGATCGAGCGCGCGATCGCGTCGACGATCGGACTCACCATTCTCCACTTGGGCACCGAGCACAACAAGCAGATGTGGATCCCGAAGATCAGCAACGGTGAGGTCTCCTTCGCGCTCGGCTACTCGGAGCCCGACGCCGGCACCGATCTCGCGGCGCTCCAGACCCGAGCCGAGCGCGACGGTGACGACTGGGTGATCAACGGACAGAAAATCTGGAACAGCGTGGCCCACTACGCCACGCACGAATGGCTCGCGGTGCGCACAGACCCCGACGCGCCGAGACATCACGGCATCTCGATCATCGTCGTGCCCCTCGACTCGCCCGGCATCACCGTCCAGCCGCTGCTGACATGGTCGGGCCTGCGCACCAATGCCACCTTCTTCGAGGACGTCCGCGTCCCCGGTGACCACCTGATCGGTGAGGAGAACGAAGGCTGGACCTACGTGACCGCCGCACTCGCCTTCGAACGCGCCAACGCGTTCGGAAGCGCGGGCCACCTCCGTCGGCTGCTGGACGACCTCGTGGAGCGGTGCCGGACCACGACCATCGACAGAGAGACCCTGGCCGAGCGCCCCGAGGTGCAGATGCGCTTGGCCGAGCTGGAGGTCGACCTGGAGATCGCCTGGTTGCTCGCCTACCGCACCGCCGCAATCGTCGACTCGGGCCGGGTGCCCGAGACAGAAGGCGCGATGGTCAAGGTCTTCACCTCGGAGTTCGAGACGAAGCTCACGGACTGGGGGATGGAGCTGCTCGATCTCTACGGGCAGCTCGCGGGCGGCGATCCCGATGCCATGTCGGGAGGCCGCCTGGAACGGACCTACCGGGTGGCTCCGGTGGGCCGCTTCGGTGCCGGGACCAACGAGATCCAGCGCGACATCATCGCCCAGCGAGGCTGGGGACTCCCGCGCAGGCGCTGAGAGGAGGCTGTCAGTGGAGCTCGCGCTGTCCGAGGACCAACTGCTTCTCGCGAAATCCGCCCGCGAGCTCCTCGAGCGCGAGTGCACTCCCTCCCTCGTGCGAGCACTGCGGGACTCGCCGACCGGGCACTCGACCGAGCTCTGGCGGGTGCTCGCCGACCACGACTGGGTGGGCGTGGCGCTTCCCGAGAGCCAGGGCGGGTCGGGGGCGAGCATCTTCGAGCTCGGTCTGTTCATGGAGCAGGCGGGCCGGGTGTTGTTGCCCACCACGTACGCGGCGACGACCTTCGCCGCGGAGGTGATCCGCCGTCTCGGCCCCGACGCACCACGCCGGGAGCTGCTCGAGCGGATCTGTGCGGGTGACATGGTGGCGACCGTCGCCCTCGCGGAGCGCGAGTCCGTGCGCGAGCCCGCGTTCATGCGCACCCACGTTCGCCAGGTCGACGACCATTGGCTGCTCACAGGCGAGAAGATGTTCGTCGTCGCGCCCACGGCCGCTGACGTCGTCCTCGTCGTGGCGCGTCGGCCGACGAGCATCGGTGGTGGTCACGCCGTCGCCCTGGTGGACCCTCTGGCGAAGGGCGTCACGGCTGTGCCGCACGTGACGTTCGGCCGGGACCCCCAGGCAGCGGTCTCCTTCGACGAGGTGGTGGTCGCTGAGGACAAGCTGTTGGTCGGGGACACGTCGTCGGACGACGCGTGGCCCGTGGTCGACGCAGCGGTGCTCGTCGCCACCGCTCTCGAGTGCGCGGAGATGGTCGGCGGGGCAGAGCGCGTCCTGGAGATCACCGCCGAATACGTGAAGCAGCGCCACCAGTTCGGGCGACCGATCGGCTCGTTCCAGGCCGTCCAGCACCACGTCGCGGACATGGCCACGAGTGTCGAGTCCGGTCGGTGGGCGACCTACCAGGCGCTGTGGCGCCTCGCGGAAGGTCTTCCTGCCCGGCGTGAGGTGTCGATCGCGAAGGCATGGTGCTCGCCGATGTACACGACGGTCACCCAACTGGCACACCAGCTCCACGGGGGCGCCGGAATCGTGATCGAGCACGACCTACACCTGTGGTCCGAGCGGGCGAAGGCGACCCAGGTGCGCTTCGGTGGACGAGACGTGCACCTGCGCGCGCTCGCGGGTGAGATGGGTCTGCCGGTCCGTGTGGCGCCCAGCTCGGACGCCACGGCTGGAGGAGCATGAGATGGCTCGGAGATCGGACGACGCTGCCGGCGACGGGATCCGCTCCGAGTCCGGGATCCCGCTGAAGAACCACTACGGGCCCGATGACGTCGCACATCTCGACTACGAGCTCGACCTGGGCGACCCCGGGAAGCCGCCCTACACGCGTGGTCCGTACCCGGAGATGTACCGCAGCCGGTACTGGCGGATCGCGCAGCTCGCCGGAGCGGGCCGGCCCGAGGACAGCAACACGTTGTCGCGGTTCGCCCGTGAAGCAGGTGGCGGCTGGATCAACTTCGAGCCCGACCAGATCACGACGTGTCACATGTGGGACCCCGACCATCCCGAGGTCATCGCGCGCAAGGACGACGTCGGGCTGAGCGGTGCGCCTTACATCGGTGTGCGCGACTTCGCGAAGCTTCTCGACGGTGTCGACATGGAGACGGCCTACATGCACATGGTCGGCACACCGTGGATCAACGCGGGGTTCTTCGCCGTGGCCGAGGAGCGCGGAGTGCCTCTGGATCGGCTCCACGGCACCGGCCAAGGGGAGATGTTCATCCCGTACGTGTCGACGCCGTTCAAGGACCTCTACCCGCCGCGTGGCTACTTGCTCAACAACTGCGACGTCATCGAGTTCCATCTCGAGCACGTGCCCAACGTCGTGCCGGTGTCGTGTGCCGGTCACAACATCCGGTCCAACGGGATCGGCGCCGATCAGGAGCTCGCGATCGTTCTCGCGTGGAACATCGAGCATCTCGACGAGCTGCTCCGGCGCGGTCGATACAGCGCCGACGAGGTAGCCCACGCGCTGGGCGGCGTGAACTTCTCCATCGGCCGTTCCTTCTTCGAGGAAATCTCGAAGCTGCGGGCCGCGCGCCGCATGTGGTCGCGCCTGCTCGTGGAGCGGTACGGCGTGACGGACGAACGGGCGATGCGCATGCGCATCCACGGCTTCTCGGCCGATCGCGACTGCACTCGGGAACAGCCGCTCATCAACATCGTGCGCAGTGCGTACCGCACGGTCGCGGCCGCGCTGGGCGGCGTGCAGTCGCTCGGGGTCGCGCCCTACGACGAGGCGCTCGCCGTGCCCTCGGCCGATGCCCTGCTCATGGCGATCCGGACGCAGCAGATCATCCAGCACGAGAGCGAGATCACGGCGGTGGCCGATCCGCTCGCCGGCTCGTACTACGTGGAGTCGTTGACCGACGAACTCGAGGAACGCGCCCTCGCCTACCTCGCGCGGATCGAGGACGAGGGCGGGTTCGTCTCGACGCTCGAGTCGGGATGGCTTCACCGTGAGGTCTACCAGGCCGCGGTCGAGCAGGAAGCGGAGCTGGAGTCGGGAGAGCGAAAGCTCGTGGGCGAGAACTGCTTCGTCCTCGACGAGGACCTCCTCGACGTGGCGCCGTTCCGTGCCGAACCGGCGTGGGAGGACGCGATGGCACGCCTGGAGGAGATGCGTCGTGACCGCGACGAGGTCCGTACGAACCGCGCGCTCGGTGAGCTTCGACGCGTGCTCGAAGAGAGCGAGAACCAGCTCCCGGCGATGATCGAAGCGCAGAAGGCGCTCGCGACTGTCGGAGAGGTGGGACAGGTCTACCGCGACTTGTGGGGGACCTGGAACCCGCCGATCCCGTTCTGAGGCCCCGGCGGGCGATCGCGGAGGAACACATGCTCGACCGCGGACTGGTACTGCCGAACCTGCTGGCCGCACGTGCCGCGGCCACACCCGATCGCGTCTTCCTCCAGGACGTGGACGGGCGCGAGGAGAGCTACGAGGCGCTGCACCGGCGCAATCTGCGCTGGGCGGACGCGTACCGACGCGCCGGGGTGATGCCAGGTGACACCGTTGCCACCATGCTGCCGAACTCGTTCGAGTCGTACAGCGCGTGGTTAGGGCTGGCGTGGTTGCGGGCGGTCGAGGTACCCGTGAACCGCATGTACCGGGGGCGCATGCTTCGCCACGTCCTCGACGACTCCAGGTCACGGATGCTGGTCATCGGTGGAGAGATGCTGGCGCCGCTCGCGGAGATAGCGGGCGAGCTGGAGTTCCTCGAAACCGTAATCCTCGCCGACGCGGCCGAGACCGACCCCTCACTACCCCAAGCGATCATCACACGCGAGCAGTTCTTCGACGGCGTGTCGCCCGTGGGCGATCTCACCGGCCCGGCGCACCACGACCCGTCAGGGATCGTCTACACGTCGGGCACCACCGGTCCGTCGAAGGGTGTCGTCGTGCCGTGGGCCGCGAGCTACTACTTCAGCAACCAGTTCCCCGAGGAGGTGCTGCGCGAGGGGGAGGCCTTCTACTCGTTCTGGCCGCCCTTCCATGTGACGGGAAAGGCGTCGTTGTACCTGCCGGCGTTGCGCAACGCGCGCCTCGTGATGCGCGAGGTGTTCAGCGTGAGCGAGTTCTGGAACGACGTGCGCCGCTACGACTGCACGGCGTGTTACCTCTTCGGGCCGCTCGCGCAGCTTCTGGCATCACGTCCCGCACGACCCAACGACGCCAAGAACCCACTGCGAGGGATCTCGGGAGTGCCGATGATTCCCGACGGCAACGACTTCAAGCGGCGCTTCGGCATCGAGTACTACTCCACCGGGTTCGGTCAGACCGAGATCGGCGCCATCATGGTGACCGAGGGTTGGGGTGACGTCGGCAACTGGCAGACGTGCGGCGGTCTGCGTGAGGGTCCGCCGGGTTACCGGGCGCGAATCGTCGACGACCATGACGAGCCGGTCGCGTCCGGGGAGGTGGGCGAGCTGATCGTCCGCACTGACGAGCCGTGGGCGATGAACGCGGGGTACTTCGCCGACCCCGAGAAGACGGCAGCGGCGTGGCGCAACGGCTGGTTCCACACAGGTGACGCGTTCCGCCAGGACGAGGAAGGCAACTTCTACTTCGTCGATCGCAAGAAGGACGCGCTACGTCGCCGGGGTGAGAACATCTCCTCCTTCGAGGTGGAGGCCTACGTCAACGAGCATCCGGAGGTGGCGGAGTCGGCCGCGATCGGCGTGCCCTCGGAGTTCGGCGAGGACGACGTGAAGGTGTGCGTGGTCCGGGTGGAGGGCAGCGACCTGACGCCCGAGGGACTGATCGAATCCCTGATTCCGTCCATGCCCCGTTTCATGGTGCCCCGCTACGTCGAGTTCATGGACGCGCTTCCCAAGACCGACGCGACCGCACGCACGAAGAAGGCCGAGCTGAAGAAGGACCTCCTCGGGGCGAACGTATGGGACCGGGAGCGCTCGGACATCGAGCTACCTCGATAGCCGCGACGCCGAACTAGTCTCCGCGCCGTGCAGATCCGGGCGCGCGAGTGCGGCTACCACCGGGTCGGATGTTCGCCCGAGAAGCGCAACCGGACGATCCGGTAGGTGGGCGTGAACGACGATCGTGAGTATGACGTTGTCGTGGTCGGTGCCCGGTGCGCCGGATCGGCGACGGCGATGCTGCTCGCCCGGGCGGGGTGTCGCGTGCTGGTCCTGGAGCGGGCCCGAGCCGGCCGCAACACGCTCTCGACGCACGCGCTCATGCGCGCGGGCGTGCTCCAGCTGCACCGCTGGGGTCTCCTCGAGAAGATCGTCGCCGCCGGAACCCCGCCGGTCGGCACCGTGGTGTTCGACTACCCCGATCAGCGCGTTCCGATCACGGTGAGTCCGTCTCCGGGGGTCGACGCGTTGTACGCGCCGCGCCGGACCGTTCTCGACCGTGTGCTCGTCGATGCCGCACGGGCGTGAGGTGCCGAGGTCCGCTTCGGCGTCACCGTGACGGACGGGATCCGCGACGGGTCGGCCGTGACCGGCGTGCGCGGGAGGGACGGGAGCACGCTGCTCAGTGCACACGGTCAGATGGTGGTCGGCGCCGACGGTCTGCGATCCACGGTCGCCACGCTGGTGGACGCGCCCACGACGACGACCGGGCCGAGCTCGAATGCCGTCATCTACGGCTGCTGGGAGGGGGTGGAGGTACCGGGGTACGAGTGGTTCTATCGGCCCGGATTCGCGACCGGCGTGTTCCCGACCAACGACCGTCGCACCTTGGTCTTCACCACCGTCCCGCCCGCTCGCTTCCGGGAAGAAGCCGTCGGCGACCTGGACGGAGCGCTTCGAGCAACGCTCGTCGAGCACTCTCCCGAGCTGCTCGCGCGGCTGGACGGGGGCGTGCGTGTCGAGCGCCTTCGCGGCTTCCGGGGTCAGGCCGGACTCGTCCGCCGTCCGTGGGGACGGGGGTGGGCGGAGAAGATCGCATCTCGCGAATGGACGATGCCCGAGGTCAAGACGCTACTCATCGAGATGAGTCGGTCCACGAGCGACGAGGTTGCTCCCCTCGAGAGTCTCCCTTCAGCGGGCGCGAGCCGAGGCCCGGGGCTCGATAGCCTCGGTGCGTGACGGCTCGATGGCGTGTGTTCGCCACGGCAGCCCTCGTCGCGATCCTGCTCGCGATCCTCGTGTACGTGTGCTTCGTGCTCACCACGGGTGGACAGCAGGCCGACGACGTCGCCTTCGACGGGCGCGTGACGGAGCCGGAACAGGTCCGGCGCGACGCCAACGACGTCCTGTCGCTGATCACCAGAGCGTCGCTGGCGCTCGTCGGCGGCGCAATCGTCCTGCTCGCGCTTGAGCGACGGCGATGGCGCCTCGCCGTCGGGGCTGCCGTGGTGATTGGCGGGGCGGTCCTCACAGCGGAGGTGCTGAAGGCGGTGCTGCCCCGCCCGACGCTGCTCGAAGTCGACGAGATCGGCTTCAACAGCTGGCCGAGCGGCCACGTGTCGATCGCGACCTCTGTCGGGCTCGCGGCGGTGATGGTGGTCCCGTACCGGTGGCGGGGCCCCACGGCCTTGCTGGCGGCACTGTTCGCGGGCACGTTCGCGATGGCAGTCGTCGTGTCGGGCTGGCATCGTCCGAGTGACGCGCTCGGCGGCGTGTTGAACGGGTTCGCTTGGGCGTATGCGGTCAGCGCGGTGCTGTTGTGGTGGCGCGGTGCCGCGGCCACTCCGCACGATCCGGCCGAGGAGGAAGGACGGGGTCTCGTCGGCTGGGCGGCGTTGGCCCTCGCGGCCGGCTTCGTGGGCCTCGTGACCGTCGTGCTGGTCGGTCGCGGTGACGAGATCCTCGTGGTCAACGCGCACGCCGCGTTGCTCGTCTCGCTCGCCGGGCTCGCCGCGGCGGCGTTCGTGTCGGTGGGCGTGTACCTCTGGCTCCTGCGGGGCGTCGCGCTCGACCCCAGGCCCGCCACCGCCGTCCCCGGCCTAGGGGCCCTCGCCACGAGCTGAACCCGCTCGACCGGCTCCTGACCGCGGGCGCTCCGGCTCGGCAGATCCGGTGCATTGCGCCCGGTCTGCACCGTTACAACGCGCCTGAGAGGGTGGAGGGGCGAATCAGGTTCGGTTGAGGCGACGGTCAGGACGGACGAAACCTGTCAGGTCGGGTCGCCCCGCAGCCGATCTCTGGGGCGATGGGCAAGAGTGCGAGGCCGGACGAGGGTCGGCGGAGCTCGCGCCCGAGACGCCGGGTGCTCGGATTGCTCGCGTTCGCCGCGCTCGCGGTCGCCGCCTGTGACCCGCTTCCCATCTCCCCAGCAACGTCGCCCACACCCGGGCCGTACCCGGAGGGAACTCCGCCACCGATCACCGGCATACCGTACGTTGCGGGGGCTGACGTGTTCCGCGACGTCGCGGTGCTCGCCGATGGCAGCGGCGTGTACGTGTTGCACTCCTCGGGCATGCTCTACCGGGGCGCGATCTACGACTCGGTCTTCACCGGCAAGCGCGCACCGAGCCAGACAGCACCCGGCGGCGGCTTCATCGATCTGGGCGGTCTCTCACGCGGGATCGCGACCCGTGAGGACGGCACCGGCTACGTCCTCGACGGATGGGGAGCCCTGCACGGATTCGCCTTCAACCACGGCGCTCTGCCCCCGCGGGTCACCACGGGCCCGTACTGGAAGGGGTGGGATATCGCCCGCGGCGTGGCCGTGCTTCCCGACGGTTCGGGCGGGTACGTACTCGACGCATGGGGAGGCCTCCAGCGCTTCGCGGTGGAGGGCCATCCGCTCCCGCCGAAGACCAGCGGAGGCGCCTACTGGCCGGGCTGGAACATCGCCAGGGGCATCACGCTCCTCCCGGACGGTACGGGCGGGTACGTGCTCGACGGTTGGGGCGGCATGCACCGCTTCGCGGTGGGGAACAACCCATTGCCACCGAAAGTCACGAGCGGGCCGTACTGGTCGGGCTGGGACGTGGCGCGCGGCGTGTCCCATCACCCGGGCGGTGGCGGCTACGTGCTCGACGCGTTCGGCGGGACCCATCGCTTCCTCACCTCATGGAGGCCCGAGGAGGCCCCCGCCGGGAGCTACACCAACCCCGAGCTCTTCACCATGGGGATGGACGGTTCCGCCCATCGCTACCCCCACAACGCACCCGATCCCATGGTGCTCGTCGATGGCGGTGCGTACCACGCGCTCACGACCGGGGTCTCGTTCGGCGGGAACGTCCCGCACGTTCAGACCGAGCGCGCCGACCTCACCCACTGGGGGTACGCGAGTCCGGTCGACGCCCTGCCCGCCCTGCCCTCGTGGGCGGAGGGATATCCGTACTCGTGGGCTCCCGACGTCGTGCGTTTCGGAAGCACGTGGGTGATGTACTTCACCGCGCGGGAGACGTCTTCCGGACGGCAGTGCATCGGCGTTGCCATCGCGTCCACGCTCGACGGGCCCTTCAGCGCGGTCGGAGTGCCGCTCGTGTGCACAACGTCACCGGGCGGCTCTGGTACCGGGGGCGCGATCGATCCGTCCGTGTTCGTCGACGACGACGGGACGCCCTACCTGCTCTGGAAGAACGACGGCAACTGCTGCAACCAGCCGACGAGGATCTGGTCGCAGCGGCTGGTCGACGGCGGGCTCGGACTCGAGGGCTCGCCCACCGCGATCGTCCAACGTAACCAGGCCTGGGAGGACGGCAACCGGAACACGCTGGTCAATGAGCCCTGGAAGGCGCTCGTGGAGGCACCCGTGATGGTCCGTGACGGTTCCGACTACTACGTCTTCTACTCGGGGAACTGGTGGGAGAGCCCGTACTACGCCACGGGGTGGGCTCGTTGCACGAGCCCGATCGGACCGTGCACGAAGCCGGGGCCCAACCCGATCGTGGCGACCGACGGGCCGGTCGCGGGCCCCGGGAGCCCTGACGTCTTCACTGACCTGTCGGGCCAGACCTGGCTCGCCTACCACGCGTGGACCGCGTCGCGCGTGTCCGAGACGGATGGCGGCGCGCGGTCGCTGCGGATCGACGCCCTCGACTTCGCCGGCCAGCAGCCGGTCATCGACGCCCCGTCTTCCGATCCCCGTCTGCTCGCACCATGACCCGCCGACGGACCCCGAGGCTCGTACGCGCCGGCGTCACGATCGTGGTGCTCGGGTTCGGTTCCCTGGCGCTCGTCGCCTCGCTGAGCGCCGAGGAGCGACCGGCGACGGTCACGTCCGCAGCGGAGGAGCTCGGCGGGGGTACGGGCGCCGCGGGATCGCCGACCATGATCGCCTGCTCGGTCCCCGCCGAGGGCCGCCAGCCTCGAGGCGACCTCGAGGCTCCCTTGGTGGAGATCCCGTCGGCGGCTCGGGTCGACACCGCCGGGCTCGTCGCGCTCGACGTGTCATCCGCCGAGGGCACCACCTGGGTCGTGCTCGTCGAGCCGGCCGCCGTGGCGGCCGGAACCGGCGAACAGCCCCCGACCGCGTGGCTGGGTCGCATCGACGACCCGGACGAGGGGCTCGCGGCACTCGTCCCGCTCGTCGAGGGCTGCGACGTCGGCGCGGTGGTCGCCGATCCCACTGGCGTGTGGATCGCGACCTGCGACCCGGCCGCGGAGCTCGGCGCGACCGCCGGTGCGGAGATCTTGCGTGTCGACGCCGGGGCGCAGCGCGTGGTCGCCCGCTACGGAGTGCCCGCGCGCTGTCTCGACTCGATCGACGTCAGCGCCGAAGGTGTGATCGCCGCCCAGTCGAGTCTCGACGGCGAGGCGGCCACGGTCTGGCGTCTCGATCCCGCGTCGGGCGAGGTCGCAGTGGTCGAGCGCCTCGACGAGGGGGCCAACCTCGGCGGCATCGTCGCCGACGACGAGGGTGTCTGGACGGGCGAGCTCGCCGAAGACGAGGAGGAGGCGGTGCGAACGGACGCCGACACCGGGCGCGAGCTCACCAGCGCGCCCGACGCGGACGGCGGAGGCATCGTGCTCGGATCGGTGGGCGATGCGCTGTGGACCCGTGAGGTCGACCCTCCGGTGCTGGTCCGACGGGAACTCGACAGCGGTACTCCGCTCGTCGAGGTCCCGGTGCCCGACCTCCAGCAGGCCGCGGTCGGGGGGAGTGGCGTCTGGTTCCTGCGCGCCACGCAGGCCGACCTCACCGTGACCGTCGGCCGCCTCGATCCCAGCACCGGCGCGCCCGCGGGTGAGTTCACGTACGTGGGCGTCGGTCCCGACCGGACCGGACTACCGTTCCTGGCGGACCTCGTCGCCGACGGCGGGGGGCTCTGGCTCATCGAGCAGGGCACGCTGTGGCGCTACGAGAGCGGAGGTTGAGGTGGAGACCTTCATCAACGTGGTTGTGTGGCTCGCCTACCTCGGACTCGCTGCCGTCGCGTTCGGGATCGCGCTCGTCTTGCGGGATGCGCTGCGGGTGGCAGACGCCGAAGCCGAGCGATCCGGATAGCAGCGCCCGGTCACTGTCGGGGATCGAGCACGGTCCGGATCTCGGTGCCCGCCCGCATCGTCTCGAAGGCCTGGTTCACGTCGTCGAGCGACCCTCGCCTGCTCACCAGCCCTTTGAGGTCCAGCCGGCCGTGGCGCCATAGGGAGAGCAGGCGGGGCACGTCGAGGGCGGGATTCGTCGATCCGTAGACACAACCGCGGAGCTGACGTTCGAAATAGAAGAGCTCGAACGCGTTGAACGCGACCTCCGCGTCGGCGTCACCGGCGCCGACCACGGTCGTGATGCCACCCCGGCGGGTCGCATCCCATGCCGCCCGGATCGTCGCCGGCCGGCCCACCGCCTCGAAGCCGAAGTCGAAGCCGAGCCCGTCGGTGAGCGTTGGCGCGGCCTCGACCAGGTCCTCCGGATCGACCGAATGTGTGGCACCGAAGCGGCGCGCCGCCTCGCGCTTCTCGGGGACGGGATCGACGGCGACGATCTCGGCCGCCCCCGCGATCCGCGCGCCCTGGACGATGTTGATCCCGACACCGCCGCATCCGACGACGACCACCGACGAGCCCGGCGTCACGTGGGCGGTGTTCAGCGCCGCGCCGACGCCCGTGGTGACCGCGCAGCCGAGCAACGCGGCCAGCTCGATCGGGACGTCGTCGGGGAGCGGGATCGCCATCGAAGCGGGCACGACCGTGCGTTCCGCGAACGTGGCCGTCCCGATGCCCGCCCACAGATCGGTGCCGTCCAGCGTGAACCGCTGGGTGATGTTCGAGGCCGCATCCGGGCACAGGTTGGGGCGCCCGGAGCGGCAGAAGAAGCAGTGGCCGCAGCTCGCGATCCAGGTGAGCACGACGCGTTGACCCACCGCCAGCGTGTCGACGCCCTCGCCGAGCGCAGCGATCGCGCCGGCGCCCTCGTGGCCGAGCACGCAGGGGACCGGGTGGGGAATGCGGCCCTCGAGCACCGAGAGGTCGGTGTGGCAGACGCCGGTGGCGTGGAGCGCCACCTCCACCTCGCCGGGACCGGGCGCTCCAAGCTCGACGTCGTCACGCACGTCGAGTGGCGTTCCGGGTCGGGTCATGACCGCGGCTTTCATCGCGCGCTCCGTCCTGCTGCGGCGGCGAAGAGCCGCGCCCACGGCTCGGCGTCGACGCCGAAGCGGGAGAGGGCGAGCCCCGCCGCCGACTCGCCGACGGGCCCCGGCTGGGTCGTCCCGCGGATTGTCGTCGCGGCGAGCTGCACCAGGGCGTTCGCGAGCGGAGCCTCGCCGGCGGCGTGGCGCGCACCGTCGAGGGCGGCATCCGCACCCCGCTCGTTCCCTTCGGCGGTGTCGAGCGCGGCGCGGACGATCGCGCTCATCATGCGATCCTGGTACGTGCCCCGTTCGGGATTGGGGATCGCATCGAGCGCGGTGCGCGTGTCGCCGCGCCTGCCCGTGGCCGCGAGCGCGAGCGCGAGCGCGGCTCCGAGCGCACGACGTCGGCCCTCGCCGTCCGACTCGCGGAGCGCGGCGCGGACGAGGATGACGGCCTGGTCGGCGTCGTCGTGCATCGCCAGGGCGAGTGCCTTCGCCTGGACCTGCTCGGTCCCGGCGATCGCCGCCCCGGGGTGGGAGGGTTCCTCGGCCTCGATCCGTCGCAGCAGCTCCAGGGCGTCCTCCACCCGACCGAGCTCGGCCAGGATCAGGGCACGAACCGTCGTCGCCGCCGAGGTTCCGTCGGGCCCCCGCAGCGCCCGTTCGAGCTCCGTCGCCTGGTCGAGGGAACGCAGGGCCGCTTCGGCGTCGCCCGCCGCCCACTGCACCCGGGCCAACACGAGGCGGGCCTGCATCTCGCCCCAACGATCACCCGTCTCCTCGAGGAGGTCGATGGCGTCGAGGACGCGGGCTCGGGCGGGGCCGGGATGCCCGCGCCAGAGCTGGAGGTTGCCGAGGAGCAGCTCGGTGAGCCCGGCCCCGCCGCGATCGCCGCTACCGGGGTCGTGGGCCCGGACCCGGGTGGCGAGCTCTTCGGCCTTGTCGAGGCGGCCCTCGCCAAAGCGCACCCACGCCTGCAGGCCACGGGCCCAGATGAGGCCGCCCCAGTCGTCGATCGCCTCGAAGGCCGCGATCGATTCGTCGAGCCGCTCACCGGCCAGGACCATGTTCCCCTGGAGGAACGCGGTGAGCGCCAGGCTCTCGAGCGCCCAGGCCGCGCCGCCCTCGTCACCGACGGAGCGGAAGGACTCGAGCGCTTGCTCGACCCACGGGCGAGCGGCATCGAGGCGGCCCCGGTAGACCTCCACCAGCCCTCGCAGCCGGAACGCGTGCGCCAGGCTGCCTTCGTCGCCCAGCTCGTGCCAGAGGGCAACGGACGCCTCGAGCGTCGCCGCGGCTGCCTCGAGCCCACCCTCACGGAGCTCGATGTCGCCTCGACGAGTGAGCGCGAGCGCGTGGAGCGCGGGATCGCCGGGATCGGCGAGGACCTCGTCCACATCCCGGTGGGCGGCGGAGAGCCGACGCCGGTTCGTGCGGGCCTCGGCGCGGGCGAGGAGCAATCGCTGGCGGGTCTCACCGTCACGGGGACCGAGCCGCTCGGCCCGGTCGAGGGATCGCTCCGCGCTCACCCAGAGCTCGGCGCTCGCGGCACGGTCAGCGGCGCCGACGAGGGCGCGGAATCCCCGCGCGGGCAGATCGGCGGGCGCGCCCGGGACGCTGCCCAGCTCGAGGGCGAGCTCACCGGCGACGCCGTGATGGTGCGCGGCGGTGTCGCGCACCTCACCCGGACGAGCCGCGTCCGCGGCATGCTCGTCCATCCAGGTGGCGAGTACCGCGTGGCGCCGAGCACGCTCGGCCTTGGTCATGCGACCGTAGGCGACTTCGCGGACGACGTCGGAGGTGAAGGCGTAATCGCCGTCGGCGAGCACGAGCAGGTCGCGCGCGACGAGATCGTCGAGCGCTGGAGGTGCGGACGCCGGCCGCCGCGCATCGGCGAGCGCGACGAGGCTCTCGACCGAGCCCCGGGCTCCGACCACGGCGGCGTCCTCGAGCGCCACCCTCGTCGCGGGGATCAAGGCGTCGAGCCGGGCGCCGACGAGCCCGTTGAGCGTCGCCGGAACCCCGCGCTCCTC
This sequence comes from uncultured Burkholderiales bacterium, assembly GCA_964424125.1. Taxonomy (GTDB): domain Bacteria; phylum Actinomycetota; class Acidimicrobiia; order IMCC26256; family JAOSJL01; genus CAYRHS01. Next base: position 19,035 of record CAYRHS010000006.1, read on the forward strand.
CTCCTTCGGCGACTCGGCCCACAGGGCGCTCAGCTCTTCCAGGAAGAACGGGTTGCCGCCGCTGCGCTCGTAGAGATCGAACGCGAGCTCGTCGGTGATCTCGCGGTCGAGGAACAGCTCGGCGAGCCGTCGTGTCGACGCGAGGTCGAGCGGGTCGAGACCGAGCTCGATGTGGAGGTGTCGCCCTCGTGCCGGGATCCATCGCTCACGCAACTCCGGCCGTGTCGTGAGCAGCAGCGTGAAGCGTGAGTCCGCGAGCCGGATCACAAGCTCGTCGCAGAGCTCCAGGAGCGGGTCGTCGGCCCACTGCATCCCCGTGAGCACCATCAAGAGCGGTTGCTCCCGCGCCATCGCGCGCAGGAACGCGGTGGTCGCCGCGAGGGCTTGCTCGCGCGCGCGATCGGGATCGGCAGCCGGAGTCCAGGGCACGAGCCCGGTGAACTCCAGGAGCCCGTGTGCGAGCTGGCCGGCGCGGCTGTCCTCCGAATCGATCGCGAGCGCGGCAGCAGCCGCCTCGACCACGTGATCGCGTGCGAGGGTCTCGTCGTCGTCGGGTTGGACGCCGCAGAGATCGCGCAGCGCCTCGGCGAGGGGCCACCATGCGGTCGGAGCTCCGTAGGGCACTCCGTGACCTCGGGCCACGAGGGCACCGTGTTCGGCCCGAGCACCGGTCGCGATCTCGGAGGCGAGCCGGTGCTTCCCCATTCCCGCCTCGCCGGCGAGCAGGAACAGGTGCGCGCGATTGCGCATGACCGAGATCGAGAGGGCCTCACGTGCGAGCGCGAGCTCTGCGTCGCGCCCGACCAGTGGCACGTGCGGACGACGTCCGTGACCGCCCGGGAGCGTGGCGGCCGCGACCGCGGCCCAGGTGGGAACCGCGGCGTCGCGGCCCTTCACCCGCCGCGCCCCCGCGGCTTCGTAGCAGATGGCATGGCGAGTCGCCTCGTAGGTGAGTGGTCCGACGAGGACCTGCCCGGGTTCGGCCAGGGTCTGAAGTCGGCTCGCGACGTTGACGGTGTCGCCCATCGCGGTGTACTCGCCACCCGATCGGAGGGCGCCGACCACGACCTCGCCGGTGTTGACGCCGATGCGCAGCTCCACGGGCGTGCCCGCTTCGGGACCGATCTCACGAATCAGCTCGAGCATCCGGATGGCCGCTCGCACGGCCCGCTCGGGGTCGTCCTCGTGCGCCACCGGCGCGCCGAAGAGGGCGACGATCGCGTCGCCGACGATCTTGTCGACCTGGCCGCCGAAGCTGCGGACGACCGCGACGAGCTGCTCGAAGCAGCGGTCGACGAGGTTCTTCGCCTGCTCCGGGTCGATCGATTCCGAGAGCGTCGTGAAGCCGACGAGGTCGGCGAACAGCACGGTCGCGATGCGCCGCTCCTCCGGCGGGCCCGGCCGGTCCCGGACGCCGTGACCACAGGTGGGGCAGAAGCGGGCTCCCGCGGATACGGGCGCGCCGCATGCCGGACATTCCACGTCGCCAGGATACGGGCGCGGGTCGACGGCGAGCCTCCTGATCGTGCGCCGGCCGAGCCGTACCTCAAGTCACGGGAGGAGGATGTCGATGAGGCGATCGGTGGCGAGACCGGAGTGAGCGAGTGACGAAGGCGACACGCGCAGTATGTGGGCTGCTCGCCGGGTGCCTCGTCTCGGCGAGCCTCGCGCTCGGCGGTTGCACGGGGAGCACCGGAGGCTCCGGTGATTCACCCGTGGACCAGATCGATCGGGCCCGGGACGTGGGCAACGACGTCGACCAGCGGCAATCCGACCTGGAGCAGCAGATCCAGGGCGTCGAGTGACGGGCACGCCCCCGGATTGCCGGCCCCGCTCCCGGGGGCCGACAATGGACGCCGTGGCGCTGCTCTCCGATGAAGAGATCGATGCGGGGCTCGGGTCCCTTCCCGGCTGGGAGCGCCGCGGGAACGAGATCACCAAGGAGTACGAGCTTCCGACCTTTCCCGCCGCGATCGCCTTCGTGAACCAGGTCGCGGAACGGGCCGAAGCCGCCGACCACCACCCCGACCTCGACATCCGGTGGCGGCGAGTCCGCGCGACCCTGTCGACGCACTCGGAAGGTGGGGTCACGGGCCGCGATCTCGCGCTGGCGGCCGAGCTCGAGTCCCTCACCGGATAGGCCGGCAGTGCCCTTCGTCATCGCGCTGATCGTGCTCGGGTTCCTGATCCTCGCGCTCGTCCTTCGCTTCGCGACCGAGCCGGGGCCGACGGCGGGTGAGGTCGCCGTGGCCTACGAGACGGCGTGGGACCACCTCGACTTCGATTCGCTCTGGGAGCTGTCGGCGGAGGAGCTCCGTGACGGACGGGACCGGGCCGCGTTCGTCGCCGCGAAACGAGCCGCGTTCACGGGACAACCGCCGCTCGACCGCCTCACGGGCCACGTCGGTGTGGAGGAAGTGGTGCTGGAGGGTCGGCGAGCCCAGGTACGGACGAGCCTGGCACTGCGGGCCGGGGGGCGGGTGGCGAGCAACGTCACGCTCGAACGGCGCAACGGCCGTTGGCAGGTCGTGGCGTACACGCTGGCCGACTCCGATGCCGACGTCCTCGAGGCCGGTCGCTGGAGCTGAGCCGGCGACCGGAGTCCCGAGGGGTCACGACGCCGACCAGGCCACCCAGCGCGTCGGCTCGACGACGATCGCGGGTCCGGTCGGAGGACGCGTTCGATACGGGGCATAGCGGGCGACGAGGGCCGCGATGGCCTCCTCGTAGTCGGCGCCCGATGCCGTCACCGCGGCCAGGCCGTCGACGCGGACCCACCACAGTCGGGTCCAGTCGTCCTCGTAGTGGTCGACCAGCAACGTGACCCGCGGTTCGTGGTTCACGTGGTCGAGACGCCGTAGCTGCGCGGTCGACTTCGGCTTGGCGTCGACGGCGGTCACGATCCGCCCGGCGGTGAGGGCGAAGCACACGGGGACCAGGTGAGGTGCACCGTCGCGACCCACGGTCGCGAGGCGGGCAACGGGCTCGGTCATCAGTCGCTCCCCGAGCGCGGCCTCGTCCATCTCACCATCCTCGCGGGCGCGGCGTCTGGCCGTGCGCTCACGCGCCCGCGACCATGGGGGAGTGGCGGGATTCACGGTCGGCGGTCTGCTCCTCACCGGGGGTGCGAGCCGGCGCATGGGTCGCGACAAGGCCCGATTGCTCGTCGACGGCCAGCCCCTGGCCCGGCGAGGCGCGCGCCTGCTGCGAAAGGTCTGCGACGGCGCGCTCGAGGTCGGCCCCGGGCACTCGGACCTGCCGTCGGTGCTCGAGGTGCCGCGGGGTGGAGGTCCGGCGGCGGCGTTGGTTGCCGGCGCCCAGGCGCTCGCGACCGACCGCTTCCTACTCCTGGCGGTCGACCTGCCCCGCGCCACCGAGGCGCTCCTCCGACTCATCGCCCGCTGGCCCGGCCGACCGACCGCGGTACCTGTCGTGGGGGATCGCTTGCAGCCCGTCTGTGCGCGCTACGGGGGAGACGCGGTCGCCATTGCCTCGGAGCTGCGCGTCGGCAACCCTCGCGGCCCGTCCCTCCACGCCGTGCTCGACGGGGTGGAACACGACCGGCTCACGTCCCGGGACTGGGGGCCGGTCGTATCGGCGGGCGCGTTCGAGGACCTGGACACACCCGCCGACCTCCGGCGGTACGGGCCGGCGGCCCCGTAGGGCCGTCGGCGCTCAGAACGCGGGTCGCTCGACGTAGCGTCCGAAGACGCCCACGAGGGTGTCGACGATCTCACCCTCGGTCGCGAACGAGCAGACGGCGTCGATCAGCGCGGGCATGAGGTTGACCGCGGGATCGCGAGCGTCGACCTCCACGCGTGTGAGCGCCCGGGCGACGGCATCGTCGTCGCGGTCTGCCTTGACGGTCGCCAATCGCTTGCGTTGGAGCTCTTCGGTCTCCACGCCGATCCGAAGGACCTCGAGGCTGTCGTCCTCGTTGCCTTCGGTGAAGTCGGTGACCCCGACGACGACCCGCCGGCCCTCGTTCGCTCGGCGCTCGAGCCGGTAGGCCGCTTCGGCGATCTCGTTCTGGAACCAGCCATCCTCGATGCCGCGCAGCGCCCCTTCGAGCATCGAGCCTGCGCCCAGTTCGTCGAGACGGGCGAAGGTCTGCTCGGCGCGCTGTTCCATCTCGTCGGTGAGCTCCTCGAGGAACCACGACCCGCCCAGTGGGTCGGCAACGTGCGGAATGCTCGTCTCGTGGGCGATCACCTGTTGGGTGCGCAGGGCCAGGCGGGCCGCCTTCTCGGTGGGAAGCGCCAGAGCCTCGTCCATCGAGTTCGTGTGGAGGCTCTGGGTACCGCCGAGCACCCCGGCCAGGGCCTCGATGGTCGTGCGGACGAGGTTGACCTCGGGCTGCTGCGCGGTGAGCGACACGCCTGCGGTCTGGGTGTGGAACCGGAGCTGCGAGGAACGTGGGTTCCGCGCTCCGTAGCGGTCGTGCATCCATCGCGCCCAGATCCGCCGCGCCGCTCGGTACTTGGCGATCTCCTCGAAGAAGTCGATGTGCGCGTTGAAGAAGAACGAGAGTCGGGGTGCGAAGTCGTCGACCTCGAGCCCGGCCGCCCGGGCGGCTTCCACGTATGCGAACCCGTTGGCCAGGGTGAAGGCCAGCTCCTGGTCCGCCGTCGAACCGGCCTCGCGAATGTGGTAACCGGAGATGGACACGGGGTGCCAGCGAGGCATCTCTGCCGCGGCGAAGCGGATGACGTCGGTCACGAGGCGCATCGAAGGCCGCGGCGGGAAGATGAACTCCTTCTGCGCCTGGTACTCCTTGAGGATGTCGTTCTGCAGCGTCCCGCCGAGTTCGGCTCTCGGAGTTCCGCTGATCTCGGCGGCGGCCACGTACATGGCGAGGATGATCGCGGCGGGGGAGTTGATGGTCATCGAGGTCGTCACGGAGCCGAGATCGATGCCCGCGTAGAGGTCCTGCACGTCGGCCAGCGTGTCGATGGCCACGCCGCAGCGCCCCACCTCTCCGGTCGCGGCGGGATCGTCGGAGTCCCGTCCCATCAACGTCGGGAGGTCGAAGGCCGTCGACAGGCCGTCGCCCCCACTGCCGAGGAGCTCGTGGAAGCGGGCGTTCGTCTCTTCAGCCGTCCCGTATCCGGCGAAGAGCCGCATCGTCCAGAGCTTGGTCCGGTACATCGAAGGGTACGGGCCTCGAAGGTACGGGTATTCGCCCGGACGTTGGCGCCCGGCCGGTCCGTAGACGGGCGCGAGCGGGATGCCCGACTGCGTCTCGAAGTCCACGTCTCGTTTCGGCGCGGCGTCGTAGGCCTGTTGCCAGGCGCTGTCGGGGCCGCCGGACGGTGGCGTCGCTTCCTCTTCGTCGTCGATCGGCATCGCGACACGATGCTACCGAGGAAGTGACGAGGACCCGGCCTCCTCGGCCTACCCTGCGGGCGTGGAACGGGGGCTCCTCGTCGGGATCGCAGCCCTGCGGTGGGTCGCATGGGCCCTGATGGCGGCGGTCGTGCTCGCGAGCCGGGACGACTGAGCCGGCCGTGGATCGCCTGGGGGCTCGTCGCCGTGACGCTGGCAGTGACGGCCTGGCTCACGGTCGAGCTGGGCCGCGACGCGGCCACGTTGCTACGGACCGGCGTGGTGGTCGCCGAGCTCGTCGTGGCGGCCCTCCTCGCGGTGGCGGGCGGTTGGGCCTACCGGGCGGGGGATGCCTTCGCGAGCACGCGCGTCATCGGTTCGGCCTGGCCGCTCGCGGTGGTGCTCACCGCGGGTGTCGCCCGGGGACCGTGGGCAGGGGGCGCCGCGGGGCTCGTGATCGGTGTGGCCCGTTTCGTCAACCCGCTCGCGAACGGCGTGGCCTTCGAGGAGATCAAGGGCGCGAACGCGTGGTCGATCGCGTCGACCGCGTTGCTGTTCGTGCTCGCTGGGGTCATCACCGGGGTCGTCGTGGAGTACCTGCGGCGCGCTGATCGCGCGATTGCCGACGCGCAGGCTCGCGAGGAGGTCGCCCGGACGTTGCACGACGGCGTGCTCCAGACGCTCGCCGTCATCGAACGGCGAGCGTCTGATGCGGATCTCGCGCAGCTCGCCCGCGAACAGGAACGTGAGCTGCGCGACTACCTGTTCGGATTGACCGACGCCTCGTTACTCGACGGCGTCGCGGAGATCGGACGGCCGTTGCGGAAGGCCGCGGCACGCTTCGAGGACGTCTTCGGCGGGAGAGCGCGAGTGGTGCTCGCCCCCGATCTCCCGTCTCTGCCCACGCCCGCGGTCGAGGCCCTCGTCGGCGCGGTCGGCGAGAGCCTCACCAACGCCGGCAAGCACGGCGCCGCCGGCCGGGTGAGGGAGCGGAGGTCCGCCTGTGGATCGGGTGAGGGTGGTGCTCGCCGACGATCATCCCGTCTGGCGAGACGGGGTACGGGCGGACCTGGGAGACACCTTCGAGGTCGTGGCCGCGGTCGGGACCGCGAGCGAAGCGGTGGCGGCGATTCGCGAGCACGAGCCCGACCTCGTCGTGTGCGACCTCAACATGCCCGCTGGCGGCGGACTCCACGTGGCGAAGCTCTGCGGCGGAGACACGCGGATCGTGATGCTCACCGTCTCCGAGCCGAGCGCGATCTACTCGACGCGGTGGCGGCAGGGGCGGTCGGCTACCTGGTCAAGTCGACACCCGCAAACGAGCTCCGGACCGCGCTGGAGCAAGCGGCCCGCGGGGAGCCGGTGTTCTCACCGGCGCTGGCCGCGCTGGTCCTCGGGGAGTTCCGCCGCCTGGCGAGATCGTCCTCCGAGACGCAACCGCTGTCCGATCGGGAGCGCGAGGTCCTCGGGCTCGTCGCGCGCGGCTACTCGTACCGAGAGATCGGTGAGCGACTGTTCATCTCGCCGAAGACGGTCGAGAACCACACGCGCAACATCCTCGGGAAGCTCCGCTTGTCGCGCAAGGACGAGCTGATGCGGTACGCGCTCGAGCACGGGATCGGGTGACGATCCGGCCGGTCACGCCTCCGCCGAAGGCGCGAACTCCGCACGCTCCTCGAAGCCGAACAGTCCGCTGAGCGGGCGCCGGAGCGCGTTGTTGCGGCTGTCCTCGTAGCTCTGAACTGCGTCGGAGTAGTCGGACACGAGCTCGGCGTCGGGGGTGCGGTCGCCGTAGACCGCGAGCGCGAAGGCCAGGCCCTCGTCGGCCGCGAGTCGGGGTGCCGCGGCCGCAGCCGCGAGGCGGGCCCCGAGGCCCTCGAGGGCGTTCGCGGCCTGGACCTCGGCCGCCGGGTCGTCCTCCCGCTGGCGCACCGACCAGTCCTCGAGCGCCCGATCGAGATCGTCGAGCACCGCGGCCTGGATGCCCGTGGCGGCAGCAGCGTCCCGGGCCGCGGCGAGACTCGCGTAGCGTTCCGCGAGCCCGGGCTGCAGTCGGGCCCACTCGTCGTCCACGTGGTCGCGTGCGTTCTCCAGGTCGGGCCGTGCGGTGAGCGTGAAGATCACGGGCGCCGCCACGAGCGCGCCGACGAGCAGCGCGAAGGCGAGCCGTCGAAGGAAACGCCGCATGGTGACCCACGATAGCGACGCCTCACGTCGTCGATCGGGATCTCGGGCGGGCTCTTCCGCCGCCCCCGGAGCCTCACTACGCTCGCAGCATGCCTCGCCTCCGGGCCGGCGTGATCGTGGTCGTCGCGGCCGCCGCCTTGCTCGGAGGGTGGCGGCTCGACGCGACGCGCCGGGCGAACGATCGTCCGTGGCGCGTGGTCGAGGTCGTCGACGGCGACACGATCGTCGCTCGCCGAGGCGGCCGCACCGAGACCGTCCGTCTCCTGGGAGTGGACACGCCCGAGACCAAGCATCCCGATCGTCCGGTCGAGTGCTTCGGGCCGGAGGCAACGGCGTTCACCGAGGCGCGGCTGGGCGGAGCGCTCGTGAGGCTCGAGACCGACACCGACCTGCGTGACGACTACGGGCGCCTGCTCGCCTACGTGACGGTCGACGGCATGGAGTTCAACGAGGTGCTCTTGCGTGCCGGCTATGCGCGGTTGCTCGTCATCCCGCCGAACGACCGTCATGGACGGGCGCTCCTGCGCGCGGAACTCGACGCTCGGGCGCGGGGTAGTGGCCTGTGGGCGGTGTGCGAGTCCGGCTGAACGGGGTCAGCGCTCGTCGACCACCCGGCCGCGGAGCTTGTCGATCCCTCGCCCCAGCGTCTCACGGATCTCGCCCCGCGGCCGACCGAGCCGGCGGCTGAGCTCCTTCATCGAGTACGGACCGGAGCCGTCGAGACCGAAGCGCTCTCCGAGGACCGTGCGCTCGTCGTCCGTCAGATCGTCGAAGGCGTGGGGATCGGCCCGCAGCTCGAGCGCGTCGAGGTCGAGCTCGTCTGGAGCAGCCCGGTCGTCGACACCGTCGGGGTACGGCCAACCTTCGTCGGTGGGGAACAGCGGCGGCGCCGATCTGGACATCGGACCCTCCCGGTCGCTGAGGTCATCGTGCGCCTCCCGTCAGGGAGCCGTCAACCGGAAGTCGTGACGCCCGAGCGCTCGGGTCCGGCGGGGTTGCCCTGTTCCCGGAGCAGCCGCAGCAGCTCGGGCCCGAACCGCTCCACCTTGACGGGCCCGATCCCGGTCACCGCCAGCAGCTCGCGCGGGGTCGAAGGTCGTCGCCGTGCGAGATCGTGGAGTGTCCGATCCGTGCAGACCACGTATGCGGGTACATTGGCCGCGCGCGCCCGGCGCCGACGCCACCCGCGCAGCGCGGCGACGATCTCGGGATCGGCGGTTTCACTGTCGGTGTCGCGTTCGAGGATCCCGCGGAGCCTGGCGACCCGCTCACGTGGCGTTGCGCCGCGTTCGGAGAGGCACGGCGCGGGCTCCGAGCCCGCGAGGAGCTCGTCCACGAGCGGGCTTCGCCGGCGAGTCGCGGCGTGCGCACCGAAGGCGCGTCGACGAGCCCAACTGACGTGGAGCTCCGCGCTGGTCCGGGTACACGCAACGTACAGGAGCCGTCGTTCTTCGGCGCGGTCCGACGGGGTTGCTGCCGCCGCGATGGGTACGAGGCCCTCCTCGAGACCGGTGACGAAGACCACGGGCCACTCGAGTCCCTTCGACCGATGGAAGGTCAGGAGGTCGACCGCATCCTGCGGAGCGGCCGGATCGGCCTGCTCGACCGGGAGGGTGGCGGCCAGCCACGCGACCAAGCCGTCGACCGAGCCGGGCCCACCGTCGGCGGCCAGGTACTCGCGGCCCAGCGCCACCAGCATGGCCGTGTGCTCGGCCCGCTCGCCGTCGCTCGAGGGCGTACCCAGTGCCCCCAGACGCTCGGCGAGCGGTCCCGACCCGCTCCGCAGTGCTTCCAGATCGGCACGCACCTCGTCGCGTTCCAGGAATGGTCTCGTGCCGCGAACGCGCGTGGGGACGCCCCGCCGTGCGAGGGACTCCTCGAAGCGTGCGGACTGGGCATTCGTGCGATAGAGGACGGCGAGCTCCGACCACGACCGCCCGGCATCATGCGCGGCCACGACGGCCTCGGCCACGGCTTCGGCTTCGGCTTCGTCGTCGTCGTGTGCGGTGAGACGCGGCGGTGTCGACGAAGGCACGGCGGACGAGAAGGGGCGTGCGCCGGTGTCGAGGACGCGGCCGGCGGCTTCGAGGATCGGGGGGCCGCATCGATACGAGTGCTCGAGCACCATGACGGACGCGTTGGGGAAGCGGTCGGTGAAACTCGTGAGGTACGCGGGGTCGGCCCCGGCGAACCCGTACACCGCCTGGTCGGGATCGCCGACGACACAGAGATCGTCACCGTCGCCCAACCACGCGCGGAGGAGCCGGTACTGCGCCGGGTTGAGGTCCTGGAACTCGTCGACGAAGAGGTGGCGGAACCGGAAGCGGGTCGCGGCCGCGAACGCGGGATCGCGCTCGAGCAGGTCGGCTGCCTGGAGGACCAGGTCCTCGAAGTCGATCAGGCCCCGCTTCCGCTTCGTCCGCTCGTAGCGCTCGTAGAGCGCCGCGATCTCGGCCGGAGGACGCGGGGTTCGCCTCCGGCTCGCGAACGCGGCGGACTCGAACTCCTGCGCTGGTATCACGCGAGCCTTCGCCCACTCGATCTCACCGGCGAGCCCGCGAGCGGCGGCCGCGGCTTCCGGCCCCTTGCCCAACAACGGGGCGAGGATCCGGGCCTTGCGGGGGAGCACCTGGGGCACATGGCGGTGGTGGTCCTCGTGCCAGCGGCGCAAGAGCGCGAGCGCCAGCGCGTGGAACGTCCCTGCGACCACGCGCGGTGCCACGTCGAGGGCAGTCAGGCGTTCGACGAGCTCCCCCGCGGCCTTTCGGGTGAAGGTGACCGCGAGCACGCGGCGGGGGTCGATCCGCTGCGTGGCGACGTGCCAGGCGATCCGTCGGGTGAGGACCCGCGTCTTTCCCGATCCCGGGCCGGCCAGGATGGCGAGCGGCGTCGACGACGTCGTGACCGCGGCCTGTTGGGAACGATCGAGGTCGGCCAGCAGCCGGTCGGCCTCTTGGCCCGGGTCGCGGCCCGATTCGAGCGGGGACACGGCCGGAACCTACCGGCCGCATGTGACAGCAACGGGGACCCCGGGTCGATGCCGCCGCGTACACCTGGCCGGGCGCGGGAAGGCCCCGAGTAGTCTCACCGCGAGAGCGGCTCGAACTCCTCGGGGCCCCTTCCCGGGATGCGCAGCCTCGGATCGTCCCGCACGCCCGCTCGCGCGGCCCGTGCTCGTCGATCACGGTCCCCGGCCTGGTGGCCGGACCCCGAGTCCCAACCGTGCACCCGGCGCCCGGATGCAGGTCGACCCTGCCCCGGTCACCTCGTCACCCGTACGGACAATTCTTCCAGGTCGGGCCGGCGGCAATGCGCCCTTCCCGTCCCGGGATCGCGCCCGAAACGACTGACGCTTTCGACCATACGGACCGCGTGGCGAAGGGTCAAGCGCGAATACGGTGGCGGCATGCTCGTCGCGCGCCGCCGATTCGAAGAGCTCGTGGCCGACGCCCTCGACGACATCCCCGACGAGCTCGCGGAGGAGATGGACAACGTTGCCGTCGTGGTCGAGGACTGGCCCAGCGAAGAACAGCTGAGTGGTCAACGGGGCACGTTGCTCGGGCTCTTCGAGGGCGTCGCGCTCACGAATCGCTCTCCACTCGCGACGTCGCTGCCCGACCGCATCACGATCTTCCGAGGCCCGCTGTGCCAGCTCGCCGCCGACGAGCACGACCTCGCCGAACACGTTCGGGTGACCGTGCTGCACGAAGTCGGCCACTACTTCGGGATGTCGGAGGCCCAGCTTCGCGAGCTCGGCTGGTCGTGACATCCCGCCCAGCGTCGTAGGCTACGCATATGCCGTATCCACGCCACCTCATCAACGAGAACGAGACGGTGGTGCTCGACCTGCGCCCCCACTGGTGGTACTTCTCCAAGCACATTCTCACGGGGATCCCACTGTTCGTGCTGTTCGTGCTCACGTTCCAGCTCGACGGCGACGTGCGCCGCTACGTCTGGTACCTGTTCGCCGCGCTGGCCATCGCGTGGGCTGTCTGGCTCGGGCTCAAGTACCTCGAGTGGGCGTTCACCCACTTCGTCGTCACCGACCGCCGGGTGATCTGGCGTACGGGGGTGATCTCCAAGCACGGAACCGAGATCCCGCTCGAGCGGATCACCAACATCAACTTCAACCAGCCGATCTGGGATCGGATGATCGGCGCCGGCGACCTCGAGATCGAGTCGGCGGGCAGCGAGGGTCAGTCGCAGTTCGAGAACGTCCGGCACCCCGACGCGGTCCAGCAGGAGGTCTACCGCCAGGTGGAGGTCGACGCCCGACGCCGGGCGTCGTGGATCGGTCGCCCCGGTGGACCGACTCCGGGCGACGACGCGGCCGCCCCTCCGACCGTCGGGGCCGCCGGCGGCTCCGAGTCCGAGCAGATCGAGCGGCTCGCCGCGCTCCGCGACGCAGGGCACATCACCGCCGAAGAGTACGAGGCCAAGAAGGCCGAGCTCCTCGACCGCATGTAGCCGGGCGATTCGCGATGCGGGTCGTCTCACTCGTTCCGTCCGCGACGGAGACGCTCCTCGCGCTGGGTGTGCGGCCGGTGGCCTGCACACGCTTCTGCGAGCAGCCGGGGATCCGGACCGTCGGCGGGACGAAGAATCCCGATTTCGAAGCGATCATCGCCGCGCGACCCGACGTCGTCGTCGTCAACGACGAGGAGAACCGAGCCGAGGACGCGGAGGCCCTCGCCGCCGCGGGCCTGTCCCTGCACGACATGTCGCCGCGCTCCGTGGCCGACGTGGGGCTCGCAGTCCGCGAGCTCGCGGCTGCGATCGCCGTCGACGTTCCCGAGGAGTTCTCCGTCGCCTCGTGGGGTCGGCTGCTCGCCGCTCATCCCGAACGGGCGCGGCGGCGGAACGCGTTCGTCCCGGTGTGGCGACGCCCGTGGATGACGCTCGCGGACGACACCTACGGCACGTCGGTCCTCCGCCGATGTGGGGTCGAGCCGGTCGGTGGGAGCGGACCGGACCGCTACCCGCAGACGACCCTCGACGCCGTGGCGGAGGCGAACCCGGAGCTCGTGCTGCTCCCGAGTGAGCCCTACGTGTTCGAGGAGCGCCACGCCACGGAGCTCCGGTCGGTGCTCGGTCCCGTCGAGGTGCGACCACTCGACGGACGCGATCTGTTCTGGTGGGGGAGCCGGACTCCCGCGGCGCTCAATCGCCTGGGAAGCGCGATCGGTGACGTCTAGGGCCGCAGAGGATCGAACGGCCCCGCGCCGGCAACGGCCCGGCAGCGGAACGCAGTTGCGTTCCGTCCGGTTTCGGCGCGGTAACGGGCCGTGGCGAGGTCGGCGACGCGGTAAGCGCGCTCGTCGTCGGCGATCGCCACGACCGAGCCGCCGAAACCTGCACCCGTGAGCCGAGCGCCGATGGCGCCGGCGTCGAGGAGCGCCCGGACGAGCGTGTCGAGCTCGGGAGTCGAGACCTCGAAGTCGTCTCGAAGGCTCGCGTGGCTCGCGGCGAACGCTCGGGCCAGCTCGGTGCGGTCCCCCGAACGGAGCGCGTCGACGACCGCGAGGACGCGGGCGTTCTCGGAGACGACGTGGCGTGCTCGGGGATGCGGAGCCGCCTGCGTCGCGTTGACCTCCCGAAGGCTGTCCGCGCCCAGTTGCCGTGCGAGCTCCTCGCACTCGGCCCGGCGCTCGGCGTAGCCCGCCTCGGCGAGCCGACGTTCGACCCCCGAGTGGACGGCGAGGACCGCGAGATCACCGGGGATGGGGACGGGTTCGACCTCGAGCGTGCGGCAGTCGAGCAGCAGCGCCGCACCGGCGACGCCGGCAAGTGATGCGAGCTGGTCGAGCACCCCACAGGGAACGCCTGTCCCGACGGTCTCGGCCTCCTGGGTCGCGAGCGCGAGCGCCCGTGGTGACAGCTCGAATCCCGCTGTGTCGCAGAGACCCACGCCCACCGCGACCTCGACGGCGGCGCTCGACCCCAGCCCCGAGCCCGACGGGAGCTCGGACGCGATCGCAGCGTCCATCCCGATCGGAGCTCGTCCTCGCAGTGAGAGGGCGCGGACGACCACGGCGCCGGCTGCGCCCCAGGCCGGGGGAGGCTCGTCGGCGACGGGCTCCCCGTCGGCTCGGACCTCGATCGCCCCCTCGTGGCCGGTGGAACGGATCCGGACTCGGCCGTTGTCGGTGCGCCGGTAGGCCAGCACAACCTCACGGTCGATCGCCATCGGGAGCGCGAATCCCGCGTTGTAGTCCGTATGGTCCCCGATGAGGTTCACCCGACCCGGCGCGCGGGCGAAGCGAACGCCGCCTCCTCCGAGGAGGGTGGCCGCTCTTACAGCGAGCTCTTGCAGAGCCACGGCCGGAAGCTAACGCCTCACCACCCGCGATCGGTGCCATCGACTGGAATCCTCCAGCGGGCGCCCGCGTGGCCGATACTGGTCCCATGCGAACCATGCGCAACTCGATCGGACTCGTGAAGGCGTCGGCGCGGGTGTTGCGTTCCGATCCCCAGCTGGTCTGGCTCCCAGTCCTCTCGTTCGTGGCGTGGCTGATCGTCGTGATCTCGTTCGTGTTGCCGATCGTCGGCACGAGCGCGGTGTTCGGCGACGGCCAGCCCGTGCTCAACGGACTCGACTACGTCCTCATGGCGATCGGCTATCTCGTGTTGTCCTTCGTCACGATCTTCTTCAACGCCGCGATCGTGTACGCGGCGAACGAGCGCCTCACGGGCGGCGACCCGAGCGTACGAAGTGCGCTGGCAGGCGCGGCGCGGTACTGGCCGCGGATCCTGGGTTGGTCGGTCGTCACCACCACCGTGAACGTCGTCCTTCGGGCGATCGCGGAACGGTTCGGCTTCGTCGGTGCGATCATCGCCGGGCTCGTCGGCGTCGCGTGGTCGGTGGTGACCTTCCTCGTGCTCCCGCTGCTCGTGATCGAGGGCCTGCCGGTCAAGGCGTCGATCAAGCAGTCGGCGACGCTGTTCAAGCACACCTGGGGCGAGAACCTCGTCGGCAACGCCGGGGTCGGGATCGTCGGAGTCCTTCTCGCGCTGCCCGGGATCGCCCTCGTCGCGATCGCGGTCGCGATCGGCGCGGGCGGCGCCACGATCGCCTTGGCCGTACTGGTCGGGGTCATCGGCGGGCTGTGGCTCGTCGTGCTGACGCCCGTCATGGCCGCCCTGAGCGGAATCTTCCAGACCGCGCTCTACCACTACGCGACCGATGGAACCGTTCCCGCCGACTTCGAGGGCACGGCGCTGCCCCAGGCGTTCCGAGAGAAGCGGCGTCGCACCTGAACCGACCCGGGTAGCTTCCGGACGCTCCCGTACAGTGGGGCCGTGCTCGAAGTGGAGCGATGGCCGGATCTCGACGACGCGGTGCTCGTCGTGGCGCTCTCGGGGTGGGTGGACGCGGGCATGGCCGGCGCCGGGGCTGCGGCCGTGCTTGCCGCGCAGCTCGAGGGTGGCCGGTCATTCGCCACGGTTCCGCTCGCTGACCACGCCGATCTCCAGCAGACTCGCCCCACGGTCGAGCTCGTCGACGGCGCGACGCGGGGGATCGTGTGGCCCCGGATCGAGCTGACCGCGGGGCGAGCCGACCGGGACGTCGTCGTTCTGCGCGGCCCCGAGCCCTCGTTGCACTGGCACGAGATGATCGAGGACCTGGTGTCGGGCGCCCAGGCGCTCGACGTGCGGCTGGCGGTCACCTTGGGAGGGATGCCGGCGCCCGTCTCGCACCGGTGGCCGACGCACGTGCAGACGACGGCGACCGATCAGGCTCTGGCCCGGGAGGTGGGCGCGTCGCGCAACGACTACACGGGACCGACCGGCGCGCAGACGGCGCTCCAGGTGGCGCTCGGGGACGTCGGCGTTCCGGGCATCGGACTGTGGGCGCAGGTGCCGCACTACCTCGCGGGCTCGCCGTCGCCGCCGGCGATTCGAGCGTTGCTCGCGCGGCTCGCCGAGTTGGCACACCTGCGCGTCGATCTCGCGCCGCTGGACCCGCAGTGCGCGGAATGGGTGAGCCGGGTGGACGAGGGACTCGCGGAGCGCCCCGAGGTCGCTCGTCTCGTCGAGCAGATCGAGGCCGGTGACGAGGAATTCCCGAGCGGGGACGAGCTCGCGAACGAGATCGAGCGGTTCCTCCGCGACGAGAAGTGAACGAACGAACCCGGACCGAGGAGCGATCCGTGCCATGAGCGTCGTGAAGATCAACGCGATCACCGTCCCCCCCGAGCGTGCCGACGAGCTCGAGGCCCGCTTCGCGGCCCGAGCCGGCGAGGTCGCCGACGCCGAGGGCTTCGAGGCCTTCGAGCTGCTGCGCCCGCACGACGACCGTGACGTCTTCCTCGTCTACACGCGTTGGGCGTCGGAGGAGGCGTTCCGGCGCTGGGTCGAGAGCCCCGCGTTCGCCCATGGGCACAAGGCCCACGACACGGAAGGCCCGGTGGGGACGGACAGCGAGCTGTGGGGTTTCGACGTCGTGCAGCACGAGGACGCGCCCTGAGCGCAATCCGGGAGTTCCACGGCATCTGGGGCTACGTCGTGATCGTGGCCAACGGTGTCGCGGGCGCGGTCGCGCTCGCTGCCTGGAGGCTGGCGCGCCTGCGCGGGCGCGTGGTCTGGGGAGTGACGATCGGAGCGGAGGTTGCGATCCTGCTGCAGGTCCTCACCGGCGTGATCCTTGTCAGCAGCGGCGACTATCCGGGCGTCGAGCGATTCCACATGTTCTACGGCTTCGTCGCGTTCATCACCGTCGGGCTCGCGTACTCGTACCGGTACGCGATGCGCGGGCGGCTCGAGCTGATGTACGGGCTGGTGGGGTTCTTCCTGATGGGTGTGGGGATCCGGGCGCTCCTGCAGGTGACATGACGGTGAGCGCGTCGAATCCGTCACCGCGGCTCCGGGTGCTGCTCCTCTTCGGCGGCCGCTCGGCCGAGCATGACGTCTCGCGGGTCACCGCGGTCGCGGTTGCCCGCGCGCTCGACCCGGAGCGCTACGAGGTGATACCGGTCGCGATCGCCAAGGACGGACGTTGGCTGTTCGCCCACGAGGCGCGGGCCGCACTCGAGGCCGGACCGGAGTCGTTGCCGGACGCGTTCGTCGTCGGTGGTGAACCCGTCACCCAGCTCGCCGATCCCACCAGCCCGCATCTCGTCCCGCTCAAACGCGGAATCGACGTCTCGGGCAGCACCGACATCGACGTCGTGTTCCCGCTGCTGCACGGGCCGTACGGCGAGGACGGCACCGTGCAGGGGCTCTTCGAGCTCGCCGGTCTCGCCTACGTGGGCTCGGGGGTGTTGGGCTCCGCCGTCGCGATGGACAAGGTGATGGCGAAACGGGCGTTCGCCGGCGCGGGCGTCCCGTCCGTGTCGTGGGTGGCGCACCGGGACGGAGAAGACCGCGCCGAGCTGGCGGATCGGGTCGGAACCGAGCTGGGCTACCCGTGCTTCGTCAAGCCGGCCAACATGGGGTCCTCGATCGGGGTCACCAAGGTGACCGACCCTGCGGGTCTCCCGGGCGCGCTCGACGAGGCCGCCTCCTTCGACGAGTGGGTGCTCGTCGAAGAAGCCGTCACGGGACGGGAGATCGAGGTCGCGGTGCTCGGTGACCGTCCGCCGGAACCGTCGCTCCCGGGCGAGATCGTGCCGGGAGCCGACTTCTACACCTACACCGACAAGTACGAGGACGGCCGCGCGGAGCTGCGGGTCCCTGCGCCGCTTCCTGCCGAGCGCGTCGAGGAGGTGCGCACGCTCGCGGTGCAGGCGTTCGAGTCCTGTCGGTGTGAAGCGATGGCGCGAGTCGACTTCTTCTTCGAGGAGCGAGGGCGTGATGGAACAACGGGGCGCGGCTTCCTGGTCAACGAGGTCAACACGATCCCCGGCTTCACGCCCATCTCGATGTACCCGAAGCTCTGGGAAGCGACGGGTGTGCCCTATCCGGAGCTGCTCGACCGCCTGATCGCGATGGCCCTCGACCGCCGAGCACGGCGCGAGCGACGCGCGGGCCGCCAGCGCGGCTGAGCGTCCGTCACGCGGGCGGGACGGTCAGAGGTTCACGACGGGGCAGGTGAGGGTGCGGGTGATCCCGTCGACGAGCTGGATCTTCGAGACGACCATCTTGCCGAGCTCGTCGACCGTGTCGGCCTCGGTCTGGATGATCACGTCGTAGGGCCCGGTCACGTCCTCGGCCGACACCACGCCGGGGATGTCGCGTGCCGCGTCGGCGACGTCGACTGCCTTCCCCACCTCGGTTTGGATCAGGACGTACGCCTTCACACCCATCGCGATGCCTCCTCGGTGCGACCCCCCGGCCCGAGGGATCGTAGCGGCGCGAGCGACGCAGGGGAAGGTTCGACTCAGTCCTCGAGTCGCGCGCGCAGTGCTTCGAGCTCGCGGTGGAGCTCGGCGGGGAGCCGCGTCCCGAACTCGGCGAAGTGCTCCTCGATGCGCGGGAGCTCGTGCTGCCACTCATCGGGATCGACTCGGAGAACCTCTGCGAGCTGCTCGGCGCTCATCTCGAGGCCGTCGGTGTCCAGATCCTCGGGGTGGGGGACGTTCCCGATCGGCGTTGCTGCCGTCCCCGCGCGCCCGTCGATGCGGTCGACGATCCAGGCGAGGACGCGTGCGTTGTCGCCGAATCCGGGCCAGAGGAACTTGCCGTCGGCGTCCTTGCGGAACCAGTTGACCCCGAAGATGTGCGGCAGCTTGGACTCGTCGGTCCGCTCGGTCATGGAGAGCCAGTGGCCGAAGTAGTCGGCCATGTTGTATCCGCAGAACGGCAGCATCGCGAATGGGTCGCGACGCA
>CAYRHS010000007.1:0-37116 GCA_964424125.1 uncultured Burkholderiales bacterium
ACGACCACGCGACCTTGCGTCTGCACCTCGAGGTGTGCGCCGAGGCGCTCGACTACGGATCCGACGACGTCGTCATCAACCTCCTGCCACTGTTCCCGCTCCACGCGTTCCTGACCCAGGCGGCCATCGCCGTGCACCTGGGCTGCACCTTGCTGCTCATGGGTCGCTTCGACCCGGCCAAGCTCGCGCAACTCTCGCGTGACTACGAGATCACGGCGGGGACCTTCGTTCCCGCCATCGTTATCGCCCTCCTCCAGCTCCCGGAGGAGGCGCGCCCCGTCTTCTCGTCGGGGAGCAAGTTCAACATCGGCGGCGCGCCGCTCCACCCCGAGGTCCGGGACCGCTTCGAGCAGGCCTACGGGATCTCGCTGCTCCAGGGCTTCGGGTCCACGGAGGTCATGGGGGCGATCGCCATGGAGCGCGCCGAACGCCGGGCGCCGTGGGGGAGTTGCGGGCAGCCGTTCCCCCGCCTGGAGGGCAAGGTGCGTGTCGTGGACGACGACGCCAACGACGTGCCCGTGGGTGAGATCGGGGAGTTCGTCGTCCACGAGAGTCGCGCCGCGATGGGCTACTGGGAAGACGACGAGCAGACCGAGGAGGCGTTCGTCGACGGGACGTGGTACCGGATGGGCGATCTCGGCAAGATCGACGACGATGGGTTCGTCTACGTCCTCGACCGCAAGAAGGACATGATCATCCGGGGCGGCTTCAACATCTACTCGGCCGAGATCGAGCGAATCCTGAACGAGCACGCGGCGATCGCGGAGTCCACGGTCATCGGTATCGCGCACGAGCAGCTCGGCGAGGTGCCCAGGGCCTACGTCGTCCTCACCCCCGATCGCGAGGCCTCCGACGAGCTCGCCGCCGAATTGCGCGGGGTCGTGGCGGACCGCATCGGCTCGTTGAAGGTCCCCGAGGAGATCCAGTTCGTGGCCTTCGAGGAGCTGCCCCGCAACGCGATGGGCAAGGTGTTGAAGCGCGAGCTACGCGCACGCGCCCCCGCCTAGGCGGAACTGGCTCCGCTGGTGCTCACCGAGAAGCTGGCAGCCGAGCCCGACACCGCGCCGCCGCGCTCCAACGCGGTGCTGATCTGGGCGGCGATCGGTGTGGCCTTCCTCGCACTCCAGGTCTACGTGTTCGCGGCGTGGATCCTCTCCGGTGACGCGACGCCGATCGGCCCCGGCGACGATCCTGTTCCGTGGGCGCACCGAGCATGGGCCGTCGGCGCTCAGATCGTGCTCAGCCTCTCCGCGATCGTCATCGTCGCCTGGATCGTCCGGCGCGCGATCCGGGAACGCCGGCTGACCTTCGACGCGCTGCTCCTCATCGGCTGGGCGTCGATCTTCTGGGGGAACCCGCTCGAGAACTACACCTCGGTCATGCGCCTCGCGAGCGGCGCGATGGTCAACCTCGGCACCTGGGTCCACCACGTGCCCGGCGCCGTCAGCCCGACCGCGGACCGCGTGCCCGAACCGCTCGTCTACATGGTCGCCCTGTACTTCGGCTACGGCGTGCTGACGACCTTCGCCATGTCGGCGCTCATGCGGTGGGCGAATCGCCGTTGGCCGGTGCTCTCGGGTGTCCGCCTCTTCCTCGTCGCGTGGCTCGTCCTGTTCCTCGTGGAGATCGTCGTCGAAGGCCTCTGGATCCGCACCGAGATCATGGCCTACCCGGGTGGCATCCACGCGATCAGCATCTTCGCGGGCGAGCGCTACCAGATCCCGTTGCACATCCCTGCCCTCGTGGCGCTGACACTGATGGCGTTCGCGTGGCTCCACTACTCGCGGCGCGCCCGAGATGCCGTCCTCGAACGCGGGATCGAACGTGTGCCCCGTCGGCGGCGCACGGCGGTGCGGATCCTCGCGATGGTGGGCTTCGCGAACGTCGTGATGCTGCTGTACGCGGTGCCGGCTCAGCTCCTCGCGATCCACTCCGGCGAGTACCCGCGTGACTACCCGTCGTACCTGAACAACGGCGTGTGCGGCGGAGACGGCAACTTCCCGTGCCCGGGGCCCGAAACGCCGGTGTTCAAGGAGGGCAACGAACCCTGACCGAGGACGAGGCGGCGCCTCGCCGGATCAGGCGTCCGCTTCCAGGAGCTCGAGGCTGCCGAGGTCGTCGGCGGCGACGGCGAAGCGCGTTCCCATGCGCGTCGCGAACTCAGCCGGTTGCATCTCGGGCGTGCAGAAGAGGCCGACGATCCCGTAGAGGACCTGGCGCCGGTGCGCGCGCCATGCGTCCTCGCTGCTCGGTGAGTCCTCGACGCCCCGCGCTCGGAGCTCGCCCACGTAGTGCTCGACGAGCTCGCGTTCGTACGTACGGCGATCCTCGGCATCGAGCACGCACGTGATGAGGTACGAGACGTCCTGGTCCCAGGAGCCGGCCACCGCGGCCTGCCAGTCGAGGAAGCGGGGCTGCCCGTCGGGCTCGAAGTACATGTTGCCGATGTGGGCGTCACCGTGCAGTAGGCAATGCGTGCCCCGCTCGTCGATCGCGCGCAGCGATCGGATGCCGGCGTGGACCCGCGCCTGGTCGCGCATCGATTCCGGGAGGCCTTCACCGCGACCTTCGTCGATGCAGCGCTGCCAGTTCTCGGGCCCGAGCAGGAAGTCCACGATCGTGTACCGGCCCAGGTCGAGCTGTCCGAGGTCGGCGACCGGCGCCGAATGGGTCCGGTCCCAGTACCGCGCGTGGACCGCGGCGAGGAGCTCCAGCGCTTCCGCCGTGGTGTCGCGCGTCAAGGGCTCCTCGACCCGCCCGAACGAGACGTTCGCCGCGAGCAGGTCCTCGAGCAGGAGGAGCGACTGGCCCGTGTCGGGGTTGCAGCCCGCGTAGTAGCAGCGGGGGAGGGGGATGTCGAGGGTCGGGGCGACGCTGCGGAAGAAGATGGCCTCCTTGGCGTACATCGGCGCCGCGAGCGCGAGCATCGTCTCGTCGAAGCCGGCCTTCAGCATCATCGTCGCGGGGAGGCGAGCACGGTGCCCGGCGTCGTCGTAGTCGAGGAGGAGCCTGACCTTCGTCGCGCTCCCGGGCATCGTGCGGCCGATGTCGACCCGCTCCACCGTGACCCCCGGGTACCAGCAGTCGAGCGCGCGGGTGAGGAACTGCTCGTCGATCTGGTCGATCGTGAGTGGCAGGGCGATCGCGTCCTCCGGACGCTCCCGGGCCGACGTCGGTGCACTCTGGACGGTCTCGGTCATCGTCACGATCCTCGGAATTCGCCTGGCCGTCGTTCCTGGAACGCCCGGATCCCTTCGAGCAAGTCGTCGGAGCCGAGCGTCATGATCTCCAGCGCGAACGCGAGGTCGAGCACCTCGCCCGCTCGGAGCTGGGTGACGCGGTTCAGCGCGCGTTTGGTGCCCTGGACCGCGAGTGGTGGTAGGGCCGCCATCTCCTCGGCGATCTCCCGCGCGCGGGACTCGGCGTCTTCGACCTCGTCGACGAGGTCGGTGACCATGCCCCACTGCCACGCGTCCTCGGCGCCCACCATCTCGCCGGTCAGGAGGTAGCGGCGCGCGCGGGGGAGCCCGACCGCGGCGGGCCACGCGAAGCAGCCACCGTCGCCGGCGACGAGCCCGACGCGCACGTGGGGATCGCCGATGCGCGCCCGGCGGGGCGCGACGACCGCGTCGGCGCAGAGCACGATGCTCGCCGCGAGCCCGATGGCGTCGCCGTTCAACCCGACCACGAGCGGTTGCGGGAGGTCGAGGAGGACCTGCATGAGGTGGCGCCCGTCGTCGGTGATGCGCAGTCGGTTCTGCACGTGCTCATGGCACTCGCGCATGAGCGCCCAGTCGCCGCCGGCCGAGAAGACCTTGCCCGACGACAGAAGCACGATCGCCCGGACGTCGCGGCGTCCGCTCAGCTCCTCCAGCGCACGCGTGAACTCGACGTGGAGCTTCTCGTCGAAGCTGTTGTACTCGTCGGGCCGGGCCAGCCGGACGGTGGCGACGGCGCCCTGCCGGGACACCTCGAGGGTGTCGAAGTGCTCCGAGCTGCTCTCTTGGCTCGACACGGCGCCCCCACCTCACCTGGCCTCGTGGGCTCCGACGTCGTGGATCGGCAGCCGAGATGAATTCCGGTACTCTCCGGTACCTTAATCGCCGCGTCGATCACGCCGCTCGGGGGGAGCCGTGACCACATCGCCCGTCGCCAAGGTCCGTGCGTCACGATGGGGCGGGCGCGCCGACGTCGACGGCTTCCGGCGGAGCTGGCGACCGGTGCACTACATGGCGCTCGTCGGCGCACTGCTGCTCGGCCTCCAGCTCTGGACCTGGATCGGCTGGCTGATCGCGGGTCCGCAGGCGATCACCGGCTACGAAGACCGGGACTCGGCGTCGTGGTACACGGCGCGGGTCCTCGAGGTCGCGATGATCGTCGTGTTCACGGTCCTCCTCGTCTATCTCGTCCGCAAGTGCCGTCGCGAGCACGAGCTCGTCTTCGAGGCGAAGCTCTTCATCGCGGGTGCGGCCGTCATGTGGCTCGACATGTGGACGAACCTCCTCCAGCCGCTGTTCCTCTACAGCTCGAACTGGGTGAACCTCAACAACCCGCTGACCGGCCTCCCCTTCATCCCCAACCCCGACCCCGGGAGTCTCCCGTTCCCGATCCTGTTCCATGCGTTCAACTACCCGGTCGCGTTGCTGGTGGCCGGGGTCCTGGTCTCCACCGTGATGGGCAAGCTCCGGGCGCGGTGGCCGAGGATGTCGAACGTGCAGCTCCTGTTGCTCTGCGCGCTGCTCGGCATCGTGTTCGACTTCGCCTACGAGATCCCGATGTTCAAGCTTCGGGTGTGGGCGTACCCCGGCACGCCCGACGAGCTCGCGCTCTTCTCGTCGAACAGCACCAAGTTCCCGATCTGGGAGTGGATCCCGGCCGGGATCGCGTTCGCGAGCTTCGGCGCGCTGCGGTACTTCAAGGACGACCGCGGGCGGCAGCTGACCGAGCGAGGGCTCGAGGGTCACAGCCCCGTCGTTCGCCAGACGCTCTCGGTCCTCGCGCTGATCGCTGTCGTCTCGGGCGTGTGGCTCTGGGCGACCACCACCCAGGCGATCGGGGGGCTCTACGCCGACCCCTACCAGCCGCTGCCGGCCCACCTCGTCAACGACGTGTGCGACGCACCACTCCTCGGGGGCGGGCAGCGCACGGGCACGGCCTACGGTCACTGCCCCCAGGAGGGTTCACCCATCCCGGTGCGCAAGCTGCCGGAGTCGGCCGACGACGGCCAGGACGCCGGCGACGACGGCTCCGCGGGAACCGCGCGGGCCCCGTGACCGGGCTCCCGCCGCAAGCTCGATTTTTTCGCGACACGTTGGTACGGTAACCGGCGATGCAGGAATGGTTCCCGGTCATCAGCTGTGACAGTCACGTCCACGAGCCCGCCGACCTCTACGAGTCGCGCATGCCGGCTCGGCTGCGCGATCGCGCGCCGAAGCTGATCTCGGACCCGCGCGGCGACAAGGTCGTGATGGGCGATCGCCTGGTGCGCTTCGTGGGGCTCGAGGCCATGGAGGAGTTCGACACCAAGGACCGGTCCTACAAGGGCGCCCGGTACCAGGTGGGTCGGCGCGGGAAGTTCGAGGCCGAGGCCCGCATGCACGACCTCGCGATCGACGGGGTCGAGGGGGAGGTCGTGTACGGCTTCTCCTATTGGATGGACCAACCCGATCGCGAGGTCCTCCTCGAGATGACCCGGATCTACAACGACTGGGTCCACGAGTTCATCGAGCCCACGAAGGATCGGTCGATCGCCCCCGCGATGCTCCCGACCTGGGACGTCGACCTCTCGATCGCCGAGGCCCAGCGCGCCGTGGGCGACCTGGGTGCCCGAGCGCTGCAGATCGCCGCTCCGTACGTCGGCGAGATCGAGTACGGCTACCGCAACTCCGAGTACGACCGGCTCTGGGCCGCCGCGATCGAGCTGGGTGTGCCCGTCACGATGCACATCGGGAGCGGGAAGCCGAAGGGTCGCTTCCGGGGTCCGGGAATGGTGATGTGCGACTTCATGGCGACCTTCAACGACTCGCCCGACCTGGTCGTCGAGTTCATCAGCGCCGGCATCTTCGAGCGATTCCCCGACCTGAAGCTGGCCGTCACCGAGGGCGGGATCGGCTGGGCTCCGTGGTTGGTCCTGATGATGGACCGGATGTACGACGACAACGGTCACATGCTCGATCACCTCCTCTCGGAGCGTCCCAGCACCTACTTCGCCCGCAATTGTCTCGTCACCTGGCAGGAGGACGTGCCGGGCATCCGCTCGATCGACTTCATCGAGGACGCGGTGGCATGGGGCTCGGACTACCCGCACCGCGAGGGGACGTTCCCCGAGAGCCGCGAGAAGATCCGCGCGCAGATCGAGGAGCTCCCTGCCGCCCTCCAGCGCAAGCTCTGTTGTGACAACGCGGCCGCATTCTTCGGCTTCGACGCGGACTTGATCGCCGAACGCTACGGACCCGACTCCGCGCACCAGGGCAAGTACGGCGCGCAGGACGGCGGGTCGATCACCCCGGACGACGTCGAGGCGATCGTCGCCTGACACCCGGGGGCTCAGCGAGCCTCCGCCCGCTCCTTCAGCGCCTCGTTCAGCGCGTCGTACGCAGGGAGGGAGCGATCGAGCAACGGTCGGGCCAGCCGGGTCAGGGCGCCGGTGAAGCGCTCGACGTTCTCGAGGCGCACGCCACGGTCGCGGGGCACGATCGTGAACGTGTGCTCGCCGTCGAGCAGCCCGCGGAACAGGAGGTGCCCGATCCAGCCGAGGCGCTGCCCGGGCGCGAGCTCCGTCAGCTCCACGGTCGCGGGCAGGGCCCTTCCCCCCGTGGGCGCGAAGCGGCCCTTCAGACGCTCGCCGACCTCGCGCGTGCCTTCCATGCGGCGCACGAGTGGGTTCCACTCCGGGTAGGCGTCGAAGTCGACCAGGATCGCCCACACGGTCTCGGTGGGGGCATCGATGTCGATCTCGGAGCGCAGCTCGTGCATTCGAATCCTCTCGGTCTTCGGGGCCGTCTCGTTCTCTCGCGGCTCACGCTCGGGGCTCACGGGCTGGGCACGCCGTCACCGTCGACGCCTCGACCTCCGAGCACGTCCTCCAGCGAGAAGCCGTGGGTCCGTGGCCCGTGGCCCGCACCGACCTGGACGATCTGGATCAGCACCCCCGAGGCCTCACGGGGGTGGACGAACACCTCCTGCCAGTCGTCGTCCTTGAGATAGGGGCTGGTGGGGGTGAACCCGAGTGCACCGAGACGCTCGATCGCCCCACGCACGTCGTCGACCTTGAACGTCAGGTGGTGCACCGCGCCACCACGTTCGAAGAACCGGTCGAAGAAGGTGGAGCCGGTGAGGGGCTCGAGGAGCTCGACCCTCCCTCCTCCTGGGAAGGCGAGCTGGAGGCCGCGGTAGCCCACGCGCGAGTTGTCGCCGCCACCCGCGAACGCTCCACCGAGGAGATCGCGGTACACGGGCAACAGGTCGCGGATGCGGCGGGCCGCCACCGCGACGTGGTCGAACGTGGCGCCGGCACTCGTCAGCGGCTCGAGCGGAGACGCCGCTCCGTGATCGGCCCGGGGCTCGCTCATCGGGGGCCCGCCGCCTTGAACGTCTGTTCATGATTCGGACAGGCCCGTTGACCCGCGCCCGCGAAGGTGTCCGAATCATCGGGCACCGCGTGCTGCGACGTCGGAAGGGGTGGACGATGGCAACGGCGGGAACTGCATCCCGGACTGCACCCGAGGCGCCGCGACCGGCGTTGCAGGACCAGCGCGTCGAAGCGGCGAAGCTGTGGGCGTTCCTCGGCGGCGCCCTCGTCCTGCTCGAGCTCTACGTCTACGGGGCATGGATCGCACGGGGCGAGGCGACCCCGACGCGCACGGGTCTCGATCCGGTGCCGACGGCTACGAAGACCGCGGCCATCGTCCTCCAGACGGTGCTCGTGGTGGGCGCGATCGCGATCCTGGTGTGGGTGGTCCGCAAGTGTCTGCGCGAGCGGCGGCTGGTCTTCGACGCCGTACTCCTGATCGCCTGGGCCGGTCTCTTCTGGCAGGACCCGCTCATCAACTGGGTGCGTCCGTTGTTCTTCTACAACTCGTACCTGGCAAACCTGGGCGTCTGGGTCCTGAACATCCCGGGGTGGAACAGCCCGAACGCCAACTTCCTCCCCGAGCCCCTGCTGTTGATCGGATGCTTCTACCTCGCGTTCGGGATGTTCATGACGATCGTCACATGCAACGTCATACGTCTCGCCAAGCGCCGCTGGCCGAGCTTCGGGATCGTCCGCCTGATCGCGGTCGCATTCGTGTTCATGTTCGTGTGCGATTTCATCGCCGAGCTGATCTTCGTGCGGACGGAGCTGTACGCGTATCCCGGCGCGATCAGGGCCCTGTCGCTCTGGGGCGGGGAGCGGTTCCAGTTCCCGCTCTACGAGCCCTTCTTCGTGGCACCGGTGCTGACGGCGATGGGAGCCGTGCGGTACATGCGCGACGACCGTGGTCGTACCGTCGTCGATCGAGGGATCGACAACCTCAGGGTCTCGAGCCGCCGCAAGACGGGCTTGCGCATCCTCGCGTTCATCGGCTTCGTCAACTTCGTGAGCCTCCTCACCTACGCGGTTCCGATGAACATCATCGGCTTCCACATCGACGAGACGCCCGCGGGCTACCCGACCTACCTCCGCAACGACCTCTGCGGGGAAGGGACGCCGTGGGCGTGCCCGGGCCCGGACGTCCCGATCCCGTTGCGGGACTCGGACGTCGCGGTGCCGCCCGGCGGTGGACCGGCGCGGTGAGTCGCGTTCGCGGCCGGGACCGGGGGCGACGTGGACGAGAGTGCGCATGATCGGTACGGTTCCCGACCGTACCGCAGGTCGCGAAATGCCCGCCGGGTTCG
Organism: uncultured Burkholderiales bacterium; assembly: GCA_964424125.1. Classification (GTDB taxonomy): domain Bacteria; phylum Actinomycetota; class Acidimicrobiia; order IMCC26256; family JAOSJL01; genus CAYRHS01. Next base: position 8,878 of record CAYRHS010000007.1, read on the forward strand.
CTCGATGAGAACACCGCCAGCGCCCGAACGCATCCGAGCCGAGCCCGCCGCCCCTGCTGCGGTGCTCGGCCCCGGGCCGGTCCCGCTCACGGCGCGTCAGCGCGAGGTCCTCGAGTTCATCACGCGTCACGTCGAGCGCCATGAGTACCCGCCCACCGGGCGCGAGATCTCGGATGCGTGCCGCCTCGGGGGGCCGTCCGGTGCGCAGCGGATGCTGACCATCCTCGAGCAGAAGGGGTACCTGCAGCGGACGCCGGGAAGGAGCCGGGCGATCACGTTGCTGCGCCCGCCCCTCCAGGGCTCGTCGCTCGCAGCCGAGAGCCGTGTACTCGTGGCCGTGATGCTCGAATGCCAGGCCTACGAGCGTGACACCGTTCTCGCCATGGCGGCTGCGTGTCGCGATCACGAGACCAAAGCGATGCTCATCCAGGACGCATCGGAGCGGCACGCGGCACTCGTGCGGGTGGAGGCAGCGGTCCGGGACACCGGTGAACCCGACGGTTCCACCGCGCACGAGGTCCGTCGGGCGCTCGGCGCGCTGGGTCAGCGCCCTCCCTGGCCGGCCTTCGTGGTCGACCGCCTGGTCCTGAACGGCATCGGTGCGTCCGTCGCTCGCGCGTTCGGCCGCGCCACGCCCGAGCTCCGGGTGATGCTCGACGATCTCGCGGCGATGTCGGAACGTGCAGCTCGCGCGGCTCGGGGCTGGCTCGGTGAGCTCATCGCCCTCGAGCCGAACCCTTCGGCGCACGAGGCGCTCCGCCGTCGAGCGCAGTTGGGGAATCGGGTCTCCTCGACGATCGGGCGGTCGATCGAGCGACGTGGGGGTCCCGCACTTCCCAGCCGCCCGGCGGCAACCGCGCTGATGGACGCCGTCCTCGGGTCCACGGCCGCCGAGCGCTGAAGCGCGCCCTACCCGTTGGGGTCAGTCCAGGGCGGCGAGGAGGACGTCGCGCATCGAGGCCACACCCACGATGGCACCGCGGTCGATCACCGCAACGTGGCGAACGTTCTCCTCGATCATCCGCTGCGCGACGTCGCCGATGGGCTCGTCGACCTCGGCGATCACGAGATCCTCCGACATGACGTCGGCGACCCAGACCCAGTCCGGATCGGCGCCGAGGCCGAGCGCCCGGGTGACGTCGCGCTCGGACACGACGCCGACGGAGTCGTCGGCGCGGCGCACCAGGGCGATACCGGCTTCGGCCTCGCCGAGCACCGCGGCGAGCGAACGAAGCGTCAGTCGCTCGTCCACCGAGATCGCGCCGTGCGAGGTCACGGTCCGGACGGGAGCGTTGCGATCCAGATCAGCCATGTCGACCTCCGCCTCTCTGTCTCGTCGATGGCGCGTCGTCATCCTGTGTCGCGCAGGGCCTCGATCTCGCGTTCGACGGCCAGGCGCTGGAGGGCTTCGCTCTCGAGCCGGGTGACACGGCGAAGGCTCATCCCCAGCCTGCGAGCCACCTCGGTCTTCGAGTGCGGCCCACCGTCGCCGACTCCGTAGCGGAGACGGATGACGTCGTGTTCCGCCGCGGGAAGTGCCTCGACGGCCTCGCGGAGTCGGCGCTCCTCCAGGCTCACCTCCACCTCGGCCTCGGTCGTGCTCGGGCGCTGGGCCACGAGCTCCCCGAGGGTCGTCGCGCCCTCGGCGCCGACGGGGGCGTCGAGGCTGGTGACGGTGCGGGCGGCGGCATACAGGTCGTGGAGCTGCTGGAGCTCGATGTCGGCCGCCTGCGCGAGCTCCGCGTCGGTCGGGGCGCGGTCGAGGCTCACCGTGAGCTCTCGCTCCACCCGACCGACCTTCGCTTCGAGCTCTGCCAGCCGGGCCGGGAGGCGGATGGTCCGTGCCTGCTTCTGGAGCGCGCGCTGCATCGCCTGCCTGATCCACCAGGTCCCGTAGGTCGAGAACTTGAAGCCTCGCCTCCAGTCGAACTTCTCCACCGCGCGCGTGAGCCCGAAGACGCCCTCCTGGATCAGGTCGAGCAAGGAGAGGCCTCGGTGCTGGTAGCGCTTGGCGTGGTGCACGACCAGTCGGAGGTTGGCCTTGATCATTCGCTCCTTGGCGGACTCGTCGCCGGCTTCGATGCGCTTCGCCAGCTCGACCTCCTCGTCGGCCGTGAGGAGTGGCGTACGACCGATCTCCTCGAGGAACAGCCCAAGCGTGTCGGTCGTCATCTCGGCGATGTCGCCGTTCGAGTACCTCGGTGGAGGCGCGGTATGCCCGCAGTCGTCGCGGACGTCGACACCGGCGTCGGCGATCCGCGTGTAGAGAGCGGTCGTGTGGTCCTCGTCGAGACCGAGCTCGTCGACGAGTCGCTGGATCTCCGAGAGCCGCAGGCAGCCCGCGCGCTCGCCTTGCGCGACCAGCTCGTCGACCGTGCGCTCAGTCAAGGCTCACCCGCACGACGACGACTTGGGGGAGCAGCGCACGCAGGTCACGTTCGTCCGGCTTCCCGTCGGCTCCCAGCGTGATGCCGTAGGGCTTCGCGTCCCGAGGACTGTGATCGAAGAACTCGATCAGGGTCACGCGCGCCACGTCGTCGGCGACGTGCACCGACGCTCGGCCGGTCACCCGCTCGCCCGCGAGCCGCAGCTCGACAGCCGGTTGCTCCACGAGGTTCTTCCACCAGTCTCGGAGCGCTTTGGTGAGGAACACGACCACCTCCCCGTCGCGCTGGTAGCGGATCGGCGTCGTGTACCGCTCGCCGCTTCGACGACCGGCGAAGGTGACGAGCGCGAAGGCCTTGCCCAGCACACGCTGGAGCCCCGGCGTCCGGAGCGTCCACCGGACGACTGCGTTCATCCACCCCGGCGGCGCCCCGCTCTCGAGCGTGAGTCCCTGGGGCGGAGTGGCCGGCGCGGTTTCGGTCGTGACGAGGCCGTAGTGCCCGTCGTAGCGGCGGTAGAGCAGGCTGCCTCGGGCCGCGCCGGGGTCGATGAAGAACACGAAGGGCTCGTCACCGAGGTCGAGCAGACGCCGCGCGTCGTCGAGGTGCATCGACGCGGGCTCGGCGGTCGCGGTCGGGACCGCGGTGTCCGGGTCCGGTGCCCCCGGCGGCGTAATGAGCTCCCAATCGCCGTCGACGCGGAAGACCACGTTGTCGGAGCCGGTGTCGGCGTTGTCGAACAGGAAGAAGTCCAGGTCGAGCAGCATCGCCTCGGCGACGGCTTCTTCGGGGGTGATCGTGGTCGGCGCGAGGGACTTGCGGCGCACGATCTCACGCTCCTCCGGTGGCCGGGGGAAGTACGGGGGTCGCGACGACGGAGGGTCACCGTGATGCCACGCTTCGTCGCGAGTTCGGAGATGAGCCGCGGCGGAGCGGTCACGCACTCGTTCCAGGCGGTTCCGCAACCGGGCCTCGAGGAGGTCGACGGCCTCGGGCACGGTGCTCGCGGCGACGTGGGCGCGAACCAGGCGACCGTTGAGGTCCAGGCGGGCCTTCGCCTCCGCGGGGCGGTCTCGTGCCGGGTCGGGAGCGAGGGAGAGGTCGAGATGAGCTGACAGGACGGGCTTCGGGGCGTCGTCCACGACTCGCAGGACCTTCTCGCGTCCGTAGTCGCGGTCCGGGGAGGACACGTCGCCCTGCAGGTGCACGACCAGGTCAGTGGCTTCGATACGAGTGTTCATATCTCGATGATCACCGAGGAGCCAGTCGTTGCGTAGGGTCGATTGTCCCTGGATCGATGGTGCGGCGCGCGACGAGGCTGGGGTCATGGTGGAGCTCGTCGAGGAGTCCCCGTGTCGGTGGCGGATCGACCGGACGGGTGACATGCGGGTGCCGGGTGTGGTCTTCGCGACCCGGGAGCTTCTGCCCGAGGCCGCCGGCGACCGTGCGCTCGATCAGGTCGTCAACGTCGCTTCGCTCCCCGGGATCGTCGGGGCGTCGTTCGCGATGCCCGACGTCCACTGGGGCTACGGATTCCCGATCGGAGGGGTCGCGGCCACCGACGTCGAACGAGGTGGCGTGGTCTCGCCCGGTGGCGTGGGATTCGACATCTCCTGTGGGGTTCGGCTGCTCGTGTCGCCCCTCGATCGTCCGAAGCTCGATCCGCGACTGCCCGACGTCATGAACGAGCTCGGGCGGGTCGTGCCGCGCGGCCTCGGCTCCGGCGGCGTGTGGGAGCTCGGGGGCGAGGCGGAGTTGCGGCGGGTCCTCGCGGAGGGGGCCGCGTATGCGGTCGAGCGGGGCTTCGGCACGGCGCGGGACCTCGAGCGCTGCGAAGGCGGCGGCGCGCTCCTCAGTGCGGATCCCGACGCGGTCGGCCAGCGCGCGCTCGACCGCGGCCTGCACCAGGTGGGGAGCCTCGGAGCAGGGAACCACTTCCTCGAGGTCCAGGTGGTCGATCGCGTCTTCGACGACGGGGTCGCCGGGGAACTGGGCCTTCGTGCGGATCAGGTCTGCGTGATGATCCACTCGGGATCGCGAGGCCTCGGACACCAGGTGTGCACTGACCAGCTCGAGGTCATGGAACGTGCGATGCGACGCCACGGCATCGAGGTTCCCGACCGACAGCTCGCGTGCGCGCCCGTGCGGTCGAGCGAAGGCGAGCGGTACCTCGGCGCGATGGCGGCAGCCGCGAACTACGGCCGAGCGAATCGACAGCTCCTCTCGGTCGCGGTCCGGCGAGCCTTCGCCGCCGTGGTGGGAACCGACCTCGAGCTCCTCTACGACGTCTCGCACAACCTCGCCCAGCTCGAGCAGCACCACGTCGACGGTGCGCGCCGGCTGCTGTGCGTACACCGGAAGGGCGCAACGCGTGCCTTCCCGCCCGGTCACCCCGAGCTGCCGTCGGATCTGGCCGCGGTCGGCCAACCGGTCCTGGTGCCGGGCTCGATGGGCACCGCCTCCTACGTGCTCATGGGCGCCGCGGACGGCGACGCGTTCCATTCGGCCTGCCACGGTGCCGGCCGCACGATGAGCAGGACGGCCGCGCGGAAGAGGATCCGCGGCGCGGAACTCCGCCGGCAGTTGGCGGGTGTGGGCATAGAGGTGCGTGCCGCGTCCAACCGGGGATTGGCCGAGGAGGCACCCTCGGCGTACAAGGACGTCGACGCCGTGGTGCGCACCGTCGAGGAGGCAGGGCTCGCGCGGCGCGTCGCGCGGCTGGTCCCGGTCGGCGTCGTCAAGGGCTGAACGATCGGATCGCGCCGAGGTCCTCACACGTCGACGAGGAATCGGCACCGCGTCCCCTCGTGGTTCCGTACGACGTCGAGTTCGTGGCGCGAGATCGCCTTCGGGACCACGCCGGTTCCTTCCACGGATCGGCGGGGAGCGAGCCGGAGCACGACGTCGAGCCCCTCGTCGTCCGCGTCCTGCACATCGGCGCCGATCGGGATGTCGGGGCCCACGTCCAGCGCGTAGATCACCGCGTCGAGGAGGGCGAGGAGGAGCCGGTCGGCGCCCTCGGCGGGGTCGAGGTGGAGGTGGCGTCGCGCCGGCACCTGGCTCGGGATCTCCGTCACGTAGGTCTCGACGAGCGCCGCGACACTCTCCTCGAAGCAGGCGGACCGATCGGGTCCCCAGGCCTCGAGGATCACGTCGGCCGTGTGCGCTCGCGCGCGATGTCCCCGCGATCGGCTCGTCGTGCTCATGTCCCGCGCACCGTAGCGAGGGTTCCGGGGCGGGCGCCGCGGACGGCGGCTAGCGTCACCATGCGGCCGGAGGCGAGGCACGAGGGAGCGGAGCATGACCATGCTCGTCGATCGGACGACGGTCATCACCGGCGGCGCGAGCGGGATGGGCCGGCGCTTGGCGCTGGAGGTCGCCCGCCGGGGTGGCCGGGTGGCCGTGTGGGACCTGGACGACGCTCGCCTCGAGGAGACGCGCTCGGAGCTCGCCCGAGTCGGCGGGCACGAGCCCCGGACGTACCGCTGTGACGTCTCGGATGCCGACGCGGTGGCGGCCACAGCCGAGCGGGTCACCGACGACCTCGGCCCCGTCGACGTGCTCGTCAACAACGCCGGGATCACCAACGGCGGCTGGATGACGGACCTCTCCGACGACCAGATCCGCCGTGCCCTCGACGTCAACGTCCTGTCGTTGTTCTGGGTGACCCGCGCGTTCCTGCCCTCGATGATCCGGCGCAACGAAGGTCACGTCGTCACGATGGCGTCGGCATCGGGCCTCATCGGCGTCGCGAAGCTGAGCGCGTACGTGGCGAGCAAGTGGGCCACGGTCGGCTTCGACGAGTCGTTGCGTATGGAGCTCCGCCGCCGGGCCCCGCGAGTGCGCACGACCGTGGTCTGCCCCTTCTACGTCAACACGGGCATGTTCCGGGGCGTGAAGACTCGGTTTCCCCGCCTGTTGCCGATCCTCGAGGAAGAGGACGTGGTGGGCCGAATCGTGAGCGCCATCGAGCACGAGCGTCGCCGGCTCGTCATGCCGTGGCTCGTCAAGACGATCCCTCCGCTCCGCGTCCTTCCCACCGCGGTCTTCGACGCGATCGCCGACTTCCTAGGCGCCAACACCTCGATGGACGAGTTCGTCGGTCGGACGGGCGACGAGGTCGCCCGGGCCGTCACTTCCACTCGCGCCGGGGCGCGTGGCTAGTCGGGCGGCTCGTGTCGCCGGTGCCGCGTGCCTGGTGTTGATCGCGGTATCGGCCTGCTCGAACGACGGCGAGGCCGAAGCGCCCCGGCAGAGCACGACGACGGCGCTGGCGTCGTGCGACGAGCTGCACAAGGCTGTGGTGACGGACATCGACGCCACGCTCACGACGAGCAACGACGAGTTCGTGATGCAAGCCCAGGACGTGACCTACGACCAGAAGGAGCGCCCCGGCGCTTCGGAGCTCCTCGAGGGGTATTCGGATCTTGGCTACGAGATCGTCTACGTCACCGCGCGACCCGCGAGCTTCCCGTTTCCCGACACCGATGCCAGTGCGCGAGCCGTGACGCTCGACTGGCTCGAGGCGCACGGGTTCCCGACCGACCCGGAGGAAGCGACGCTCTACCTCGCGCCGGACAACGATGCCGCAGCGGACCCCGCGCCGTACAAGGAGGGTGTCATCGACGACCTGCGCGCGCAGGGCTACGAGTTCGATTTCGGTTACGGGGACTCCGACACCGACTTCGAGGCGTTCCTCGCGGCCGGGGTCGGCGAGGTCTTCTCGGTCGGGGAGCTCGCGGGGTTCGAAGGCACGACCGCCATCCCCGGCGACACGTACTCGGAGCACATCGCGGAGCAGCTCGGGTCGCGGGACCCGGTCTGCACGCGGGACTGACGCAGGCCGCCGCGGAGCGCGCAGAAGGGTCCTTTTCCCGACAACCCGGTGGTGACCGCCGCTTCCGCGGGCGCGAATCGGCCCGTTGCAGAAATTCGCACATCTGAGTATGGTGACCCGTCGTCGCGCAATGCCGGTGGTCCGGCCGACTGCTCCGGTGGCGCAGTGCCGCGGGTCGTCGAGGTCCTGCGGGAGCAGAGCGCACCGAGGGGGAGAGCAATGACGGTGAGCGTGGCCACCGGGAATGGCCCACAACTCGCGGCACCGGCTCGGGGACGCGATCGCGGCCTTCCTCGACCTCGCTGCCTTCCGTCGACGGACGCGGGGCGACGCCACGCACCCCCTCGACGGCCATCGATCACTCGGAGCGTCTCGTCCGAGGCGCAACAAGGTCGGCGCACCGAGCGCTGAAATCGGCAACGGCAGTCCACTCCAGGGGGGAAGCAATGTTCAGACGCAGGTCGTTGACACTCCTCGTCGCGCTCGTCGCGGCGGTCGGGCTGGTCGCCTCCGCGTGCGGGAACGACGACGACTCGTCCTCGGGGAACGGAGCGTCGACGACCGGGGCGCAGCTCTCGGGCGAGCCGATCCGCATCGCGGGGATCGGGTCGACCGAAGGCACGGCGATCACGCAGCCCGAGGTGGAGCAGGCGCTGATGATGGCGACCGACAGCGTCAACGCGCGCGGCGGCGTCGACGGACGGCCACTCGAGCTCGACTTCTGTGACGACAACGCGTCGAGCGACGGCGCGCTGGAATGTGCCCGCCAGATCCAGGACGACGAGAGCATCGTCGCTTCGGTGGGTGCCGTTTCGGTGAGCGGCCAGGACTATGGGAGCGCGCTCGGCGACGCCGGCGTGGCGATCGTGGGACCGTTCCCCTCCGCTTTCTGGGAAGTATCGGCGCCGACGTCGTTCCCGTTCATCGGCGGCACGCTGCCGCTCTTCGTGGGGTTGGGGCAGCTCGGCAAGGACTACGAGCGGGTCGTCCTCTTGCGGATCGACATCGACGAGGCGGCCCCGCTCGGCGGGGTGATCGAGTCGACCGGACTCGAGCTCGCGGACGAGATCGCCATGCCGGTCACGACGCCGGACGTCTCGACGTTCGTGAACCAGGCGCTCGAGGGAGGCACCGACGCCGTGCTCATCGCGTTGGCCGAGCCGCTGACCTCACAGGTGATCCAGGCGGTGTTCCAGCAAGGCGGCGGCGACGTCACCGTCCTGGCGTCGGGTGACCAGCTGACCGACGAGTCGCTGACCGCGCTGGGCCCGGCCACGGAGATCGTCCGCGGTGACCTCAGCCTCCCGCCGCCGAGCGCGGCGGACCAGTTCCAGACCATCGCGGAGTTCAACGACGACCGCGAGGCGTACAACAACGACACGCTCGTGGCGAACACGCTCACCATCAACGCCTATGCGGCCGTGCGCTGGTTCGCGGATGCGGCCACCCAGATGCTCCAGTCGGGCACCGACGTCACTCGGGCGAACGTCCTCACGATGATGGAGGGCGTCACGAACGACGACTTCCTGGGGCTGACCGCGCCCGTGACGTTCAGCCAATCGCTCGAGGCGGGTGGGATCCCGCTCCCGCGGCTCTTCAACGTCAGCGGATACTTCGCGAATGCGAACGCCGACGACGGCTGGACGCTCGATCCGACCGACCTGATCGACTTCAACACGGGAGAGACGGAGTCCTGAGCTCCGGCGGTCGGGACCACGCGCCGGTGTGTGGTCCCGCAGCGCCGGCCCCAACCCATGGTTTCCTTCACGATCCTCGGACTGGCCGTCGGCGGCATCTACGCGATCAGCGCGCTGGGGATCGTCGCGGTCTTCCGCGGCTCGCGAGTCATCAACTTCGCGCACGGCGGCATCGCACTCTGGACTGCCTACGTCTTCCTCCAGCTCCGCGACGAGCACGACCTGTATGGACTCGCCGCCGCCGCCGTTGCCCTGGTGCTGGCGAGTGCCTTCGGGGTGGTGCTCTACCTCCTCGTGTTCCGGCCGATCCGGGAGCGTTCGGAGCTCGTCAAGCTGATCATGTCGCTCGGCGTCCTCGTCGTGCTCCAGGGCGCGGGGATCGAGCGGTTCGGCACCCAGACAGAACTGGTCGTGTCGTCCCTGCCCAACAAGCCGGTCGAACTACTCGGCGCCACGTTCGGTGAGGACCGTCTGTGGATCCTCGGGATCGCCCTCGTCGTAGCGGGGGCGATGATGCTGTGGTCGCGCTACTCGCGGCTGGCGCTCGCGACGTTCGCGCTCGAGCGCAACGAGGAAGCAACCGTCGCGCTGGGCTATTCACCCCACAAGCTCGGAGCGCTCAACTGGGCACTGGGTTCGGCGTTGGCGGGGCTCTCGGGCATCCTGATCGTCCCGATCACGGGGTTCGGGGTCCGCGGCGTGACCATCATCCTCGTCCCGGTGCTGGTGGCGGCGCTCGTCGGCCGCTTCGAGAGCTTCGGCCTCGCCGTGGTCGGGGCATTGGTGATCGGGGTCGCCGAGGCGCAGATCTCCGATCTCGTGAGCACCCCGGGATGGAGCTCGGCCGCGCCACTCATCGCCGCGGTGATCGTGTTGCTCTTCCGGCGCGAGCGCGGTTTCAACCGCCTGGCCGCACAGCAGGCGCTCGCGGTCGGGTCGGGGCGGGTGCGGTGGTACTGGGCCGTCCTGGTCGTGGGCGTGGCCGTCTCACTGACCGCGTTCGGGTCCTCGCAGATCCAGGACTCCCTTGTCACGACCTTCACCGTGGCGCTCTTCTCACTCGGGCTCGTCGTGCTGATCGGCTATGCGAACCAGATCAGCCTCGCCCAGCTCGCGATCGCCGGCGTGGGGCTCCTGGTGGCCGTGCGTCTCAACATCGCGTGGAACGTGCCGTTCATCGTCGCGCCCCTCGTGGGCGCGGCCGTCGGCGCGATCGTCGGGATCGTGGTCGGCCTCCCGGCCCTGCGGGTCCGCGGCATCAACCTCGCGATCGTGAGCCTCGGTCTCGCGGTCGCGATCGAGGCGGTCGTGTTCCAGAACGCCGACTACACGGGCGGCTTCAACGGCCTCCAGCCCGATGCCCCATCGATTTTCGGTATCAACGCGGACGCCCTGCTCCATCCGGGTACCTACGCGTTGGTCTGCCTGGCGTGGCTGCTGCTCGCGGTCGGAGCAGTCGCGTGGCTACGACGGTCCAGTCTCGGACGGGAGTTCATCGCGGTCCGCACCAACGAGCGCAGCGCCGCGGCCCAGGGCATCAACGTCGCCCGGGCGAAGGTCCTTGCCTTCGCGATCTCGTCGGCGATCGCGGGCGCCGCGGGCGTGCTGATGGGCTGGCGTCAACGGACCGTGGTCTTCGACAGCTACTCCGTGTTCCGGTCGACGGAGTTCATCACGCTCGTGGTCATCGCCGGGGTGGGCGCCATCGGCGGGGCGATCCTGGCGGGCACGATCGCGCCCGCGGGCCTCATGTTCTACGTGCTTCGCGACGTCTCGTTCCTGCAGGACCACGCGTCGGTGATCTTCGGGATCGCGACGATCGTGATCCTCGTCGTCCACCCCGACGGACTCCTCGGCCCGCGCCGGCGTCGGGAGCTGGCCCCCGAGCTCAGCGCCGAGCCGCGAGGCCAACCGAGAGGCGATCCGCTCGTCGTGCGGGAGCTCTCCGTCCACTTCGGTGGGGTCCGTGCCGTGCACGACTGCGGGCTCGGCGTCGCGCCGGGCGAGGTCCTGGGCCTCATCGGCCCCAACGGCGGCGGAAAGACCACGGTGCTTGACGCGATCTCCGGCTTCGCGCACGCGAGCGGCGGCGACATCGACCTGGGCGGCCAGCGACTGGGCCGTCACGGGCCCGCGCGGCGCGCCCGACTCGGGGTCGGACGCGTCTTCCAGTCGCTCGAGCTCTTCGAAGACCTCTCGATTGCCGACAACCTCAGGCTGGCGGCCGATCACGCGGGGATGCCTCGCAACCGACTCCCGGCCGCGGCCGCTCGCTTCATCGAGCACACGGGCTTGCAGGAGTGCCTCACCCGGCGCCCAAGCGAGCTGTCGCTCGGGCGGCGCGGAGCGGCCGCAGTGGCGCGCGCGCTGGCGCTGGACCCTCGAGTTCTGCTCCTCGACGAGCCCGCGGCCGGGCTCGGTGCCGGTGAACGCGACGAGCTGATCCGGCAGGTGCGCGAGGTGGCGGCCCACGGCCTCGGCGTGGTCCTCGTCGAGCACGACCTCGAGCTCGTCCATCGGGCTTGCGACCGCGTCATCGTGCTCGTCGACGGGGCGAACTTCGCCGAGGGGACCCCCAGCGAGATCGCGCAGGACGCCGACGTGCGCCGCGTCTATCTCGGCGAGCACGGAGCGGTGGATCTGACCGCGGAGCGCACGGAGCTCGACGGGACGCCCCCGTCGCAGCCGACCGTGGAGCGGCCGGGATGAGCGGCACCGGCGGCAACGGGTCCGGGACCCCCGCAGCCCTGGCGAAGCCGGGGCCGACGGTGACGCCGCCGGTCTTGCGTGTGCAGGGACTCCGGGCAGGCTACGGCGACATCGAGGTTCTCCACGGTGTGGACCTCGAGGTGGCGCCCGGCGAGCTCGTGGTGCTCCTCGGGGCGAACGGCGCGGGCAAGTCGACCCTGCTCCGGACCCTCGCGGGTCGGATCTCGCCCCGGGCCGGGACCGTCGAGCTCGGCGGGCGGTCCGCGCCGTCGAAGGCGTATGCGCGTGCCCGCGCCGGACTCTCCTACGTGGGGGAGGACCGACACGTCACGAAGGGCCTCACGGTGTGGCAGTCGGCGAAGCTCGCGGCCGACCCCTCTGCGGTCCTCGAGCAGTTCCCGCAGCTCCCCGAGCTGGCCCGGCGGCGCTGCGAGCTCCTCTCGGGCGGAGAGCAGCAGATGCTCGCGCTCGCGCGTGCGATGGCCCGAGGACCGAAGGTCCTCATGGTCGACGAGCTGTCGCTCGGACTCGCGCCGCTCGTGCGAGACCATCTGCTCGCGCGCGTGCGCCGGGCATGTGACGAAGGTCTCGGCGCTCTCGTGGTCGAGCAGGCCATCGGGGCCGCGCTCGGCGTCGCCGACCGGACCTACGTGCTCCGGCGGGGAGTGGTGGTCGCCTCGGAACCCGCGGAGCGCTGGCGGGCGGATCCCGACGGGATCGTCGAGCTGTTCTTCAACTAGGGGACACGTGCGGCGAGGTAGTCGGTCCCTCGATCCGAGGTGTCGGCCGCGCTCAGCAGTGACTGCCGGCCGTGCTGGGCGTGACGATCGGGGATTCGGATGCGTTGGTCGCGAGCGTGGTGCTGTTGCCGGCGTCGCGCCCGAAGTTCTGCGTCACGTAGACCGCGCTGCCCACGACGACGACCCCGATCCCCACGGAGTCGAACCCGGGGGCGAGCATGTTGTGCCGGTGGCCGGTGGACTTCATCCACGCCCTCGTCATCGCCCCGGAGCGCAGACTGGACGGTCCGCGCAGGATGTTCTCGCCGAGCGCCGAGAACTCGGCGTTGAACGGCGGGAGATCGAACACCGCGCCGAGGTCCCGATGCTGGAACTTGCCGGTGCTAGCGAGCAACCTGCTCCAGTTCTGGGCCATGCCCGCGAGGTCGGGATCCCAGCGGAGTGCGTGCAGGCCCCGCGCTGCCCGCTCGGCGTTGAGCTGGGCGTAGAGCTCGGCCGCGACCCGCTCGGTGCCGATCGACGAGGAGCCGCTGGGCTGCGGGACGGGAGTGAAGCATCCGGAGAGCACCAGGGCCGCACCGACCACCAGGGCCGCTCCGAGTTGGTATCGCCGCCGTGTCCGCAGCATCGGCCTGCCTCTGCGTCTCGACCCGCCGTTTCGCGCTCCAAGTGATATCTCGACCCGCGAAACGGCCCACTTGAACGCGAATCGTGGTGGATTCGGGTGCGAGGGACCGCGGGATGGCGGCTTCGGTCAGGCGGGAGGAGCGGCTGGCTCGGCCTGCTCGGTGGCCGGGACCGAGCCCCGGGCAGCCGCGTAGGGGAGCCAGCGTTGCCGGTCGAAGTCGTAGAGCTTGCAGCGGTGGACGTCGCGTAGGTAGTCGCGGAACCGCAACGGTCGTTCCCGGACCGAGTCGCCGTACTCGGCGGCGATGGCCGCGGCTGCCTCCGGGAGGGCGTGGAACGGGATCCGGACGTCGACGTGGTGCGGGACGTGCAAGAAGATGTTGAGGTAGAAGAAGTTGAGCCACGCAGGAGCGTGGAGGATCGTCGTTGCCTCGACCTGGCCGCGAAAGGCGTTCCAATCACGTCGGGGGGTCCACGGGAGGTCGGACCCGATGTGGTGCACGTGGACCGTCCAGCCGATCGACCACATGAACACGAGCCACGGCACGATGGCGACCTTGAGCCACAGCAGGACGCCCTCCGCGAGGGTTCCTCCGCGGGCGAGGCTCACGAGGACGAGCGCGACGAGACCTGCGAACCCGAAGGCGGTGACGAAGAGGACGTCGCGGCGGATCGCCCGCCGTCCCCTGGCCGGGGCTCGGAAGGTCATCATGCGATCCCACCAGACCGCCCGGACGTAGTAGAGGCCGGCTCCGAACGGGCCCCATTCGATGCGGTGGCGGAGCCGGGCCGGCCGGGAGAGGGAGCGGTACTCGGCCACGGTGAGCGGGTGCCAGACGAAGTCCATGGTCTCGCGTGCCGTGTGACCGTGATGGAGGCGGTTGTGGCCGAGCACCCAGCCCTCGAAGGCGTGGAGGTGCGGCAGCATGAGGAGTCGTCCCACGGTGCGGTTCGCCCTCCTGCTCGCGAACAGCGCGCCGTGCGCCGCGTCGTGGGCGAGGATGAAGAGGCTGCTGAGCGCAAGGCCCGCGAGCGCCCATAGCGGGACGATCAACCACCACGCATGGGCTGCGACGAGCAGTGCGATCGCGGCCGCGTAGACGAGGACCGCGCGCACGATCGCCGCGGTGGCCTTGCAGGTGGATCGCTCGTAACAGTGCTCGGGGATCACGGCGCGGACGGCGCCGAGGGGTTCGCGGGGCGTGCCTGTGGTGCCACCGCGGGGACGGGTGGGGGTGTGTGGTCCGGACTGCACCAACGGTCTTGCCTCGCTCGATTCGACCGCCCCGAGCATATACGCCTACCGACTGGTAGGTAGGAATCGGCGGCACGGGCAAGCCCTGCCCTGAGGGCCGGGCGTGCGGGTCAGGAATCGGGACCGGGAGTGAGGTGGCGCACGGCCTCGAGCACCCCGTCCACACCCGAGCCGTGGAGGGTGAGGCCCCCGTCGACGACGACGTTCTGGCCCGTGATGAAGCGAGCGGCGTCCGAGCAGAGGAAGACGATCACGTCGGCGACGTCAGCGGGATCGCCCGCCCGGCCCGCGGGCGTGCGGGCGACGAGCTCCTCGAGATGGCCGGGCAACAGGTCGAACAACGGCTCCGTGAGCGGCGTTCGGATCATGCCCGGCGACACGGCATTGGCACGGATGGTCGGTCCGTACTCGATGGCCGCGGTGGCCGTGAGCGCGACCACCCCGGCCTTGGCCGCCGAGTACGGCGACTCGCCGGCGGCCGGCCGCGTCCCGCTGATCGAGGCGAGGCTCACGATGCGACCGTCGCCTGCCGCGAGCATGTGCGGGATCGCGGCACGCATGGCGTGGTACACGCCCGCGAGGTTCACTGCGACGATGCGCGCCCATTCGTCCGCGTCCCACTCGTGGATCCCGTCGATGTTGCTGGAGCCGGCATTGCACACGAGGATCGAGAGCCCTCCCATCTCCGCGGCGGCGCGATCCATCACGCCGGCGAGCGCCTCGTGGTCGGCGACGTCGGCGCCGTAGGCATGAGCGCCGATCGGCTCGGCGGCCGCCCGAGCACCTTCCTCGTCGATGTCGACCAGGGCCACGGCCGAACCCTCGGCGTGCATGCGATTCGCGGTCGCGAGCCCGATCCCCGACGCCCCGCCCGTCACGACGGCGTGATGACCTTCGAGCACTCCCATCGGTCCCCCCTGGTCGCGGCGGATCGTACCGGGGTGTCCGGGTCGCCGGATGAGCTCCGTTACCCTGCGACGACCCGCGTATGTGGCGCGTGACCCTCGAGGGACTCCGAGCTCGTCGCCTGCGGCTCGTGCTCACCGCCGCAGCCGTCGTGCTCGGCGTGGCGTTCGTGTCCGGCACATTCGTGCTGACCGACTCGCTCGCGAAACTCGTGGATGACCAGCTCTCGACGTTCACCGGCGGCGACGTCGTCGTGCGGAGTGCCGCGGCGTTCGACGCCGGCTCCACAGGGGACCGCCCTCGCATCCCCTCGGAGGTCGTGCCCATCGTCCGGGAGACGCCGGGGGTGGCGGCTGCCGAAGGTGTCGTCCTGGGCCCGGCGCAGCTTGTTACGCCCGCCGGCGACCTGATCGACGAACCGATCCCCTTCGGGATGTCGTGGACCGAGGACGACGCGCTCTCGCCCCTGGAGCTGCGCGAGGGGCGCAAGCCCGCCGGCGGCGACGAGGTCGCGGTCGACGTCGCGACCGCCCGGCACTACGGGCTCGAGGTCGGGGATCGCATCCGGATCCTGTTCCTCGGCCCCGCGGAGCAGTTCGAGATCGTGGGTCTCACCGGCTTTGCGGGCGGCGACGGGCGAGCCTTCAGCAGCGTGGCGGCGTTCGCGCCGGAAACGGCCGATCGGGTCTTCGAAGGGCAAGGAGGCGTCGACCTCGTCGCCGTCGCCGCCGAGCCGGGCGTGACGGACGATGAGCTCGTCGCGACGCTGGACGAGGTGTTTCTCGGACAGCCCGCCATCGAGGTCGTCACGGCCGACGCGCTGGGCGAGGAGACCACGGCCTCACTCCGACAGAACCTGGCCTTTGTCGAGGTGCTGCTCCTGGTGTTCGCGGGCGTAGGCCTGGTCGTGGGCGCGTTCGTCATCCAGAACACCTTCTCGACGCTCGTCGCCCAGCGCACCCGCGAGCTCGCGTTGCTCCGGGCGCTCGGGGCGAGCGGCGCACAGGTGCGGGCCTCGGTGCTCGGGGAGGCCCTGGTCGTCGGGACGCTGGCTTCCGTCGTGGGCCTGTTCGCGGGCTTCGGTCTCGCCCTCGTGCTCGAGGTGATCCTCGAGACGGTGGGCCTCGACGTCCCCCGGGGAGCGGCCGGCCTGCACGCCCGGACGGTGGTGGTCGCGATCGCGGTCGGCGTCGTCGTCACGATGGTCGCGGCCTGGTGGCCGGCGCGGCGGGCGGCGCGGGTCCCACCGGTCGAGGCGCTCCAGACTGGGTTGGCCACGGCGCCTCCTCGGCCGCTGCGGCGACGCGCCGTCGGGGGAGTGGTCGTCATCCTGCTGGGCTGCGCCGTGATCGGTGCCGGGCTCCTCGACGTCTCGCTCCTCACGCCGTTGGCCGTTGTGATCTCGGCCCTCGACGACCCGCGCATCGCGGTCCCGATCGGCGCGGGCTTGGTCGTGGGTGGTCTGCTCGTCGCCGCTCCCGCGCTGGCCGGCCCGCTCACGAGGATCTTCGGCGCACCGCTCGCTCGCCTTGGCGGAATCGACGGTCGGCTGGCTCGGGAGAACGCGCGGCGCCACCCGCGCCGCACGGCGGCGACGGCCGCGGCGCTGGTCATCGGGGTCACGCTCGTCACGTTCGTGTCGCTGCTGGCGAGCTCCGCCAACGCGTCGGTCGCGGCGGCGATCGACGAAGGCGTGCGCGCGGATTGGGTGTTGCGAGGCCCGCAGTTCGCGGGTGTGAGTCCCGAGGTCGCCGACACGATGGCAGGCCTGCCGGAGATCGAGCAATCGATGGGCATGAAGCTCGGGTTCGTCGGCCTCGGGTCCACGACGCAGGCGCTGTACTCCGTCGACCCGGCGGTCCTCGACCAGCTCGTCGACGTCGATCTCGCCTCGGGGAGCCTCGAAGCCCTTGCGGCCGGCGGCGTGCTCCTCCACGAGCAGGAGGCGGAGGACCTCGACGTCGGCCCCGGCGACACGCTGCTCCTGGACTTCCCGGAGGGCCCCCAGCCGGTGCCGGTGGCGGGCGTCTACCGAGCGAACGGCTTCACCGGCAACTTCGTGGTGAGCCTGCTGCTCGACGAGGTGGCGTTCGAGGGGCACTTCGGAGACGAGCTCGACTCGTTCGTCTACGCCCGCACCGCCGACGGCGTCGATCCGGAAGACGCACGCGCCGCGATGGAGGACGCGCTGGTGGACTTCCCGAACGTCGAGATCGAGACACGGGCCGAGTTCACGCGCAGTCAACGCGACCAGGTGAACCGGGTGCTCGCGATGTTCTACATGCTGCTCGCGTTGGCCGTTGTCATCGCCGCGTTCGGGATCGTCAACACGCTGCTCCTCTCGGTGCACGAGCGCACGAGGGAGATCGGACTCCTGCGGACCGTCGGGATGACCCGCCGCCAGGTCGGGGCCATGTTCCGATGGGAGTCGTTGCTGGTCGCCGTCTCGGGGGCGGTGGTGGGGGTGCTCCTCGGGCTCGTCGTCGCCTGGTCGGTCGTCGCCACCCTGCACGACGACGGCGTGGACCGCTTTGCCGTGCGCTGGTGGGCGCTCGCGGTCTTCGTCGTCGCGGCCGCCGCCGTCGGGGTGCTCGCGAGCGCGCTCCCGGCTCGACGGGCCGCCCGGCTCGACGTGCTCGACGCCGTCGCCGAGGAGTGAGCAAGGTACGATCGGCGCTCGCGGGCGATTAGCTCAGGGGGAGAGCGCTTCCTTGACACGGAAGAGGCCGGAGGTTCAAGTCCTCCATCGCCCACCGAGAAACCGCAGGTCAGAGGGGGCGCTTGGGCGCCCTCTCTTCGCGTCGGGCCGTCCTCGAAGATGAAGCAGCCGAACGGCGGGCGGCCGCACCGCATCAACGCCGCCTAACCCACCCCGGAATGGAACACGACTACCGGAGCCAACCCGGAACACGGGTACCGGACCTTGACAGCCGAACGGCGGGCGCTGGTCGCCGAAACCGTCAACGCGCGTCGCCGCCTCGGCTGCGTCGAGCCGGAGGCGGAGTCGTGAACGGCGGCCGGCGCGTCTGGGCGCCTTCTGGCTACGCGCCGGACCGGGCGAGATCCGGCGGCGGCGTGTCGGCGCCCGACTCGCGTCGCCACAGGAGCACGCTCACGACGAGGACCCACGCCAGCGCGACCAGGGCTGCGACGAACCCCGCGGGCGTGAACAGGGCAATGAACACCAGGATGCTCACCCAGCCCAGCCACACCGGGATCACCCGGGTGCGGAGCGCGCTCAGTCCGGTCGCGAGGATCAAGGTCCCGAGCCCGACGCTGATCGGCCAGAAGAAGTCTTCCCAGAACGCATTCAACGCCTGGAGGGCGACGGGGTCGATGTCGTTGGCAGCGTCGGCCAGCGCGATCCGGATGCTCGCGTCCACCGCGATGCCCGCCGAGGCCACCACCCCACCGGCGAACGCTGTGACGGACAGAATGCTGCTGCCGTTCTCCCGACGCCGGAGCGCGCTCCGCAGGCTCGCGGCGAAGAAGAGCAGCGCGACGCACCCGAGGGCTTCGAGCAGGCTCCCGAGCATCGTCACCGTATCGTGGTCGGTGTAGTAGTCGACGACCTCACGCGGAGAAGCATCGACACCGGGCGTGTCGCCGACCATGAAGATCCCCACGGCGATCAGCACGACGAAGAGCACACCGGTCAGTGGCGTCAACCGCCGCAGGTTCGATGCCATCGCGAGACCTCCCCCTCGGCGCCGATCGGATCGCTCTCGACCCGTGGTGCTCGGCGGCGAGTGAGAGCGTACGCCCGCCGGTGGCGCGCCGCCTCGACGGCCGTCCTCTCGGCGATCTGCCGAACCGATGCGCGGGTCCGTCGGGGCGGGTCGGCCCCGGCTGGCGTGCTCCGGCAGGGGTTCGGAAGTGCTGGAGGCTCGCGACGCTCGTCCCGTTTCGTTCAAGGCTATGCAGTCCCGTATGCCCGGCTCGTGGGTGCCGGGCTATGCGCCGAGTCGCGTAAGTGCAGGTCAGACGTGCAGCTTTACGTAATCAACTTCGCGGCGTTACGCGGGCGGTGGGTTCAGGACGTGGCGCTGACTGCGATCAGGTGCCCCGTCCACGGCGTGCTCGTCGAAGCGCTCCCGAACGCCCGGGCCTGGTGCCGTAGGTGCCGTCGCTGGCGTGGGCCGGAGCCTCGGCGCTCAGCTCGGCGCTACGTACGCTGACATAGCCGCGCGCTATGAATCGAGGGCGTCGTTTCGCGATCTTCGGAGCCGGGCAGGAGATGGCCGTAGCGGTCGAGGACCGTCACAACCGAACTGTGCCCGGCGCGCGCGGCGATCTCCTGTGGAGAGGACACGTCGACGCCTCGTCCCGATGTGAACGGTCGCTAACATCAGCCAGAATCCGGCCAGGGGCCCTCGCCGCGGGAGTGAGCGAGAGGCGAGCAAGGAGCGAACCATGCCGACCGCCGTGATCGTCGACGCCGTCCGCACACCCATGGGCCGCCGCAACGGAAAGTTGCGAGGCTGGCACCCCGTCGACCTCGCCGCCGAAGCGCTGAAGGCCGTGATCGAGCGCAACGATCTCGACCCCGGACTGGTCCAAGACGTCATCATGGGCTGTGTCTCGCAGGTGGGAGAGCAGTCCGGGAACATCGGCCGCAACGCGGTGATCAGCGCCGGCCTACCCGAGGCGATTCCGGCCACCACAGTCGACCGGGCCTGCGGGTCGAGCCAGCAAGCCGCCCACTTCGCGGCGCAGGGTGTGATCGCCGGAGCCTACGACGTGGTGATCGCGGCTGGAGTCGAGTCCATGAGCCGAGTGCCCATGGGTACATCGCTCGCCGCCGGCGGACTGCCGTTCACCACAGCGATGGGGCTGCGGTACGCGGACCAGGGCGGCATGGTCATGCAGGGCCAGTCGGCTGAGATGATCGCCGAACGATGGAGGCTCAGTCGCGAGGAACTCGACGAGTTGAGCTTCGAGAGCCACCGACGCGCCGACCGTGCGACGCGCGAGGGGCGCTTCGAGCGAGAGGTGCTCCCGCTGCCGGTAAAGGACGACGAGGGCCAGCCCACCGCCGAGCACGTTGTGGTCGACGAGGGCATCCGGGCGGACACGAGTCTCGAGCAGCTCGCCCAGCTCACGCCTTCGTTCGAACCCGAGAACGGAAAGATCACCGCCGGCAACTCGTCGCAGATCACCGATGGCGCCAGCGCGGTGCTGATCACGAGCGAGCAGAAGGCGAAAGAGCTCGGCTTCACTCCCATGGCGCGGTTTCATTCCTTCGCGCTCGCCGGCACCGATCCCATCATCATGCTCACTGGGCCGATCCCCGCCACAAAGGAGGCGCTCGATCGAGCCGGGCTCACGATTGACGATCTCGACCACGTCGAGATCAATGAGGCGTTCGCTTCGGTCGTGCTCGCGTGGCAGCGCGAGCTCCACACCGACTTGGAGAAGGTCAATCCCAACGGCGGCGCCATCGCGCTCGGGCACCCCCTCGGCTGCTCAGGCGCCCGACTTCTCACGACGATGGTGCACGAGCTCGAGCGCACCGAGGGCCGCTGGGGACTCCAGACGATGTGCGAGGGCGGTGGGATGGCCAACGCCACCACCATCGAGCGCCTCGGATAGCGGGGGCGGTCGCGCCCCGTCGGCGCACGCGTTTGTCGCTCCAACTGCCCGTCGTCCGTCGGGACGCTCGGGGCGTGGCGAGCTTGCAGTGGAGACGGGCGAGGCGCGCTGCTTCCTGCGTTCTCGCGCGTGGAGTTGCTCGTAGTTGTCCGTGACCGTGTGGGTGACGCAGTGACCTGCCGCTGCTATCCGACGTTGCCCACAGGATTGCCTTCACGCGGCAGAGGTCTCTGTTTCGAAACCAGTATCGCCCACCGCAGCCACGGGCCTCGCGGGGCAACGATCCGCCGGCTCGGGGAGTACCCGCCAGCGACGGAGGCGACGATGCGGGCGATCGTCCAGGACAGCTACGGGTCCCCCGACGTGCTCGAGCTCCGCAACGTCGATCGGCCTGAACCCGGCGTCGGCCAGGTGCTGGTGCACGTGCGCGCAGTCTCGCGGGCACCCACCTCGGGATGCTGCGCCTCACGGAGGAGACCCAGCGGCAAGCCACCACCGACGAGCTCACGGGCCTCATGGACCGGCGGAACATGGAGAACGAGCTGCGCAACCTCGGACGCACGGGCACCGGGTACGCCCTCGTCATGGGTGACCTGGATCGCTTCAAGCGGCTCAACGATGCCCACGGCCACGAGGCCGGCGACCGCGCGTTGCGGCTGTTCTCCCGGGTGCTCCGGGACGGGCTCCGCTCCAGCGACCTGCTGTGTCGATGGAGCGGCGAGGAGTTCGTCCTCGCGCTCCCGCGCTCGGGGATCGGACGAGCCGTCGAGGCGATGGACGAGATCCGCACCGCACTCGACCGCGCGCTCACGGAGGGCACCGTGCCGCCGTTCACGGCGAGCTTCGGCGTCACCACTCGAACGGCGCCGACGACATCACCGACACGTTGGGCCTCGCCGACGCCGCGCTCTACGAGGCAAAGCGGCAGGGCCGAAACCGCACCATGGTCGCCGAACCGGGCGAGCCGAGCCCTGCGATCGATGGGAAGAACGGCGCCGCCGAAGAACACCCGGCGATCCCCTCCTCCTGACGGTTCCCGCCCGAGCCCGCCGCCAGGCTCCGCACGAACCCGACCATGGGCCAGCTACGCTCACGCATCTCTCGACGACGGAGGCGGCTCGGATGCTCCAGCGGCTCGGACAGCGTTGTGCCCGGCACCACTGGGTCGTGTTGGTGCTCTGGGTGCTCCTCGCCGTGTGCGTGATCCTGGCGGGCAACACGTTCGGACGCTCGGCGAACAACTCGTTCACGCTCCCCGGCTCCCAGTCGCAGGAGGCGCTCGATCTCCTCTCGGAGAACTTCAGTGCTGCCGCGGGAACGAGCGCCACGGTCGTCTACCGGACGAGCAGCGGGACGACGGTCGCCGACAGCTCGGTGCAGACCGCCATCGCAGACACGGTCGCCGCGATCAAGAAGCTCGACAAGGTCTCCCAGGTCACGACCCCGAGCTCGTCCTCGAGCCCAGCCTCGATCTCGTCGGACCAGCGAACGGCGCTGTCGAACGTCCTCTACTCGGTGCCGATAAACGACCTGGAGGACAATGGCGTTCCGGCCTTCGACGAGCTCCAGGAGACCGTCCAGAAGTACGAGTCGTCGGATCTCCAGATCGAGCTTGGTGGAACGCTCCCCGGCGCACAGCCGGTCAACCTGAGCGAGAGCGTCGAGCTGTTGGGGCTGCTCGCGGCATTGATCGTGCTCCTCTTCGCGCTCAGCACCTGGTGGTCGTTCGCGTGGCCCGTGCTGGGCGCGGTAATCGGCGTGTTCGTAGCCACGTCGTTCCTCCAGCTCCTGCAACGAATCGTCGACGTCCCGACCATCTCGAACACGGCGGCCGTGATGATCGGCCTCGGAGTCGGGATCGACTACGGGCTCTTCGTCGTGGGTCGATACAAGGAGGATGTGGCGCGGGGCACCGAGCCCATCGAGGCCGCCGGTCAGGCGATCTCGTCGGCGGGCCGCGCCGTGCTGACCGCAGGATCCACCGTCGTCGTCGCGCTGTTCGCCTTGCTCATCTTCCAGGTGCCGGCAGTGAACGCGATGGCGTACGCGGTCGTGATCGCGGTGGTCGTGGTCGTGCTCGTGGCGGTCACGCTCCAGCCCGCGATTCTCGGTCTCGTCGGTCACCGCATCATCCGGGCGGAGCTGCCTTGGGAACGCAAGCCCGGTGACGAGCGACCCACCATCGGGACGCGGTGGGCCGCCTTCGTCACCAAGTACGCCAAGCTCGCGTTCCCGGCGGGGACGATCATCCTGTTGGTGCTGGCGATTCCCGTCTTCGCCGGCGACTTCCGACTCGGCCCCATCGACAACAGCCTGTTTCCGACCAGTTCGACGCAATACAAGGCGTGGGAGCTCCAGTCGGATGCCTTCGGGGCGGGGTCGCCGAACCCATTCCTGATCGTGGTCGAGGTCCCGAGCAGCGACAGCGACGCCCAGAGCCAGATCAACACCCTGGTCTCCGACACCGAGTCGACCGAGGGCGTCGCCTCGGCGACGTCGGCGACGTTCAACTCCGACAAGTCGCTCGCCGTCTACCAGGTGATCCCCACGACAGGGGCTCAGGCGGCGGCGACCGCCGACCTCGTGGACAGGCTCCGTGACGAGACGATTCCCAAGGCGACCGCAGGCACCGGCCTCACCGCGCTGGTGAGCGGCTCCAACGCTGTGTTCGTGGACCTGGACACCCGCATCACCGACCGACTGCTGATGTTCGTGATGCTCGTCGTCCTGATCGCGTTCCTGATCCTCGCCGCCGTGTTCCGTTCACTCCTCATCCCCGTGAAAGCGGCGGCATTCAACGTGCTCACGATCCTCGCCACCTACGGCGTGTTCACCGCCTTCTTCACGCTGGGGTGGGGTCGATCGTTGGTGGGCGTCCCCGAGAACGTCCCCATGCTCTCGCTCCTCGCGCCGGTCATCTTCGCGGTGCTGTTCGGCTTGTCGAACGACTACGAGGTCTACTTCGTATCTCGGATGGACGAAGAGTGGAACCGGTCGCACGACGCGAGGCGCGCCGCTCGCGTCGGCCACGCACGCGGTTCGCGCACCGTCGTGGCTGCCGCGGTCGTGATGATCTTCGTCTTCGCGTCCTACATCTTCCAGCCCGGAACGCTCGTCAAGGAGTTCGGCTTCGGGATGGCGGTCGCGATCGTGATCGACGCGTTCGTGACGCGGATGATCATGCTGCCGTCGTTCATGACCATCGGGGGTCGTGCGATGTGGTACCCGGGCTCGAAGCGCGCCCGTTCCGAAGTCGCCGCCGGGTAGCGCGAGCGGTTCTCGCTTCAGCGCCCGGGAACAGCCGCTCGCTGGTGACGCCGAAACGTTGTGCGGCCGCGCTTGCGGGCGACGGCCACGGCCCCGGCGTGGGCTCGTTCGGCCCACTCGTCGCCCGGCGTGGGCAAGCTGGCGTCGGGTCCGTAGCGATGGCGGAGAGCGGCGTCGATCAGCCGGTCGAGCAGCTTCGGGTTCTTCGGCAGGAGGGGCCCGTGGAGGTAGGTGCCGACGGCCTCGCGGTGGACGACGCCCTCGGTGTCGTCCTCGCCGTTGTTCCCCCAGCCGTTGCGAACTCGCGCGAAGGGAACCGCTGATGTGCCGAGCCGGGTACGCCCGCTGTGGTTCTCGAAGCCGACCACCTCGCCGATGCCCGTCGACTCGGAGTAGGCGAGGACGTCGCCGATGCAGCGCTTCGCTCCGGGTGGCGGCGCGGCCGTCTCGACGTCGAAGATCCCGACTCCGCGGAGAACGTCGCCGTCCGCGGTCCGGTACGAGTGCCCGAAGAGCTGGAAGCCTCCGCACACCGCGAGCGCCGCGACGCCGTCGTCGATCCATCCCCGCAGCAGTTCGCGCTCTTCGGCCAGGTCGGCTTCCACGTAGCGCTGCTCGCGGTCCTGGCCGCCGCCGATGAGTACCAGGTCGGCGTCGGGGGGCAGCGGCTCACCGACGTTGTGCGGTGTCACCTCGACGCCGATCCCGAGCTGCGCGGCGCGTCGTTGCACGGCGAGGAGGTTGCCCCGGTCTGCATACACGTCCATGAGCTCCGGGTAGAGCACGACGACGCGAATCGCCTGCCGGGGCGCAGCACGCTCGGCGGTGGTCACCCGGTCGCCTTCCAGTACTGGCCCGCGCCCGCCTGGCGGGCGACGGCGTCTCGTACGTGGAGCATCGCCGTGTACGTGAGCACGAGATCCAGTCGTTTCCCCGGGGGCGTGGACGCGAGGCCCCGAGCGACGGCGGTGTCGAGGCCGTGCACGACCTCGTCGGGGTCGATGCCGGCCACGTGCAGCCGCAGGGCAAGCTCGTCGGCGCGGGTCCCGGAGGCCACGACCGACGCGGTCCGGCCCGCGAGCTGTTCGAACTCCGCGTCGTAGACCCACGAGACGTCGCGGCCGTCCGCGATCCCGTCGTTGAGGAACATCACCAGGTGCAGCGGCTGGTCGTCGGCCCGAAGCGCTCGAACGACCTCGTTCATCCCGATGGGATTCTTCGCCAGCAAGAGCCGGACCTCCCTGCCCTGGAGCTCGAAGCGCTCCTGGCGACCGAAGACCGGCCCGACGGACTGGATCTGCTCCACGAGGTCGTCGATCGGGAGGCCGAGGAGCATGCCCGTCGCGGCCGCGGCCAGCGAGTTGTAGACGGTGTAGAGCCCGGTGACGCCGAGCCGGACCGGCCGGGTGGTCCCCTCGAGCTCCAGGAGGAACCGTGTCCCCTCGGCGCGGATCTCGACGTCCCGGGCCACGACGTCCGGTGAGCCCCGCCGTCGGCCGCACGCGTCGCAACGCCAGATACCGACGTGGCCCATGTACGACGCGTCGTAGACGAGCAACGCGCCGCAGGCGCAGAAGTTTGCATCCGCGGCGTGCTCGACACCGGGGAGCGCGACCTCGGGGCTGTCGACCCCGAACGTGACGACGCGGTCGCGTCCGTGGTCCGCGAGCCGCGCGACCTGCGGGTCGTCGACGCACAGCACGAGCGCGGGCGCGACCGGTGCCGCGTCGAGCACCGCGCGCCACTTACGGGCAACCGAGTCGACCTCGGCGTAGCGGTCGAGCTGGTCGCGGAACAGGTTGAGGAAGACGGAGATCCTGGGACGCAAGCGGGGGAGCAACGGGACGAGCGCGGCCTCGTCGATCTCGTAGATCCCGATCCGGCGCTCGGCGTCGGGGATGACGCCGCGGGAGCCGGCGGCCTGCATGAGCGCGCTCAGCACGCCCCGCTCGAGGTTGGAGCCCGTGCGGTTCGCGACCGGATTCCAGCCGGCCTCGGTGGCGATCGCGCCGAGCAGGTGCGAGGTCGTCGTCTTGCCGTTGGTGCCCGTCACGGTCACGTTGCCGTGTCCGAGCTGGTCGTTCAGGTCTTCGAGCAGTCCCGGAGCGAGCCGGGCCGCGACCCGTCCCGGCAGCGCGGCGCCACCACCTCTCCCCAGCCGACGCGAGGTGGATCCTGCGGCGCGTGCGAGCCGCATCACCAGCCGCTGCCCGGAGCTGAGCGGAGCGCGACTTCGTTCGCGTCCCTGCGATCGGTCGACACGGCGTCGGGTGGCCACCGATCGAGTCTCCCACGGCGATGCCCAGGCGAGCGGTGTCGGACCGGCGCGGTAGGCTGCCCGCCCATGCGAGCGTCGTTCCGCCGGGTCGCGTCGCGCGCTGCGATCGTGCTCGCGGTCGTGTGCGCGACCGTCCCGTTGGCCGCGTGCGGCAACGACGGTGGTGCCGATGACGGCGCCTCCGGGAACCCCACCGGCGATGTGGAGGAGTTCTGCCAGCTCGTCGAGCAAGCCCCGTCGGCGACGGCCGGATTCGATCCCACGACCGCGGAGGGCGCCGACGCCATCCGTGCGTACTACGAGCAGCTCGAAGCGGTCGCACCCGAGGCAATCCGGGACGACGTGACGACGGTGCTCGAAGGGACCGACCTGCTCGTGGGCCGGACCTTCGAGAACTCGACGACCGAGGAGGTCCAGGCCGTGACGGACGCCTCGGCGCGGATCTCCGACTTCGTGGGTGCCGAGTGCCCGCAATTCACCACCGACACGACTGCAACCGACGGGTCGTAGCGATCGTGTGGGACGAGTTCGGGCTCCTCGTCGACAACGCCGCGGAAGCAGGGCTTCCGTGGCACGGTGCCCCCGCGGTCGCTCGCTGTTCGGTGGAAGTCGAAGGCGGCCATCGCGTGAGCGTGCTGTCCTGGGGCGAGACGGATCCCGAGCTGGTGCTGCTCCACGGCGGAGCCCAGAACGCCCACACGTGGGACACCGTCGCCCTGGCGCTCGCCCGCCCGCTGATCGCGGTGGATCTTCCCGGTCACGGGCGATCGGACTGGCGTGACGACCACGACTACTCGCCCCGAATCAACGCCCTCGCGGTCGAGACGGTCGTTCGAGCACTGGCACCGCGCGCGCGGATGATCGTTGGCATGTCACTCGGTGGACTCACGGCGCTCGCCCTCGCGCGGCGCGCGCCCGAGCTGGTCCGGCGGCTGGTGATGGTCGACGTGACGCCCGGAACGGACCGGGAGAAGGCGGAGCCGATCGTCGCGTTCGTCGCCGGGCCGGAGAGCTTCCCCAGCTTCGACGAGCTCCTCGCACGAACGATCGAGTTCAACCCGACGCGCAGCGAATCGTCGCTTCGCCGGGGAATCCTGCACAACGCGTACGAGCGCGAGGACGGTTCGTGGGCGTGGCGCTACGACCGGACGTGGGGCGGCGAGATCGGACAGCACACCGGCTTCTCGCCGCAGTGGGACGACGTCGACGCGCTCGAGGCACCCGCGCTGCTCGTGCGGGGTTCGGAGTCGGGCGTCGTCGGGGACGAGGATGTCGCCGAGTTCCAGCGTCGCCACGCGAACCTGCGAATCGAGGTCGTCGACGGCGCAGGCCACTCGGTGCAGGGAGACCGGCCCGTCGAGCTGGCCCGCCTGCTCGACGGGTTCCTCGGGGAGGACGAAACCTCGGGCGCCTGAGCGGGTCCTAACCTGAGGACGAGGTCGACCGAGCGACCGAGGAGGACGCGTGTTCATCGACGGGTCCGTGCACCAGCTTCCCGACGTCGATCCCGACGAGACCAGGGAGTGGCTCGAGTCGCTCGACGCGGTCATCGGGATCGGAGGCCGGCCGCGGGCGCGCTATCTCCTCGCGCGGCTCATGGAGCGTGCCCGCAAGCAGGGCGTCGGCGTTCCCCAGATGGTCTCCGAGGACTACATCAACACCGTCCCCCCGGAGGAAGAGCCGTGGTTCCCCGGCGACGAGGCGCTCGAGAAGCGCATCCGCGCCTTCGTGCGCTGGAACGCGGTGGTGATGGTGGCCCGGGCGAACCGACGCTTCGACGGCCTGGGCGGCCATCTCTCGACCTATGCCTCGGCGGCGTCGCTCTACGAGGTGGGCTTCAACCACTTCTTCCGGGGCAAGGACGCGACCGGCACCGGTGACCAGGTCTTCGTCCAGGGCCATGCCGCGCCCGGGATCTACGCGCGCGCCTTCCTCGAGGGTCGGCTG